>DBGA01000058.1 GCA_002295325.1 Ruminococcaceae bacterium UBA866 | reverse complement strand
TCTGCTAGTTAATTTTACAACCAAAGAAAACGTGTCACTCTCATTCATCTTAATCGGCGGAATATTCATCATTTCTATGCTTTTACTTATCATACTCTATGCAATACATATGCGTAAAATGGCTCTTGAAGGTGACCTTGGGCTTGGTTATACAGAAGATATGAAGGTGTTTGACGAGGACGAGGAAGATGCTGACTATGTGTTTGGGCAGTATGATTTACCTGATACTGAGGATATCGAAATTCATTTGGAGACCAAAGCAGATGCTTCCAATATNNGCTTTCACCCACTGTTTGTGAAGTTGAAATTGATAAGGCCTCTATCGCCAGTGAATTTGTAGATGAGTACATTCATGATTTTGCAAGAGCCGAAGATATTCTTGCACAAAAACATAACTTTGAAAGTATATTTTCAAAGGCAGTCAAGGAGGTTGCCACCCCTCCATATTACCTGCGTGATGACGATGTTCCCTCTATTGACAGCTTGATGAATAGCATTGATACGCAATTTGGATTTTTTAACAATGAGGACAAAGTTCAAGATGAGGACATAAATATATTTTCTTCGAACAAATAAATTATAGGGTAGAGAGCAAGTGCTCTCTACCCTATTTTATTTTGCTTATTTTACGTCGCTGTCTTCTGTTGAGGAAACTTCTTCAGTACTAACTTTTGCAGATGTTTCATTCACAACTGAAAGTGGAGTTTCTCCATCTTTGCCATTAGCCTTACGCTCTTGCTCGGTCATTGGCGTAAATTCAATTTTACCAGTCATAAGACCCTCAAAGGTTGCGCCATTAATTTTCTCGTTCTCAAGAAGATAATATGCAATCAAATCAAGTTTATCTCTATTGGCTGTGATGATATCACGAGCCGCCTCATAAGCCTTGTCAATAAGCTCTCTGATTTCATTGTCAATTTCTTTTGCAACGTTTTCAGAGTAGTTTCTTTGATGGTTAAGTTCACGACCCAAGAATACCTCGCTGTCAGCTTGACCGTATACAATTGGGCCTAGTGTACCGCTAAAACCATAGCGGGTAATCATACTGCGTGCAGTTTGGGTGGCACGCTCAATATCGTTAGAGGCACCTGTACAGATATCCTCTAATGCAACCTCTTCTGCAACACGTCCTGCAAGCAACACTACTAAGTCTTCAGACATTTTGCGTTTAGAAACGTGCATTCTGTCTTCTGTTGGAAGATGCATTGTATAACCTGCCGCCATACCCCTAGGAATGATTGAAACTTCATGGACACTATCCTGTGTAGGGCAAAAATATGTTACAATCGCATGACCAGCCTCGTGGAATGCAGTAATCTTTTTATCTTTGTCGCTAATTTTGTGAGATTTTTTCTCTGGACCAGCAACAACCTTAATGATAGCCGCTTCAATATCTGATTCAATGATTGCTTTTCTGTGATTTCTAGCTGCAAGCAGTGCTGACTCGTTTAGTAGGTTTTCTAAATCAGCTCCTGTAAATCCAGCAGTAGTTCTTGCAATTTTATTCAAGTCAACGTCAAATCCAAGTGGTTTATTGCGTGAGTGAACCTTAAGAATTTCCTCACGTCCCTTTACGTCAGGATAGCCAACAACAACTTGACGGTCAAAACGACCTGGTCTTAAAAGTGCTGGGTCAAGAATANNTCTACGGTTAGTAGCCGCAATGATGATAACACCTTCATTTTCCCCGAAACCATCCATCTCAACAAGTAATTGGTTTAGTGTTTGCTCACGTTCATCATGTCCGCCGCCAAGTCCAGCACCACGATGACGTCCTACTGCGTCAATCTCGTCGATAAAGACAATTGATGGAGAGTTTTTCTTTGCTGTGCCGAACAAATCTCTTACTCTAGATGCACCGACACCGACAAACATCTCAACAAAGTCAGAACCAGAGATAGAGTAGAAAGGAACGCCAGCCTCGCCCGCTACAGCACGAGCAAGCAATGTTTTACCTGTACCCGGAGGGCCCACAAGCAAAACTCCCTTTGGAATTCTTGCGCCCAATTCGCTATATTTTGATGGCTTTTTTAGGAACTCAACGATTTCGTAAAGCTCTTCTTTTTCCTCGTCTGCACCGGCAACCTCAGCAAATGTTGTCTTTTTGCCTGCTTGGATTGTCTTAGTATTGGCTTTGGAAAATTGATTCATCTTTCCACCGCCACCAGATTGGCGCATCATATAGAAGAATAAAACGCCTAGTAAAATAATCGGAACAAAAGCAAGTGCAAATTGAAAGAACATGGAGTTGTCCTTTGGTGCAACAAAATTGTATTCCATTTTCTTGTCGGAATGCTCAACGTTATATTTCTTAACAGACGCTTCTATATCCTTTTGAAATTGAGAGATATAAGGTACGACTGCCTTGATAAACTTATTTTTATCTTTGTCTAAATTAGTTGCTTCAATATCTTTAGCCTTTGGATTGTCCATATTGATTTTAATTTCCAGCTCACCTGTACCTATGTTTAGTGAATACTTTTCAACCAGATTATCCTCAAACATATATACAATCTCAGAATGGGTATATTGCTTTACTGTAGGCTTTATCATTGTTGTCATCAAATATACACCCAAAAGCAAAACTACCAATATAATAGTATATATAGATATCGTCTTCTTCTTATTTGGCAATAATATCAGCTCCTTTTTAATAAAATTCTATTCAGCATAAACGGATGGCTTTAGCACACCGATATATGGTAAATTTCTATATTCCTCTGCGTAGTCCAGCCCATAGCCAACGACAAACTCATCTGGAACATTAAACCCTTTGTAGTCTGCGAGAACTTCTGATTGACGGCGCTCCGGTTTATCAAGTAATGTACATATTTTTATTGAATTTGGATTTCTTTCTAGCAACATATGTTTAATATAACTCAAAGTCATGCCACTGTCTAGTATGTCCTCAACAATTAGCAGGTCAAAACCTTCTAAATTGACATCTAAGTCTTTTACAATTTTAACAACACCTGTTGTTTTAGTTGAGTTACCATAGCTTGAAACGCTCATAAAGTCGATTTGACAATGTACGGTAACCGCACGCATTAAGTCCGCCATAAATACAATCGAACCCTTTAAAACGCTAACCATAAGTAGGTTTTTGCCTTTATAGTCCTTGCTAATTTGTTCTCCAAGTTCTTTTACCTTATTTGAAAGTTCCTCTTCTGAAATTAATACCTTTAAAATATCATTCTTCATTCGCCCAGAGCATGTGCCAATTCTTATCCTGCGTAACGCAGATGAATATAACAACTACATGCCCACCTCGCCACCTTTCATTCTATCCACTTAATTTTAGTAATTACCATATTTAGCTAGTCAATAGTTAACTTTTTCTATCAACAGAACAGTTTTGGTTTTCTCATCGACAGCTACCCTCTTTGATACACCCAGTGAAAAAACTGCAATCAAACCATCATCATCCGCAAACACAAGCGTTTTTGATTTTTCATACGCTGAAAGCTTTTGTTCAATGAATAGCTTTTTCAGCGTCCTTGTCCCTGCTCTGTTCTCAAACTCAATTGTATCAAATTGTTTGCGTTGTCTGATAATCGCTGTTCCTTTTATCTTATCATAATCTAAGAGTATATATAATAAATTTCTATAAACTTTTTTTGTAAAATCTATATTTTTTATTTCACATTTGCTAATTTTATACTTTTCTCCAGCTTTTGAGATATATTCACCCATTTTTAGCTCATCTTCAAAATAGTCTATCGGATTTTTTTCTATAGTCACTTTCAAAAGGTTGTTATTAACTTCAATGAATTTTTTTGGCGCTACGTTTATCTTGCCCTTAGTGGCTTTAATAATGCCATCAATATTAAGAATTAAATCTGCTGATTTTTGAATTGCATTTTCATCTAAAATCATTGAAATAACTCTGTTTCTGATTGCTTCATGTTCAGATAATATCCTGTCAACTTTATATCCACTGACTTCCTTACAATCATCAAAGACGACCTTTGCAAGTTGTTGTAAACAGTCTTGGTCATTCCTTAGTATCTTTACATTGCGTAAAATTGCAGTTTCAAAGGATTCGTTAATCTGCTTTAAAACGGGAATGACATTGTTTCTGATATTGTTCCTTGAATAATTGCTATCTTTGTTTGTAGAGTCAATCACATAGCGTAGATTGTTGTTTGCACAATAGTCCTCAATGTCTTGCCTTGTGCAATAGATTAAAGGTCTAATAATGTTTCCACGCACAGGTGGAATGCCACAAAGCCCACTTAGTCCTGTTCCTCTTGTTAGATTTAGCAAAACAGTTTCAGTGTTGTCTGACAAGGTGTGTGCAGTCGCAATATAATCTGCGTTTTGCGATAGCAATATTTCATGAAAGAAGTCATATCGAATTGCTCGCCCTGCTTCTTCTATGGTCAAAGAGTTTTTGACTGCATAATCTCTCACATCAGCATCTTTTATAAAAAGCTGTATATTGTTTATTTTGCAAAACTCCACCACAAACTGCATATCTCGAATACTCTCTTCGCCACGCAAATTGTGGTTGATATGGCAAGCGATTACCTCACGATTTAAACCAAACTTTAAGTAATGTATCAACGTTACAGAATCTGCTCCACCAGATAGTCCGACAATTATTTTGCCAGATTTTTTAAGCATATTAAAATCATTTATAGCTCTATCTATTTGGTTCATCTCTGTAAATCTCCACATCCTCAAAACGAGTATACTCACCAATCCAACGAATGTCAACCTCACCAGTTGAGCCATGACGGTTTTTAGCAACGATACACTGTGCCAAGCCCTTATCCTCAACGTCCTCCTCGTAATAATCCTCACGATAGAGGAACATTACGATATCGGCATCCTGCTCAATCGAACCAGAATCTCTAAGGTCGGATAGCATTGGCTTGTGGCCTTGTCGTTGTTCCGCCGCACGAGAAAGCTGTGATAAAAGCACAACTGGAACGTTTAATTCCTTTGCCATTATCTTTAAATTTCTAGTCATTTGCGAGATTTCCTGCACACGATTTTCGGAACGCTTTCCGCTTGACATCAACTGTAAGTAGTCAATAACAATCAGACCTAAATTCTTTAATCGACGCAACTTTGCCTTCATTTCAGCAACGGTAATGCCCGCACTATCGTCAAGGTAAATATTTGTTTTACTTAAAATATCAGCGCCCTGTGCAAGCTGTATCCATTCATCAGGAGAAAGCTTGCCAACACGCATTTTTTCACTCTTTATCTTGGTTTCAGAGGATAGCACCCTAGAAACAAGCTGTTCATTTGACATCTCGAGTGAAAAGATTGCAACATCACGATTATATCGTTTTGCAACGTTTGTTGCAATGTTCAGCGCAAAACTGGTTTTACCCATACCAGGACGGGCAGCAACTAAAATTAAATCAGATTTATTTAGCCCAGAAGTCAGCATATCTAACCTTGAAAAGCCAGTTTTCAACCCTAGATATTTATCGCTGTCCTCACCTGTGAGCTTTACTAACCTATCATAAGTTTCAATAATTACTGTATCAATCTTTGTAAGGTTGGTCGCATCTTTTCCCTGTCTGATATCATAAATTCGCTGTTCTGCAACATCAAGTAGTGCCTTTGCCTCGACATCACCCTCATGAGCCATTCCTACAATTTCGTTGCAGGCAACCATAAGTGTGCGAATATAAAACTTTTCTTGCACAATCCTGCAATAGTCACCAATATTTGCAGTGGTTGGAACAAGCTCCATTAACTGCACCAAGTACATCTTAGCACTATCGCTGTTTTCAAAAACAGATGCACGATTTACTTCATCAAGCACCGTTACAAAGTCGATTGTCTTGCTCATATTGAACATATTTATAAACACGGAAAACAAGTCCCTGTGTTGACGTTTATAAAACATTTCAGGTTTTGTTATGTATTCAAGCACCCTTGAAACACATTCTGGCTCAAGCAACAACCCACCCAAAACCGACTGTTCTGCCTCAAGGCTAAACGGCATGTTTTGTAGTCTATCATCAAGAATCCCATCTAACTCTGCCATAGAAACCTCCATTTAATCTACAAGACTTATATATGCTTTAAAAGTCTATACCAAAAATGGCATAGACTTTTTTGTTTATTATTGTTCTTCTACAATTAGCTTCATTGTTGCATTGATACCCGCATGAAGTTTCACTTCAAAGCTAAATTCACCATAAGTTTTAACATCAGAGCTTAAGCTGATTTTTTTCTTATTCACTTCTACCTTGTAGCATTTTGTGAGTTCTTCTGCAATTTCTTTTGAAGTTATCGAGCCAAAAAGCTTACCATTGGCACCAGCTTTTGCCTTAACTGTAATCGTTTTACCCTCAAGTTTTTTTGCTGTTTCCTTTGCTGTGTCAATCTCAACTTGAGCATGATGTGCAACAGCACTATCCTTTGTTTGTTTTGCATTTATCGCAGCAGCATTTGCCTCGATTGCCAAACCCTTTTTCAATAAGAAGTTTCTTGCATAGCCGTCAGAAACATTTACAAGCTCGCCTGCTTTGCCTGAACCTTTTACATCTTGTGTCAATATTACTTTCATATTGTCAAACCCTTTCTATCGCTAGTATATAGTATTATTATTTTCCTGTTAACTCAATCTGCAAATCTATGATTTCTAAAAGCGACTGTCTTACTTTGTCAAGCGTTGCGTTAGGAATTTGCGCCGCCGCCATAGTATGATGACCTCCGCCCCCCATTTTTTCCATGATAATCTGCACATTCAAAGCGCCCATTGAGCGAGCAGAAATATTTATGATATCATTTTCCTCATATAGCACAAAGGATGCTTTTACACCACTGATATTTAGAAGTTCGTCGGCTGATTGCGGAGCAACAATCCTTAAATCGTCCGATGTAAAATCGCAAGATGCAATTGCACATTCCTTGTAAATCTCAGCAGAAGAAACTACTCGAGTTTTCCTTTGATAAGAATCCATGGTGGAAGCAAAAAGCTTTCTAACTTCAATCGTATCTGCACCTATTCTCCTTAGATAAGCGGCCGCCTCAAAGGTGCGAACACCCGTTTTAATTACAAAGTTTCTTGTATCAAGCATAATTCCTGAGAGCAATGCCTCTGCTTCTAATTTGGTCAACTTGCAATTATCACCAAAATACTGTACCAATTCAGTTACCATTTCTGATGCCGACGATGCATATGGTTCATGGTAGAAAATCACTGCGTCTTCTATGTGATTGACCATTTTTCTATGATGATCAATGACAATAACCTGCTTGCACTTATTATATATCTGTGGACTTTCAATTAAAGCCTCGGTATGTGTATCAACGATAATTAGCAGAGTTTTATCTGTAATTTTATCTATCACGATTTCAGGCAAGCATATTAGGTTTTGTTGATTGTTTTCAACCAGTCTCTTAACCAAACAGCCTGCAAGATTTCTTCTTGTATCCAAAACAATATTAACCTGTTTCCCAAAACATTCACAAGCTTTTGCTATTCCTATCGCAGAGCCTAGACTGTCAAGATCTGCAAACTTATGTCCCATGACAAGAACACTGTCAGCTGATTTGATAAGCTCAACCATTGCAGAGGCAACAATTCTAGTTTTGACCTTGGTGCGCTTTTCAACACCTTTTGAAAAGCCACCGAAAAACTCATATCCACCGTCAGCTTTTACTGCAGCTTGGTCACCACCACGTCCGAGCGCCATATCAAGCGCCTGTCTTGCATCCTGCTCCGCCTTTGCAAGGGTAGTTTCAACACTTGCAACTCCGATTGACAGGGTAACCGGAACCCTACCCTCAGTTGTAATTTCTCTTGTTTTATCAAGTATATCAAACCTGCCAGCAATGATGCTTTCAAGACTTTGATTTTCTATCATTACAAGATATCTATCATGTTCAGTTTTTTTAATAAATCCGTTTGTCTTATCAACAAAGGTTTGGATAACCCTTTGAACCTCGCTGATAAGCCTTGCCTTATTACCCTCGTTTTCATTTCCAATTGACTCGTCGTAATTATCAATAAGCAAAAGCATTACCACAGGCTTGGTTTTTATATACTCAACTTTAATGTCATAAAGTTCAGTAATATCGACCAAATACATTACGTATACAATATTGCTGTGTTTTTTATTTTCAATGCAAAAAACCTCAAAGCTGCTATCCTCATATGAAATTACACTGCCTTGATTTGCTAGGAGCGTTTTGATATCTTTTGAAATGATACTTTCAATGTTATATCCAAAAATATCTTTTTTAGATTTCAACACCACTTCTTTAAACATATCGTTATACCAAACGATTTCACCAACCTCACTCAATATTACAGAGGGCATTGGAAATGTTATAAAGCTTGCCTCATGCGAATCAGTCATAGAACGACCCATTGAAGCAATCATCTCATGCAAATCTGATTGTATTTTATAAAGTCTATATCCAGACAAGCACACTAAAACTAGCACAATGGGTGCTGCTATAAAAAACAATATTTTACTGACAAAATATGTTACGCTTACAAGTACCACACTCATAACCATAAGCATTATATTAGTCGATCTTATAAGCCAAAATCTTTTTCGTTTCATTTATGCATACTCCTGTTGCTGTTTTGTTGTGAAACTATAAGGAATTTTATACTTCAGTTATTATTGGCAAAATCATTGGACCACGTTTTGTGCGTTTATATATGAAGTTAGACAATCCATCACGCACGTTAAGCTTGATAGTTGACCAATCTCTTATATTTTCCTCTGCACATTTATCTAAAATGTTTTTCACTACCTGTCTTGCGTCGGTGATAAGCTCTTCTGCTTCTCTCACATAGACAAATCCTCTTGATACAATATCAGGTCCAGATAGCAATGCTCCAGATGCACTCTCCATTGTCATAATAACAATAATTAATCCGTCTTGTGCCAAATGACGTCTGTCACGCAAAACGATTGCGCCAACATCACCAACACCCAAACCATCTACAAGCACCCTGCCAGCCTCAACAGTACCAACCATTTTCATGTGGTTTTGTGAAAACTCAAGCACTTGTCCAATTTCGCCAATATGGATATTCGATGGCAAAACTCCCATTTCTCTTGCAAGTTTTGAATGTGCTTTTAAATGCTTAAACTCACCATGAACAGGTAGGAAATATTTTGGTTTTGTAATTGCAAGCATCATTCTAAGCTCATCTTGACACGCATGTCCTGAAACGTGAACTTCGTACATTGCCTCATAAATAACCTCAGAACCTAGCTTTAATAGGTCATTGATAACACGAGTTACGTGCTTTTCGTTTCCTGGAATTGGGGTTGCTGAAATTATGATAAAATCATCGCTCGTAACATTAACTTTTCTATGCTCTCCGCTTGCCATTCTTGAAAGGGCAGACATAGGCTCGCCTTGGCTACCAGTGGTTATGATAACTGTCTTTTCTTTTGGAAAGCGTGAAATCTTATCAATGTCCACTAAAATTCCTTCAGGTAGGGTAAGATAGCCTAGCTCAGTTGCAACACCAACCACATTTTCCATACTTCTTCCAGATACAGCAACCTTGCGTGAAAACTTAGCAGCAGTATTGATAATCTGTTGAATTCTATGGATATTTGATGCAAATGATGCAATGATGACACGTTTGCCTTCGGCATTGTTAAATAGCGTTTGGAACGCTTGGCCAACTTTGCTTTCGCTCATTGTAGAGCCTGGACGTTCTGCGTTGGTGGAGTCTGATAGCAGACAAAGTACGCCTTCGCTACCTAGCTCTGCAAAACGAGCAAGGTCAATAACTTCACCTTGAATTGGAGAATAATCAACCTTAAAGTCACCAGTTTGAATGATAATACCGGCTGGTGAATGAATTGCAAGTGCCATTGCATCTGGAATTGAGTGGTTTACACGCAAAAATTCAACTGTCATACAACCCATTTTTACAGTTTGTCGTGGTGCTACAACATTTAATTTTGCTTTATTTAAAAGTCCATGCTCTTTGAGTTTACCCTTGATTAAACCAAGAGCAAGCGGAGAAGCATAGATTGGAATATCGAATTTTTTTAGAAGATAAGGAATTGAGCCAATATGATCCTCATGTCCGTGGGTAACGACAAGCCCTTTAATGTTTGCAATGTTTTTTTCAACAAAATTAAAATCTGGGATAACAAGGTCAACACCAAGCATATCAGCATCAGGGAAAGCCAATCCACAGTCAACAATAAGAATATCACCTTGACATTCATATGCGGTCATATTCTTACCAATTTCGTTTAGTCCACCAAGTGGGATAATACGAATTGAAGCTTGATTGTCACCCTTTAAAACAGTATTTTTCTTTGAAGTATTGTTTCGTTTTTGAAAAGGAGCATTTGGTTTTTTAGCTTGAATAGGTTCTTTACTCTCTAGTGGTTTAACCTGTGGTTTAGCTTGTGCTTTAGGTTGTTGTTTTGGCTGTGCTTTAGGTTGTGCCTTAGGTTGAGCTTTTGGCTGTGCTTTGATTTGAGCTTTAGGTTGTTGTTTTGGTTGCGCTTTTGGTTTTGCAGGTGCTTTTGGCTGTGCAGCTTTTTGCTCTGCTACTTTCGTTGCAGTTTCTTTTGTGTTATTATTTGGATTTTTCAAAAAACTTGCCATAGGCTTGGTTTCCTGTTGTTCAATGTTCGTTTCTTTAGTTTCTTTATTTATCACTTAATTTTACCTCACTTTATTTTGTTTGCAAAACAAGTCTACACCGCATCTTATAAACTGCTGATTGCAGTTAATAGTGGGCGGCTGAGGGAATCCATTATCCTCGCTTGTTTTTATGTATCGAAGCGTTTTGACTAGATTTTATTCCGATTTAAAAAATATGTACCGCAAGAGGAAAAGCTTCTTCTTGCATTGTAAAAACCGTTGCAATTGAGTTTTTTGCATAACCAGCTTGTTCACGTTCTCGTAAATATGCTAAAAAAATCATTGCACTGTATAAAAAATTTGCCTTAATCCGTACTTCCATATTACTTATATTGTATAACTAAATCGCCTAGCTGTCAAGTCTAGCCTGCTTGACAATAGACTCAAAGATGTCTCCAATTTCAACTGCTGTTGTATCTATTTTGCCCTCAGTGTAAATCATAATACCCTTTCCGGACTTAATTGGTTTGATATATGCTGTTTCACCATCCTTATAAATATCTATGCCTTCGGAAATTTCAGTGTTCATTGTAGAGAGTTTTTTTAGAATATGGCTTGGATTTGCAGAAACAAAAACAAGCCTTGAACTGGTATTAAAATCTGGAATTAAATCGTAAAGACCTTGAAAATCAAGCTTTTTTTCCACCATAAAAGAAAGTAATTTCACCGCCATCATTAAGCCATCTCTTAAATATGGTTTTGCAATTGCTTTATTTCTTGCAATCTTGTCTCTTTCATCGCATGGGCAGTCCGCATAACGAAATACGGTTTTGCCATGAATTTCTGCTAGCTTGTCAATAATTCTTGGGGCAGTATGGGGCAAGGAAACATTTTCGCCTTTTAAAAATTCTCCAAGGCAGAGCAAGGCTAGAATCTTTTCATGAAAAAGTTCAACCCCTTTATTATCTCGCATTGAAACCTGTTTGCCATTGGCTGAAATTGTAATTTCAATTCCATGATTTGAAAGTCTACAGCCAAGTGTAGTGAGTGCCTCCTCGAGCTGACATTTCACTTGACTCGAAAAAGTTTTTATAGCCACTTCAATACTGTCAAGCGGCNNACATAGCTTTAATAGCTCAATCGAATATAGCTTTGTCATGCTTTCTACGTTTTTGACGCACCCTATCTTATTGGCAGAAACTTTTTTGTATTCACCCTTGTTGATACCACTTTCAAGCTTTCGTTCTAATGCACGATTCATAGGCATTGCAGATTTTTGTGTCACTTTTATTGAAGTTACAATAGAAGAATCTATATAGATACCAAAATCGACTTGACTTTTATTCATGCAAAATTCAAATTGGCTTTGTGTGCACTCGCCAAAACTCCAGACATTTTCTCCTGCTGACATAATTCCAGACATGACTGCAAACGCCATCGCCTTTGAGGCTGGTTGACTGTTAAATGCAAGTCCTATCGAGGACATATCGCTAAGGCTTGCAACCGCACCACCAATTTTAGTGCAAAGGGCTGGAGTGATTGTCACATTGGTTTGACCTACAATTCCATCTTCCTCTATGATAACTTCTCGGGCAAACCCATGTTGCAAATCATCTGATAGAATTATACCTGCCTCAACAGTTTTATTGTCCCACACCTTGACACCACTATTTAAGGTTGCCGATTGTAAAATTACCCCACCACTTCCAACTACACAACCCTCATTAATTGTCACGTCATACTCAACGGAGGAATTCACTGCTAAAACTGCTTGATTTATATTAACGTTGTTTCCTATATGACAGCCCGATTGCAAAATCCCACCTCGGATATCGCAATTTTCGCCTATGCTTACGTTGTCACATATAACGGTATGTCTATCTATTTTTGTGCCGTTACCGATAGTAACATTTTCTCCAATATATACATTGGGTATTATATTGTATGAACCACTGGGTAGGCTTTTTTTGATAAAACACCCTGCAACTTTATTTGCGTTAATGTTGCACTCAACCTTAGAGTCAAGCATATCATACTGACATTGAATGTAGCTTTTAATATCACCAATATCACACCAATATCCAGTTTCTTCATAAGAATAAAGATTCATTTGGCGCTTTAACATTTGGGGGAAAATATCCTGTGCAAAGTCTGAAACTTTGCCAACTTCTATCATGCATAATGCCTTTGCTGACAAAATATATACCCCTGTATTTGCAATATCAGTGACGCAGCTTGCGTAGGATGGCTTTTCTAAAAATGACGTAATTCTGCCACTTTCATCAGCACAAACCAACCCGTACTCTCGTGGATCTTCAACTTTTTTTGTAATAATAGTTACATCACTTTGACGTTCCCTATGGAACTCAATTGCAGATGTTAAATCAAAGTCACACATAGCATCGCCGCTTATAACTACAGCCTCGCCATCATAATCCTTTAACGCATACTTTACTCCCCCAGCAGTGCCCAGAGGGTTTGGTTCCTTTGAAAACTCTAGCTCTACGGTTGAGTTTTGTGCCAATGCTGCTTCAATCCTATCGCCATGATATCCTAAGGTTAAAACTGCTTGGTTGATATCGTGCTTTTTTAAGANNCCCCCTTTCCCCCCTGCCATAATTACAGCTTTCATATGTTGCTCCTTTACTACAATCAAATTGTTGACCACAAAAATATTGCAATACGCTTTTTTCAGTAGACATTGTATATTAGTATTGGCATTTTCAACACATAATTATTCATTTTGTGAAATTGTGTGTAAATTTTATAATCTACTTTATTTTAGTAAAATTTGTGTTATAATTAGTGATAAATGAGTATTTATAGGAAGTGCAATTATGGAAAAAAATTATGATGTAATTATTATAGGTGGTGGCATTGCAGGACTGTATNNTTCACCAAAAGAGAGCTTTCACTGAGCAATTCAAGTTTAGCTCAAGGTGGTATTGCTGCGGTTTACGATAATCTCCATGATAGTGTTCAAAAACATATTAACGATACTTTTGTTGCAGGTGGTTTCAGAAATGACAGAAACGCAGTAGAAATTTTAGCCAATGAAGGTCCATCTGATGTAAAGCGTCTGATAGAGCTTGGCGTTGAGTTTGATAAGCAAGAAAATGGCGAAATTCACCTTACACTTGAGGGTGGGCACACTAGACCAAGAATTCTTCACTACAAAGATTGTACCGGCAAAGAAATTGTTGATAAGCTAATCCTAAACGTACAAAAACTACATAATATTACAATCATTGAAAATGCAATTGTTTGTGATTTAAAGAAATCCCAAAATATTTTCCATGTCGACACTTTGTTTGACGATAACCAACACCACTATTTCAATTCACGATTTCTTATCGTTGCAACAGGTGGTATCGGTAGGGCTTATGAGTATACTACAAACTCCGCTATTGCTACGGGTGAGGGTATTACCTGCGCTTACAATCTTGGTGCTAAAATAAAAAATCTTCACTACATACAATTTCACCCAACTGCTTTTGCAAACAAGCACACCCGTGAGAGCTTTCTAATTTCTGAAAGTGTCAGAGGAGAGGGCGCCCACCTAGTCAACTGTAAGTTTGAGCGATTTATGCACAACTATGATGAACGTCTTGAGCTTGCTCCTTGTGATGTTGTTTCACGCAGTATTATGGAAGAGGCAAGACGTACTGCCTCCAATGATTTTTTCCTTGATATTACCCATGAAGACCCAAGTTTTATAAAAAAACGTTTTCCTATGATATATGAAAATTTGTTAAATCAAGGCTATGACATGACTACCGATAGAATTCCAATTTTCCCATGCCAACACTATTTAATGGGTGGAATTCACGTTGATGCAAACTCAAAAACTACAATCGACAATATGTATGCCTGTGGTGAATGTTCTCATACCGGTGTTCATGGTGCAAATAGACTTGCAAGCAATTCTCTTTTAGAGGCAGTGGTGTTCTCTCGTAGAGCAGCACTTGAAATTAATAAGCTTGCAAAAAATCATATGGCTGATTTTTGTGACTATACATTTGATATACCCAAAAATGGCGAACCTATCCCTCAAGGCATTCGCACCGAGGTAAGGGCAATTATGCAAAACACATACTTTGTAACCCCAGACAAAGTAGAAGTAAAAAAAGGCTTTGAGCGCATTTGTGAACTGAAAAAGCAGATTGAGAATTCAAATTACATTGTAAATCGCGATCTTGTTGAGGCACGTTCCCTTGTAACTGTAGCCTATCTAATTTTAAACGAGGTAATATAGGAGGAACTTTCTTATGCTACTACCCCAATTTTATGTTGATGACTTAATTAAACGTGCAATATCTGAAGATATTAACTACATTGATGTGACTACTGATTATTTGATTGATGAAAGCAAGCTATCCACCGCAAAACTCATCTCAAAGGACAGCGGCGTTATTGCTGGACTGGAGATTGCCCTTAGGGTTTTTAGCCTTTTAGATGACAATACTTCATTTGAAGTATTCAAACATGATGGTGACGAAGTTGAAAAGGGGGATGTTATTGCCCACATTAGTGGCAAAACTCGTGTTTTGCTAAAAGGTGAGCGTACCTCTTTAAACTTGTTGCAACATATGAGTGGAATTGCCACTGCTACTAACGTTTGCGTAAAGCTTGTTGAGGGAACATCTGCAAGTATTGTTGATACAAGAAAAACTATGCCAACCCTTAGACCATTACAAAAATATGCAGTTTTGTGTGGTGGTGGAAAAAATCATCGTTATAATTTAAGTGATGCTGCAATGCTAAAGGACAATCATATCGACGCTTATGGTTCTCTTACCAATGCAGTGATTGCACTGCGTAAAAAAGCAGGACATATGATAAAAATAGAGGTTGAAACAAGAAACATTGATGAGCTTGAAGAAGCCTTGGCTGTTGGTGCGGACGTTATCATGCTTGATAATATGGACTATGCTACAATGAAAGAGGCAGTAAAGCGTACAAATGGACGTGCTGTTCTTGAGGCATCCGGAAATGTGACCCACGAAAACATTAGACAAGTTGCCGAGTGTGGCGTTGATATTATTTCGCTTGGAGCACTCACCCATTCGGTGAAATGCTTTGATATTTCCATGAGAATAGACTAATAAAAAAGAGCAGCCTAAATGTCTGCTCTTTTAGTTAAAATGCCAAATAAAAAATATATTTTTATTCTTTGCAACCTTTTGACACTTTGGCTGGTATTATATATAACACGAAGGTGGTGTTCCTTATGACAACACAATCATTGCTAGCGAATGATTGTATTGAGGATATTGTAAACCTATATAGTGACATGGTCTATAGACTGGCACTTGCTCGAACAAAAAATCACGCTGATGCACAGGATGTGTTTCAGGAGGTTTTTATTCGGTATATGAAATCAAGAGACAAAATTACCTCAGATGAGCACCTAAAGGCGTGGCTGATTAGGGCTACTATTAATTGTTCCAAGAACCTGTTTTCCTCTGCTTGGTACAAAAAAACAGTGGCATTAGATGAAAATCTATCCACGTCTATGGGTGAAAAAAGCGAAGTTTATTATGCAGTTTTAAACCTACCCAAAAAATACCGCACTGTTGTTCATCTTTTTTATTTTGAAGATATGTCTATTGCAGAAATTGCAGAAATAACGAATATGAATATATCAACTATAAAATCTCAACTCAGTAGGGCGAGAACCATGCTAAAAGATGCTTTGAGAAAGGAGTATGACTATGTTTAAAGATGACTACAAGTCAGTTAATGATAAAATCACTGCTAGTAGTGAGCTAAAAAAGCGGACACTCGAAATGATGAACGCTAAACAAGAGCCTAAGGCGGTCACCTATATGCGTTATGGTTTGGTCTGTGCTAGCTTTTTATTTATTGTGNNGCTCAGGCTAATGATATGATGGGCGCAACAATGCCTCAAACTGGTGTTGATGAATCCATAACCTATCAAGATGACCGATCATATGATAAATATCATAAGTCTACCGAGCAAATACAAGAAGAACTCCGACTAAAGAAAATGGAGCTTGAAGCCTTGCTTAAAGAAAAAGAAGCCCCTATTACAATTGAAAAAGCTGAGGTTATTGTAAAAGAAAAATATGATACTGAAATTAAGAAAATTGAAGCTGAAGTAAAGAGTATTATTGCACAAGCTAGCGTACTAATACCAATTGAATCAATTAATATTAATGAGTTGACAAACATCACTACTACAATGAGAATCAAAGACTTTTCAGCTGAAGAAGGATATTACGAAGAGCAATGGACTTCTAAAAAGGTAAAAGAATATTTGGGCACTTTGGCTGCGAAAACATATCTTCCATCCGATTTGACAGGTGGTTTTAATGGAGGCGGCGACTCCCAAACACAAAGAATTGTATTCAATAAAGATGGCACTGTTGCTTACGATGTCTTCAACTATTACTTTGCCGAGCCACAATCGGCCAAGGAAGTGAAACCTACTCGAAGAACTCTTTCCATTGCTGTTTCAAAGGAAAAGTTACCAATTGATTGCGGTTTGTATATTAGTGAGGATTCAAGAACCTCAATTATAAAGGGGTTTGAGTTAAAGCTAGGTAAAATCAAGCAAGCATATGAATACAATGAAAAAAATGAACCTACCAAATATTTCGATGAATATATAGCAGAGTTTATTTATAACGGTGTTGGTTATCGCATCATAGCTAATAGCCTAACACAACAGGAATTTATCGATGTGGTTGCTTCAATCATAGAGCCAATTCCTAATCAAATAGTGCCTCCTAAAAAATAAAAATATAGATAGAAAAAGAAAAAGGTAGTATATTTAAAAAAATATCCCCACGCATTAAGCGTGGGGATATTCGTGTCTTTGAGGGTTATTCTCCCAAAACACCTTTAAAGTAAACCTTCTCAAAGTTCAATTCTTTATCCATAACGATAATATCAGCGTCAAGATTAATGTCAATACTACCGATTTTATCTTGCATTCCAATTGAAGCAGCAGGGTTAAAGGATGCGGCCTTGATTGCAGTTTCTAGTGGAATACCAAATTCAACCGCTTTTCTCATGCAATCTGCAAGGTTAGTTGCCGAACCTGCAATTGTTCCATCAACCAATGTTGCTTTTTTATCTTTCATGATAACCTTTTGTCCGCCAAGCTCGTATTCACCGTTTGGCATACCACAAGCACTCATTGAGTCAGAAATCAAGCAAATTCTATCCTCCATCAGTTTAAATGCACAGCGAACAGCAGATGGGTCGATATGAATTCCATCGCAAATTAGCTCTGCGTATACATTTGTGTCAGCAGCAGCACCAATAACGCCTGGTGCTCTATGGGTTAGCCCGTCCATTGCATTAAAAAGGTGAGTAATATGTGATGCGCCATTTAGAATTGCATTCATTGCAATTTCATAATTAGCTGCTGTATGTCCAATTGAAATTGTAACTTCATCCTTTACAGCCTTGATAAAATCAATTGCACCTTCTAGCTCTGGAGCTAGGTCTACAAGTTTAATTTTATTTCCACATTTTGCATTTAGTCTTCTGAAAAGCTCAACGTCAGGTGACAAAAGACAATCTCCACGTTGTGCGCCCTTTTTGCTCATATTGAAAAATGGACCTTCCATATTGATGCCAATAATTTCAGCACCCTTTGGTTTTTCCTTCATGTAATCGCCAATAACATCAAATACCCTGTTTAGTTGCTCCTCCGGAACTGTCATTGTAGTTGCACAAAATGATGTAATACCAGCTTTTCCTTGAGTTTCAGAAAGAACTTCAAGAGCTTCTCTTGTTGCATCACAAGCATCACAACCACCACAACCATGTGTGTGGACATCAATCAATCCTGGGATAATGTATTTTCCAGTACAATCAACAACGTCGTTATCAGAGTCGCAAGCACCAACATGAGAAATCTTGCCATCAGTGACAACTACATCTGTCTTTACAAATCTAAAGCTTTTATCAAGCACAAATCCATTCTTAAGTATCATAATAAACTTCCTTTCAAAGATAAAATTAGTATAGTTTAATTGTACTACACCATCATAGTTTTTTCAAGTATCTAGTAGTGTTTTATTGCAAAATCACCT
The DNA here is from genome assembly GCA_002295325.1 of Ruminococcaceae bacterium UBA866. Taxonomy (GTDB): domain Bacteria; phylum Bacillota; class Clostridia; order Oscillospirales; family Ruminococcaceae; genus Paludihabitans. The sequence goes on along the minus strand of DBGA01000058.1, from coordinate 13,531 downwards.
TACACTTATAAATAAGTCTTTTTTCTTGCCCTATTAACTGCTGGGACAATTAGGAGTGCCAACACACCTCCAATTACTGCAGTTATCATTTGCTGTGTACTGAAAATAGCAGCAGGCGCTTTTACAGGTGCATTTTTTACAGCTGTCATAATTGGCATCACAATATAGTTAACACCTACATATAAAACAACAAACTTAGCCACAGCACCTAATAAAATTGCAATTATCCATAAGGTAATTTTAACTGAATTAGACTTATCCACCGACCTTTTAAGTATAAGTGCATAAGCTAAACAAATCGCTATATTACCCAAGCAAACTACCGGTATAAAGTGAATTGGAAGTGGTACAATGCCAAGCAACAGAGCCAAAAATGGAGATGCAACAGCGACGATGAGCCCACTAGACATCGATACCATTAATGTAGCTGCAACTAAAACAAAATTTACTGCACTTCCTGTAACAATTGTTCCAAGAAGTTTGGTAATGGTTTGCAAAATTAAAAGCAGTGCAATAAATATACCAGTTTCAACTACCCACTTTATTTTTTTATTCATATCATTTTCCTTTTAGCCTTTCGCGTTTATAACAATTATATTGCCCAGTTGCCGTCAACAAATATATCTGTTTCATTACCGTCTTTGTCTGTAGCAATAATGCTAAGATCGGGAGTACCAATCATAAAGTCCTCATGCTCTAGGGAGTCATTACCACCATGAGTCATAAGTTCCTCTTTGGTATAGGTTAAACCGTCTTTAATGCAAGTTGGGTATGCACTTCCAAGTGCAAAATGGCAGCTTGCATTTTCATCAAATAGTGTGTTGTAAAATAGAATTCCCATATCAGAAATAGGCGACTTATTTGGCACAAGTGCAATCTCGCCAAGATAATGTGAGCCCTCATCTGTTTCAATTAAACGTTTCAGCGCTTCATATCCCTCTTTGGCAGTAAAGTCTACTACCCTACCATCCTTAAATGTGATGCTAAACTCTGTAATTAAGGTGCCTTGATAGTTCAGTGGCATTGAGGCAACAACCTTACCATTTACCTTTTGTCTGTGAGGCATTGAGAAAACCTCTTCAGTTGGCATATTAGGGAAGTAGTAGATACCTTTCACGGTTTTATCTCCTCCGCCCTCAAACACATAGTTTTCAGGCATTCCCACAACCAAATCTGTACCTAGTGAGTTCTTATAATGGAAGCTTACAAACTGCTTAGCATTTAGATACTCAGATTTTTTAAATAAGTTTTCCTTGTGCTCATTCCATGCGCCAACANNCAACTCTAACTGCCTTAAAGATTGCTTCCCACAATTTATCGATTGCAGTTTGCTCATCACATTCTGGGAATATTTTTTTCGCCCATGCTACAGTCGGCACAGAAATAATGTTCCATGCAATGTGTCCTGCATCAATTCTGTCACGGAATGGTTTTGTTGCTTTTCTAAATGCAACATTTTCTGCCGCAAGTTTTGTAGAATCGACATCTTTAAATATCTCTGGATCACGCGCAACAATATTAACATACGCACAGTCCATTTCACCATAGTAAATTCTTGAGTCTGCAAGCCACTGTGGAACACTTTCGAATACCTCAAGTGGGGAATAGGTATATTTTATCTTTGAAAATTTCTCGTCATTCCAAAACATAACTACTTCTTTTGCTCCATTTTTATATGCGCTCTCTGCAACCATTCTAGCAAAATAGGCACACTCAATCGGACAATTTATCACAAGAGTTTGATCCTTTTGAATATTTACACCGAGTTTAACCGAGAGGTCAGCGTACTTTTGAAGGTTTGTATTAAAATCCATAATATTATCTCCTTTTTGTTTTGTTGGTATCATTTTACCACTTATTTTTCCTAATATCAATAAGATTGTTGTAGTGTTTGCCGCAACCTATTTAATTTGAAAAGCAACTAAAGTAATTTTCAAAACAAGCAAAAACTCCTCACCATTTGGTGAGGAGTTTTTTATATCAAATTAAACTAATTCGATAATTGCCATCTCTGCTGCGTCTCCACGACGAGGGCCTATTTTAATTATACGAGTATATCCACCGTTTGCATCAGCAAACTTAGGTGAAATTTCATCAAATAATTTCTTTACAACTTCTTCTTTAGTTATATAGGCAAACGCTTGACGCTTGGAGTGTAGATTATTTGTTTTGCCGAGAGTAATCATTTTCTCAGCTGCAGCACGAACCTCTTTTGCTCTAGTAACTGTAGTTTCAATCTTGCCGTTTTCAAGCAAGTAAGTAACCATAGCTCTCAGCATAGCTTTTCTCTGGTCCGATGATCTGCCAAGTTTTCTGCTTCCTGCCATTGAAATTCACTCCTTACTGGTTAGAAAATTTCTTGTGATAACTGATTCGCTTATAAAATCTATGATTTTATTTTGCAAGCAAAGCTTACAATTTCGAAGATATTACTCCAAAAAAGCAACAGTCTTACGTCATCCATAGTGCACAAGCTGCACTCGTAAGGCCAACCCCTCACCTTTTGAAATTAAAATTTCAAAAGCGGATGAATATAATGCTCATTACTGACACAATGGTGGCATCAGCTAATTGTAAAAACAATTATCAGCATTATTCTTCATCTGAAGTAAGGTCAAAACCAAGTGATCCAAGCTTTGCAATTACTTCTTCTAAAGATTTTTTACCGAGGTTTCTGACTTTCATCATTTCATCCTCAGATTTATTAATTAGATCTTCTACCGTATTAATTCCTGCACGTTTTAAGCAGTTGAACGAACGTACAGATAAGTCAAGTTCCTCAATAGTCATCTCAAGAACCTTCTCTTGAGGGTTTTCACCCTTCTCAACCATTATCTCTACATTTGTAGCTTGATCAGACAAATCTACAAATAAGTTAAGATGCTCATTAAGAATCTTGGCTGCTAGAGATACAGCTTCTTTTGCAGAAATTGTTCCGTCAGTCCATACCTCTAAAGTTAACTTATCATAATCGGTAATTTGACCTACGCGTGTGTTTTCCACCGAATAATTAACCCTTGAAACAGGTGTGTAGATACTATCTACAGGAATAGCACCAATATTGTTTGCAGTATCAGCTTTGTTCTTTTCTGCAGGGATATAGCCACGTCCTCTGTCCATTACTATTTCCATATACAATCTTGCACCCTGTCCCAGAGTAGCAATATGCATGGAAGGATCTAGTATTTCGACTTCAGAATCAGCTTTGATATCACCAGCAGTAACAACACCCTCACCGTCAGCTTCAATATAAACTGTCTTAGGGGAATCACCATGTATAATGGCAGTCAAGCCTTTGATATTTAAAACAATCTCAGTAACATCTTCTTTAACACCTGGAATGGTCGAGAATTCGTGTTGCACTCCATCAATTTTGATTGATTTAACTGCAACTCCGGGAAGCGAGGAGAGCAGTACTCTTCTAAGGCTGTTGCCAAGAGTAGTACCGTAGCCACGCTCAAGAGGCTCAAGTATAAATTTGCCGTACGTTCCGTCAGCCTTTATATCAACCGTCTCAATTCTTGGCTTTTCGATTTCTATCATTTAAAACCCTCCTGTCTGCAGATAATATCTGCATCGTAGTTTACCATTCCCACCTAACGAATAAAACCAGTTAACCATTACTATTTTGAATAATACTCAACGATTAGAAGCTCTTGAACATCAAGATCAATGTCCTCGCGGTTAGGCATACGAACAACCTTAGCTTCTAGGGTTTCTTTGTTCATATCAAGCCACATTGCAACTGGGCGTGCACCACAAGTTTCAACAATAGCTTTAAATTTATCACTAGTACGGCTCTTTTCGCAAACAGCGATAACTTCGCCCTCTTTTACTTGGTATGAAGGGATGTTAACTCTTTTGCCATCTACTGTATAGTGACCGTGAACAACTAATTGTCTTGCTTCAGCTCTTGAAGTTGCAAGACCTAGTCTGTAAATAACGTTATCTAAACGAGATTCCAAAATTCTAAGAAGATTTTGGCCTGTCATGCCTTCTTTACGTTCAGCTTTATCGAAATAACCTTCAAATTGGCTTTCTAGAACGCCATAGTAACGTCTTGTTTTTTGTTTTTCTCTTAACTGAATACCATATTCAGAAACTTTTTTACGGCCTTGCCCATGTTGTCCTGGAGCATAAGCTCTGCGAGTGATAGAACATTTATCTGAATAACATCTTTCACCTTTAAGGAACAATTTTGCTCCTTCACGACGACACATTCTGCAAACCGCACCGGTATATCTAGCCATTACTGGTTACACCTCCTGTAATAATCAAATTAGACACGTCTTCTTTTTGGTGGACGACATCCGTTATGAGCAATTGGAGTTACGTCTCTAATCATAGAAACTTCTAGTCCAACGCCTTGAAGTGCACGAATTGCAGCCTCACGTCCTGAACCCGGTCCTTTTACAAATACTTCAACAGTTTTAAGTCCATGTTCTTGCGCTGTTTTAGCAGCTTTTTCAGCAGCCATTTGAGCAGCAAATGGTGTAGATTTTTTAGAGCCTCTAAAGCCCATCTCACCAGCACTTGCCCAAGAAAGCGTATTTCCTTGAACGTCTGTTATTGTAATGATTGTGTTGTTAAAGGTAGACTGAATATGAACCGCACCACGCTCAATATTCTTACGTTCACGGCGTCTACGAACAACTTTTTTAGCTCCTTGCTTAGTTGCCATAATTCATTGCCTCCCTTACTTCTTCTTGTTAGCAATCGTTTTCTTTGGACCTTTTCTTGTGCGGGCATTTGTCTTAGAACGTTGTCCCCTTACAGGTAGACCTTTTCTATGACGTGTTCCTCTGTAGCATCCAATTTCGATTAGCCTCTTGATATTAAGAGCAGTTCCTCTACGAAGATCTCCCTCAACCTCAAAGTTTTTGTCGATAAAATCTCTCAGCAAAGACACTTCATCTTCTGTTAGGTTTTTTACCCTAGTATCAGGGTTAACGCCTGTTCCAGAAATGATATCATTTGCTGCTTTTTGACCTATACCAAAGATATAAGTTAAACCGATTTCGATTCTTTTATCTTTTGGTAAGTCAACTCCAGCTATACGAGCCATTAAAGTTGCACCTCCAATACAGTGTGAGCACTTTCGTGAATTAAGGTTAAATTAACCTTGACGTTGTTTGTGCTTAGGATTTTGGCATATTACCATTATACGTCCTTTGCGTTTGATTACCTTGCATTTTTCACATATTGGCTTAACCGAAGGTCTTACTTTCATCTGAAATTACCTCCTTAAAGTAATACACAGGATTACTGCATACATTTCGTTTACTTAGAACGCCAAGTAATGCGTCCCTTAGTTAAATCATAGGGCGACATTTCAACCGTCACTTTATCTCCAGGCAGAATACGAATAAAGTTCATTCGTAGCTTGCCAGAAATATGAGCTAATATGATATGTCCGTTTGGAAGCTCCACCTTGAATGTTGCGTTAGGCAACGAATCAACGACTGTGCCTTCAAGTTCTATTACATCTTCCTTTGACAAGCAAGATACCTCCCTAGTCTGCGACGGAGTTCAAAGAGCAATTTAGCTCATGCAGAACTCGCCTGATTTTTTGATTTGATTGATACAACTCAACATTTAAAATTGTATTGGTTTTTACAATGTGGCGAAAGTTTTTGCGTTTTGGCTTTTCAAGCTTACGGCGTTTGCCGTCTGCAATATAAGCGTATTTGCTGTCAACCTTTACGACAACATAAAGCCGATTTTGGTCGTGACCTGCATCAGAATTAACAATCATTCCCTGTTTAATCTGCACTATAATCCTCCCTATTTGGTAGTTAGAATTTTTGCACCGTCATCAGTAATGACAATCGTGTGCTCAAAGTGTGCAGAAACGCTTCCCGAAGCAGTTTCAACCGTCCAACCATCTGGTAGGATTTTAACAGCATGACCAACGAGATTAATCATCGGTTCAATTGCTAAAGTCATGCCTTTTACTAAACGCATTCCTTTTCCCGCTAAACCAAAGTTTGGAACTTCCGGATCCTCGTGCAGCTTTCTCCCTACACCATGACCTACAAAGGTCCGAACTACACCAAAGCCGAAGCTTTCAGCATACTCTTGTACTGCGTGAGAAATATCTCCAATACGATTACCGGGTTTTGCCTGTTCGATAGCCTTATATAAACATTCGTTGGTAACTTTCAAAAGCTGTTTTGCTTCTGGAGCAACCTCACCAACCTCAAATGTATATGCATTGTCGCCGTGAAAGTCGTTATAAAACGCTCCCACATCAACACTGACAACATCCCCATCTTTAAGATGAATAGAGGTTGAGGGTATGCCGTGGATCACCTGATTGTTTATTGAAATACAAGCACTTGCAGGAAAGCCTCCATATCCTAAAAAGGAAGGTTTCGCACCTGCTTTCACAATAAACTTGTGTATAGCATTGTCGATTTCCTTAGTAGAAACTCCTGCTTTCATGTAGGTTTGGGCAACCCACAAAGCAGCAGCCGAGAGCTTGCAAGCTTCGCTCATATCTTTGAGTTCCCTTGAATTTTTAAGAACAACCATATTACGCCTCCAAAGCTTTCATAGTCATTGCCGTCGTATCTTTTACGTCTTCTTGACCATAAACTTTGAATAGTTTACCTTGCTTAGCATAATATTGCTTAAGAGGCACAGTTTGGTTGTGATACACATCCAAACGTTTCTGTACAGTTTCAGGTTTATCGTCTTGCCTTTGAATTGTGTCCTTGCCACATTTATCACATATACCATCTATTGCAGTTGGTTTGTAATCAATATGAGAGCTAGCACCGCAACTCCCACACACACGTCGACCTGAAAGTCGTTTCTTGATGTCTTCGTCACTAACTTCGATGTCAATAACCTTATCAATATTTCTTTCCATTTTGTCAAGTGCCTCAGCTTGAGGTACTGTACGAGGGAAACCGTCAAGAATAAAGCCGTTTTTGCAATCGTCATTTGAAAGACGAACTTTTACCATCTCAATAACAACATCATCTGGAACAAGTTGACCTGCGTCAATATAGCCTTTCACAGCCTTGCCCAAATCTGTAGCATTTTTAATTGCTTCACGAATGATATTTCCTGTTGAAATAGCAGGGATATTCAAACGATCACATATTGCCTCAGCTTGAGTGCCTTTGCCGGCACCCGGTGCACCTAAAAGTATTAGATTCATTGAAGTTACCCTCTTCTCTTTACTCTAAAAATCCTTTATGGTGGCGCATCATCAACTGAGATTCCAATTGGCGCATAGTCTCAAGTGCTACACCAACAACAATGATAATTGTAGTACCAGCTAGTGCTACAGGAATCTTAGTTATTGAGTTAAACAAAATTGGGAATACAGCGATGATACCCAAGAAGATTGCACCGATAAAGGTGATCTTTGAGATAATCTTGCCAATGAAAGTCGATGTTGGTTTACCAGGTCTGATTCCTGGAATTGCACCATTGTTATTTTTGATATTGTTTGAAATCTCAATAGGGTTGTATTGAACAGCTACATAGAAATAGTTGAAAGCAACAATCAAGATGAGATAAAGAACACCATAAACCATGGATTGAGGAGACATCATGTTTTTCAATCCGTCCCAGAAACCGCCTGGTTTAGGTTGTGCAAATGTCATTATTGTTGCAGGTAGCGACAACAATGAAGATGCAAATATGATTGGCATAACACCACTCATGTTAACTTTAATTGGAATGAAAGAGCTTTGACCACCATACATTTTTCTGCCAACAACACGTTTTGCGTATTGAACAGAAATACGACGCTCTGCTTCTGTCATAATAATTATGAAAACTATCATTGCAGCCATAACTAGCAAAATTGCTGGCACCAAGATGTAGTTAATTCCACCTTGCATAAATTTCTCAAGCAAAACTTGCGCTTGCTGTGGGAAACCAGCGATGATACCTGCAAACAAGATGATGGAGATACCGTTTCCGATACCCTTTTCAGTAATGCGATCGCCCATCCAGACAACTACGCCTGAACCTGCTGTTAAGGTTAAAACAATAACCGTAGCAACAAAGTACATTTGCCAGCCGCTCATGAACTCTTTCGCAATACCGCCGCTTGCTCTTACAATTGTGTAGTAACCAAAAGCTTGAAGTAAACTCATGCCAATGGTTGTAAACTTTGTAATTTTGTTAATTTTTCTTCTTCCTAGTTCGCCTTCTTTAGCCAATCTTTCGAGTGGTGGAAGTGCAATAGTAAGAAGCTGAATGATAATCTGTGATGTGATATAAGGTGAGATTGATAGAGCAAAAAGTGTCGCTTTACCAAACGCGCCTCCAGAGAAGGTGTTTAGTAATCCAAAAAAGTTATTGCTGTCGCCAATAACTGCTTTAAGGGCAGATGCATTGACAAAAGGAGCAACGATAGCCGAACCTAGTCTAAATATAACCAATATATAAATTGTGTACAAAAGTTTTTTTCTAAGCTCAGGATTCTTAAATGAATCTCTTAGTGTTTGTAACACCTAAATCACCTCGGCCTTTCCACCGGCCTTCTCAATCATTTCCTTAGCTGTCTTTGAGAACGCTGCAGCTTTAATTGTGAAGTTTTTAGTCACTTCACCATTAGCAAGAACCTTAATACCATCGTAAGCCTTTTTGGTTAAACCTGAAGCGATGATAGCTTCTGCGTCTATAACAGCACCATCTTCAAACTTCTCGTTTAAATCGCCAAGATTAACAATTTGATATTTTGTAGAAAAAATATTTACGAATCCTCTTTTAGGAAGACGTCTTTGTAAAGGCATTTGTCCACCCTCAAAGCCCGGTCTTACACCGCCGCCTGAACGTGCTTTTTGACCTTTGTGACCTTTACCAGCCGTTTTACCGTTACCGCTTCCAGCACCTCTACCTTTACGTTTTGCAACGTGGGTTGATCCTGGAATTGGTGATAACTCGTGCAGTTTCATTGAAAGAACACCTCCTTGTTATCTGTCTATAACCTCGACAAGATGAGAAACCTTGAAAACTTTGCCATCTGTAGCAGCGTTTGCAGGTTGCTCTGTAATGTCACCAATTTTGCGAAGACCTAATGATGTTAGAACAGCGATTTGGTCTTTTTTTCTGCTGGCAGTACTTTTTACCAGCTTAACTTTAATAGTTTTAGCTTTAGCCATAATAAGTCTGCCCCCTAACGATAAATTTCTTTAACAGTCTTTCCTCTAATCGCAGCAACTTCTTGAGCTGTGCGCAGACTTGCAAGACCGTCAATTGTAGCTCTTACTACGTTACAAGGATTATTTGAACGTAGTGCTTTGGTTCTGATATCAGTGATACCAGCAGCCTCAACAACCGCACGAACTTGGCCACCAGCGATAACGCCAGTACCCGCTGGAGCTGGTTTAAGTAGAACTCTACCTGCACCAAATTTACCAACAACTTCGTGAGGAATTGAAGAGCCTTTTAGAGAAACCTTAATAAGGTTTTTCTTTGCATCCTCGATACCTTTTCTGATTGCATCAGGAACCTCGCCTGATTTTCCAAGACCGAAGCCTACTGTGCCATTGCCGTCACCAACAACAACAAGTGCTGCGAATTTGAAAATTCTACCGCCCTTTACTGTTTTAGAAACACGGTTGATAGAAACAACTTTTTCTTTTAGATCTAATGCAGTTGCATCAATTTTAGCCAAACGAATAACCTCCTCATTAAAACTTGAGGCCGCTTTCGCGAGCTCCATCAGCCAATTCTTTAACACGACCATGATATAGATATCCGCCTCTGTCGAAAACGACTTCAGCAATATTCTTATCAATGGCTAGTTTACCAATTGCCTGACCAACCTTGCGCGCAGCGTCTTTATTGCCACCAGCACCTTCAAAGCTTTTATCCATAGAAGATGCAGCAACCAATGTAACACCATTTACGTCATCAATAAGTTGAGCGTATATGTGTTTCGTAGAGCGAAATACGTTTAGGCGTGGTCGCTCAGCAGTACCAGCTACTTTAGCACGTACTCTGCGGTGTCTTTTTAGTCTTGCCTCATTGCTATTAGGCTTTTTCACCATAGCTTGTCACACTCCTTTAACTACTTCTTAGTGCCTTTGCCGGCTTTACCCTCTTTACGTTGAACATATTCGCCAACGTATCTGATACCTTTGCCCTTGTATGGTTCTGGTAGACGTTTCTCACGAACCTTTGCAGCGAATTGACCAACAGCTTGTTTGTCAGCTCCACTGATTATAATTTTTGTTTGGGAAGGTACATCTACTGTTATGCCTTCAATCTCAGGCATAATTACTTGATGTGAATAACCAAGCTGCATAACAAGTTCTGTTCCTTGTTTGGAAGCACGGTAACCAACACCTTGGATTTCAAGTTCTTTACTAAAGCCTTTTGAAACACCCTCAACCATGTTGCTAAGAAGTGTTCTAGTCAAACCGTGTAAAGATTTGTGTTCTTTGTCTTCACTTGGACGTTTTACATTGATAACGTTGCCGTCTTGCTCAATGATCATGTCATGGTGAAGTGTTTTTGTTAGCGTTCCCTTTGGTCCTTTAACAGTAACAAAGTTACCGTCAAATTTAACTTCAACACCGGAGGGAACGTCGATTGGTTTTCTACCTATACGAGACATTCTTTACTCCTCCTTTTACCAGATAAATGCAAGAACTTCGCCGCCAACATTCTCTTGTCTTGCTTTTCTATCGGTCATAACACCTTTTGATGTTGAAACTACTGCTACTCCAAGGCCTTTCATGACCTTTGGCATATCTTCGCAATTTGTGTAGATGCGTAGTCCTGGTTTTGAAACCCTACGTAGTCCACTGATGATTGGTGTTTTATTATCACTATATCTTAAAGTGATACGAATCACACCTTGTTTTCCGTCGTCTATAACTTGGAAGCTTTTCACATAGCCCTCATCAACGAGGATTTGAGCGATGGCTTTCTTCATATTTGACGCAGGAATATCTACTGTATCATGCTTTGCTGTATTCGCATTTCTAATGCGAGTAAGCAAGTCTGCAATACTATCGGTGATTTGCATGCCGTCAACCTCCTTTGCTTGAGTTCTTACCAGCTAGCTTTTCTCACGCCTGGAATTTGGCCTTTGTAAGCCAATTCTCTAAAGCAAATACGACAAACACCGTATTTTCTTAGATATGCGTGAGGTCTTCCGCAGATTTTACACCTGTTATAGGCACGGGTGGAAAACTTTGGCGTTCTTTGCTGTTTGATTATCATGGACGTTTTTGCCATTATTAATTCCTCCCCTATTTAGCGAATGGTGCGCCCATTAGAGTTAATAACTCACGAGCTTCTTCGTCGGTTTTTGCTGTAGTAATGAACGAAATATCCATACCACGAATTTTGTCAATTTTATCATAATCGATCTCTGGAAAAATAAGTTGCTCTTTGATACCAACAGAATAGTTTCCGCGGCCATCAAATGAGTTTGCATTTATTCCTCTAAAGTCACGAACGCGAGGTAGAGCTACGTTAAATAGTCTATCTAGAAATTCGTACATCATGTCAGCGCGAAGTGTAACCTTTGCACCGATGTTCATGCCCTCACGGAGCTTGAAGTTAGCAACTGATTTCTTAGCTTTGCAAATAATAGGTTTTTGACCAGTTATTTTACCAAGATCTGAAAGAATTGCATCCATCATTTTTGAATTACTGCCTGCTTCTCCACAAGCAACATTAACGACGATTTTATCAAGCTTTGGAATTTGCATGACACTCTTGTAGCCAAACTTTTTCATCAAAGCTGGTGCCACATCATTAGCGTAGTATTGTTTTAATCTTGCCATACTATTTCCTCCTTCTAGAATTGTTCGCCGCAATTTGCATGTTTGCAAACACGAAACTTTTTGTCATCTTTGATAACGTGGCCAATACGGGTAGCATTTCCACATTTTGGGCATACAGGCATTACTTTGCAAGCATAGATAGCACTCTCTACTTTTATAATTCCACCTTGTTGACCCATTTTTCTAGGCTTAACATGCTTTGTAACCATATTAAGACCCTCAACGATAACTTTTGCTTCTTTAGGGCTTACTTCCAATACTTTACCTTTTTTGCCTTTGTCTCTACCCGAGATAATCATTACTTTATCTCCGGTTTTAACGTGCAATTTGTTAGTCATAAACATTGCACCTCCTTAAAGCACTTCCGGAGCTAGGGAAAGAATCTTCATGTATTCTCTATCACGAAGTTCTCTTGCTACCGGGCCAAAAATACGTGTGCCTTTTGGGTTTTTATCATCTTTTATTATTACAGCTGCGTTCTCGTCAAAGCGAATATAAGAACCATCGTCTCTACGAAGACCCTTAGCTGAACGAACGATAACTGCTTTAACAACGTCACCTTTTTTAACTGCGCCGCCTGGTGCTGCTTTCTTTACGGAAGCAACAACTACGTCGCCAATGTTAGCGTACCTTCTTCTGGAACCGCCTAACACACGGATACACATTAGTTCTTTGGCACCGCTGTTGTCGGCTACCTTAAGGTAAGTTTGCATCTGTATCATAGTGCGTTCCTCCTTTCGGCTGTTAAGCTAAACTTATTTAGCTTTCTCGATAATTTCAACCACACGCCAGTGTTTATCTTTAGACAGTGGTCGAGTTTCCATGATCTCCACACGGTCGCCTATGCCACATGAATTTGTTTCATCGTGGGCTTTAAGCCTAACTGTGCGCTTAATGATTTTTTTGTAAAGTGGATGTTTAACGGTATCAGCGATTGACACAACAACTGTTTTGTCCATTTTGTCGCTTACAACTGTTCCGATCCTACCTTTTCTGAGGTTTCTTTCGCTCATAGCTTAAATCCTCCTTCCATTAACCTTGCTCTCTTTTTAGTTCGTTTGCACGAATTACGGTTTTAATGCGAGCAATATCTTTTTTAACTGCGTTAATACGCATTGGGTTTTCCAATTGATTAACCGCAAGTTGGAAGCGAAGATTAAATAACTCAGCTTTTAGCTCAGCTAGCTTATCATTTAATTCGATAGGAGAAAGATCTCTTACTTCATTAGCTTTCATATTATTGCTCACCACCTATCTCTTCTTTAATTACAAACTTACATTTAATAGGAAGTTTGTGCATAGCAAGACGCATAGCTTCTCTTGCTATTTCTTCTGAAACGCCTGCAATTTCAAACATTACTCTGCCTGGTTTTACAACACAAACCCAGTGATCAGGTGAACCTTTACCTTTACCCATGCGGGTTTCGGCAGGTTTTTGAGTAACTGGTTTATCAGGGAAAATCTTAATCCAAACCTGACCGCCACGCTTGATATAACGAGTCATAGCGATACGGGCTGCCTCGATTTGGTTAGAAGTAATCCATGCTGGCTCTTGAGCTTGTAGGCCATATTGACCATGGCTAATTGTGTTACCACGAGTAGCTTTACCAGTCATACGTCCTCTTTGTTGACGACGATACTTAACGCGTTTTGGCAATAGCATTATTTACTTCCTCCTTCCTCACGAGGTTTTCTTGGAGCTCTTCTTGGGTCAGGTTTTCTCTCTTCAGGTAGTTTAGGAGCACTTCTTATCTGTCCTTTTA
>DBGA01000060.1 GCA_002295325.1 Ruminococcaceae bacterium UBA866 | reverse complement strand
GCCATCATATAGATCACGAATATAGGTGGGGTGCGACGTGACCACCAGTTCCACCTGCTCCTAACATGACGATTTTCACAGGTCTTGCTGTACTGAATTTCATTTTCTAATCGCCACCTTATTCAGCTTTATTGGTTTTCTATAGCTGACCGCTTCTGTCCAGTATTGTGGAAATTCGCTTGGAATACCTCTTACAATGGTTGAAAGTGGAACAGGCAAATAGCTACCCCCATTTGATATTCTTGCACTGATTTCTGGGAAGTATTGGTTTAGCTTACCGATTACGATATACACTCGTGTGGCAAGTTCATCTCTGTCGTCCTCTGCTTTGGCAAGTGCCGCCGCAAACGGATCTGCTTCACCCATAGGGCTGGTGTTTTGTGGCTTTGCAGCCTGCTTTTCCTCAACCTTAACTTCCGTTTCGCGGTGATAAGTTTGAGGTTTTATTTCATTTTGGCGTGGCATGGGTGCAGGCTCAGCCTGCTCTTCCTGCTCTGCCTCAAATGGGTTAAAATTGGTTTCCTCGGTACTGCCTAAATTAAAATCGTCTGTACCTCCAAAGCTGCCAAAGGTGTTGTCGCTCTCGAAATAACTGTCATTCATCTTTTTTGCTCCTTCTTTTAATTTTAGAATACAAAAAAACCATAGTCGTTCCATCTAGGAATAACTATGGTTTTATGTTTCTGTTGTTCGTATTGGGTTTGATTGGTTGTCGTTGGTGCAGAACAGTGCTTACACTGTTCTGATTGACGAGATTTCCACTGTGGCATAACCACTTTGACACTCGTCACACTCTGACCTAAAGACAATCATTNNCTCACTACCTAAATACATCTGTATTATATCAGACTTTTTTTATCCTGTATACTTGTAGTTTTGACAAGGGTAAATTGCGGACATATCTCGTTTTCTAATTAATTTTAGAAATAGCTTTCCTATGCTTGAGAAATGAGATAGAATAAAAGAAAACATTTATTCATTAAAACACATTGCAAATGAAAACCGAAATAGAGATTTTTATTACATAAAATCAGACTAAATTTTATCCTTATCGCTTGGAGGAAATCACATGAAAATTAATCGCTTAATAGGTATCATCATGGTTTTACAACAGAATAAAAAGGTAACTGTCCCCTATTTGGCAGAAAAATTTGAGGTGTCACGCAGAACAATTAACCGTGATATTGAAGATATTTGCCGTGCAGGGATTCCCGTTTTTACAACCCAAGGCAGTGATGGCGGAATTTCTATTATGGAAGGGTTTAATCTTGATACTACTGTTTTTACGAAAGAAGAACTTGAGGCTATTTTTATAGGGCTTAGGACCATAGATAGTGTGTCGAAATCCTCCAAAGCAACTGAACTTGCAAGAAAATTCGGTGAAAAAGTGATTCCCCTGGCAGACAACATGATGATCGACCTCTCCTCATTTTATAAAGACAGCCTTTCAGAAAAGATAGATTTACTTAAAAAAGCTATCAATCAAAACAGACTTATAAATTTTCATTATTACTATAACAAAGGTGAAGAAGACAAGCAAATTGAACCTTACCTCATTGTATTTAAGTGGTCTGACTGGTATATATTCGGCTACTGCACCGAGCGTCAAGATTTTCGTATGTACAAATTAAGACGCATGTGGGACTTAAAAATTACCGATGAAAAGTTTGCAGTTCGTGAAATTCCTGAAGAAAGGAAACAATTTGGAGAACACATCACAGACGATTATTTTATTACGGCTATATATAAGCCATCTGAGAAATATAAGCTTGTGGAAGAATACGGACCTAACTCTTACACAGTTAGAGAAGACGGCAGACTCTACACAAAATGGGGATTCACAGACCCAGATGATACTATTTTATGGTTTTTAAAGTTTGGTGATAAGGTTGAAATCATTGAACCTGATGAAATGCGCGAAAAAATAAAGATGATAGCTGAAAATATTTTGGATAAATATAAATGAACATGACATACTGTTGTCGTGTTCGGTGTGATATTATAAATATTAAAGGGGGATTGTATATGATTGAATCTCGTTGTGGAATTGAGTGTTCAAAGTGCAACAGCAAGGAAGCCTTTGGCGTTGAGTGTGCAGGTTGTGTAGGTATCACAAATCCATTTTGGGGTGATTGCTCGATAAAGAAATGTTGTGAAGAAAAAGGCTTTGAGAACTGTGGTTTTTGCCCTGATTTCTCTTGTGGATTGCTTATTAGTTTCGCATATGACAAAGAACAAGGTGATAATGGTGCTCGTATAGAGCAGTGTGAAAAGTGGTGTAAACAATGAACATACATAATTTTTCGGATTTTTGTACTACTTTGCTTGATTGCGGGTTTTCTATGGGCGGTGCCAACAGCAAAGGCATATTTACTGTTATTCCTTTCGGCTGGGAAGAACAAAAATTTATAGAATCACCAATAAAATGGCATACAGGTGACATAGAAACCGATCCTTGGGAGTGGCGTATGCGTGTACTTGAGGAACGTGATGATATTGCATACGCTAAACTGTTTTTTCGCACAAGCGGATATATTGCAAAAGACTGGTATCCCTATTTTTATGCTGTACGAAGAAATCCCGAAAGCTTTGAGGACGCCTTTTATAATGGAACTATTAGTCAAACTGCAAAGCGTATTTATGAAATTATATCGCAAAACGCAGCTATTCCTTTGCATGAAATAAAACAGCTTGGTGGATTTTCAAAAGAGGATAACTCAAAGTTTGAACGAGCAATTGTGGAGCTTCAAATGCGAATGTTTATAACCATGTGTGGCAGACAGCAAAAGACAAATAAATATGGCGAAGGTTATGGCTGGAGCAGTACAGTTTTTACCACTACGGAAGATTTTTGGAACAAACGCAATTTCCAAATCGCTACCGTGGATAAACAAAAAGCTATCGAAAAGATAACGGAGAAAATTTTGAAACTTAATCCCAATGCAGATATGAAAAAAATAAGTAAATTTATTAAAGGGTGAAAAGTATGCTGATTTAATACTGTAACCTGCAATGTGTCGTTATGTACCTGATTTTTGGGCTTTGGAAAATGAAGATATAACAAAAATATTCCCTCTGTTTCAATTTGAAACAGAGGGAATATGCTGTTTTTACTAAATAGATGGTGGGTCACGAAACTCAATATGAAGTTCTTTTCCAAGCCCGGAAGCTACCTTTTGAAGAAACTCCAAAGACGGATTGTAATTTCCACTTTCAAGTCTGCTGATATTACTTTGCTTAATTCCAATTTTTTGAGCAAGCTGCTTTTGAGTCATGTTCTGTTTTTCTCTTGCCAAAATTACCTGCCTTACTATTTCATATTCTGGTTCTAGCATTTTATACTCTTCATATAACTTTGGATCATCTGTAAAAGCCTTGCTTTTGTATTCATTAAAATTCACTTTGAGGTCCTCCTTTGATAATCTAACATTCTCTTTTTTGCTATTTCGATTTCACTGATGGGTGTCTTTTGTGTTTTCTTTACAAAACCATGCAGCAATACGATTTTATTGTGAGTTGGGATAAAATAAAATACCCTTGAAATATCGCTTGAAAATTTTATTCTAAGTTCCCATATTCCATTTTCGATATGCTTCACATATGGCTCAGTCAATTTTGTTCCCATTTCCGATAGCAGACCTATTTCCCAAAAAGCCTTTGCCTTATGCTTACGAGGCAAGCTATCTAAAAATTCGGTTACTACTTCTTTTTCATCTATTGTTGCGTAAAATTCTATGTCCCACATAATTTATCCTATCTTTCATAGTATGTCATTACAATTAAATTGTATACCATATACGGTATATTGTCAATACCATATATGGTATATTATAATACATTGCCATTTATATTTTTACATCAATATCACCGATACCAAACTAATTCATTTTGAAATAGTCGCTTTACAGGTGTAAAATGATATCCTAGATATTCAAAGGTGATAATATGTTCAAACATTTTACACAACTCTCTCTGACAACAACGAGTCGACAATCCTATAGCCACCAAGTTCGCTGATTCTGAAAATTTCATTGCAAAAAGACTGTAGGCTGAATTCCATATTATCATCATCTTGATCCATCAAAATGCCTGTTACAGTAAAACCATGTGCCGATTGCTTTTCCTGCAATGGTTTTCTTAATCCAACAACATTGCAGCGTTGCCCTATCCTGCTACGATGTAAAAGCACTTTTAGTATGTGCAACAAATTGTAGGATTATTCCATTTACACAGTTGGCGGTACACTCTCGACTATGCCGTGATTGAAAACTTCTTTGGCTTGCTCAAAATCGAGCTGCTTTACCTGCAAAAATTCGAGTCTGTAGAGCACTTCAAGACTGAGCTTATCGACTTCCTTGAGATTACTACAACAATCAACGCATCAAAGCTAAGCTAAAGGGCTTGCCACCTGCTATTCACAGACAACAAGCTCTAATGGCTGCTTAATAAATTTGTTTTTCTAACTTTTGGGGTTCACTTCAAATTGATGCCGGAGTCTTTTTTTAACACATCAAGAGTTGCTTTCAGAATATCTATCTCCAGCGCATATTCTGAACCTGTGTTCTAAGTTGTGTTACTTCTTCAGTTGCGACTGATGTACCTTCTTTGAGTTTTCCTCTTTCTCTTTCATTGTTGGATTCATCAGTGTTGTACGTCCTTCCTGAATGTACTTCTTTCTCCAGAGATATATGCGGGCTTTGCTATACCCAATCTCATCTGATACTAATTGTACATCATCTCCGAGTTCAAAGCAACGATGAATCTCAGCTAATTTAAGTTGTAGAGGCGGGTGTCTTGGATGCTCCGGAGTTTTACACCGCGAAAGGTGGAATAAACCTAGAGGGAGTCGTTTTCGCCGTGCAATCCAATTGCAGAGTGTTTGCCTCCTAGCGGGATACCCTAGCCGAGTAATTATTTTGCTCGCTTAACCGCTCTCATCGTATACGGCAAGAGCCTTATAATACTGCTCCTCTCAGTACTTAGCTTCGTCCTTGTGAAATTACCGTCAGGCCAACTTTTCGTCCGCACCACCTTATCTGCAGGTTGCTCGATGTCAAGGATGTCGTTGGTGGTTGACCATTGATTGGGTACTGACTGAGTGATAATATTCAACCCTTGAAAGCTACTTAAAATACTTTAGCCCTCAGCTGCGACACATGATTGTGCTAACCAACTGAGGACTAAAATTTTATTTTAACTAAGCATTTTACAATGACAGGACTGATAACTTAACTGAGTTCCAAAAACATTACTCCATTTGAAAAACTTTACAGGTATGCACGAAAGATATAATTATAGTATTAATAATTGGGTGTGGAAGTGCCGCCGTTACTTATGAAGCTCCCCTGTCCAGCGTTTATACTTGCACTAGGCGATTGGTAGAGATAGATTTTTGCTACTACAGGGCAACTAANNGTCGGACAAGAAACTCCGTCTAGACATGGGCACGCAAACGCAAGGACACTCTGTGATGATGCAAGGTTGAGCTTTGATAGTTTTCTCATTTTTCCTCATTTCTCCACCGATACTCAGATACAAATTATGTAAGTCAATTTTCGGTGGTAACTGGATTTACAGTGTAAATCGAAGGAGCAAGTTATCTAAAATCAAATCAGCTTTCCATCCATCTCATTCATATGCTTATGCTAAAAGCTAAATAACATGTTTCAAAACAATTCTCGTTATACTTGATATGCTATTAAATTCGTAATGTAATATTTCATTCGCGCTAATACATATTTTAAAGCTTTTCTGTATGTCAAAGAACAAATATGTAAGCATAAACGAATCAAATTTAAAAATCGGACCTGTTAATGGTTCTGAATAATTTTGCGGAATTAATTTACTCTTTTCCACTTTAAACCTCTCGCTAAAGATGTTAAAAATTATAGAGCCAACATCCTCTTTCTTCATAATTCACCTCATATAATGAATCCAATATCGTTTTCATTATCCTTTCTTTGATAAAATATACAATTAATACAAAACTGTAATCATAGTATTTCACAGCCATTACTGAATATGTTTTCTTTAACTACTTCGTAAATTTTTTCTTGTTCGCAATCATCTAAAAAATTATACATTTCTGATGGGTGCGTACTGTTTTCAAGAACCGATGACACTTCGCTTTGTGGGACGCAAAGGTAGGAAAGGGTATATGTTCCGGCAGACTCTATTGATTCCACGAACTTATTGCTCATGTGCAAGGCATCAATCGAATATCCCATCTTAGAAGAGAGGTTATCGTTTATCCCCTTCCAAAACACTGTATCTGAAAAACCAAACAGAGAGCAATAAATAAAGAAATTAGGTGTTACAGCTTGACTAAGCATATATGATTGCACTCCAAAGTCATTGGCAATCGTATCACTATATTTCATCATTGCACCCGGCATCATAACAACAAATAAATCAGGATGATCTGCTTTTTCAATGTCAAAGAATAACTTATTATAGCTTCGTATAATGTCATCTGGTTTCTCATCCAAATGATTATCAGACAGCATTTGAAAGTCCAATATATCACTATATGGTGAATCGCACAGTCCAGCCGCCTTAAAACCATTCTCTCTGAACTTAGTAATAAGCCAGAGAAAAACCTCAAAATTGTCTGCTTCTTCAACCATCCCCCCAACAAAGATTATTGGACTGCTTGGATTATACAATTTAACTGGAACATTTTCGCTTTTATTTTTAACTGGCTTTGATTTTGGATATAGATAGCTAAATATAACGCCTTTCTCCTTTGCTAGCTTTTGGAATTTTTTAACATGGTATACAGATAACTTTTGAATACATGCAACATTTTTTTGCATCATCATTGCTTTCGCAATTGCAGATAAAACTAACTTTAGCTCTTGATCGTTAGAATACATCTCACACAAAAAAGGAACAAAAAGGGTATCACACTCAAATAATGACTCTTCTAGATTAGCTGAAATCATATAGCCCAAATTATCCCGATTATCAATGTACGCTATGTCCTTGCCGACATGCCCAAGCCAATCGAATCCTACGACTTTTTTTACTTCATATGATGGATTCAATTTATGAATGTATTTCATGATAGGAATTATATCTTTTGGAGTTGGATATATACAAAGCGATTCAGTTTTCATTAGAATTTCCCTCCAAACGAAGTTGCTTTTTAAAGTATTTCTCGACCTCACGACTCAGTATCACAGATCTGACATTGTTAACAGCGTTATCTATAGACCTGTCACAGTGTTTTAGTTTTTCTGATGCACTAAATCCACTGTCACTTTGAGCACATTTACCACAAACGTTGCATTGTGTGAAAGCCCAGCAGTTTTTGCACTCATTTTCTGTAAGCTGTGCTACGTTAAGAAAATCATACACCCTTTTCAAATCAAAGCCATCGGTAGCTGAGCCAATCTTCACCGATGGGCAGAGCTCGCTGACTCTTTCGCATGGAAACAGATCACCATCGCAGTTCATAAACAGCCGTGCCTGTCCCGGAATGCAAGGCCCACTCGGAGCAAATACGTCCTGTAACGGAGCAGATGAAAACGCTGAAACAATATGGTCAAAAAATTCACATTCTTGTTTAGGCAATTCCAACAAATCGTCCTTATTGATTACCCCAAAACAGCATAATTTACCTAGAAATGCTCCATATATAGATTGCTCTTGATAGTGATCAGAAAAAACTGTTTCTTTCTGCCTTAAGTCATTATCTACCAAACTGGAATCTATTTTTAGCATTTTTAAAATTTTATTTTTTGATATGCGATTAATCTCATCATATTCATTTTGAGGGTCTATCACCATATGAACGGAAAAATTCTTTGCAAAATCAGGGTGCTTTTCTTTCACCTTTTCCAGTTTCTTGATGACACTCGAAAAGGTTCCACCATTATTAGCCGCAAACACTCGATTTTTATCGTTAATCGATTTGGGGCCATCTAAACTAACCAAAACAGATATATTATTTTCCATAATAAAATCAGTTATTGCTTCAGTGAGAAGTGTTGCATTGGTAGTCATGGAAAACGTGAGTTTTTTTCCAACAAACCGCTCATTTGCATAGTTCACAATCCTTCTTATTAGTTCGAATTCGAGAAGGGGCTCACCACCATAAAATGAAATATTAACTTCTTTAGAATCCACAGAGTGCTCCAGCAAAAAATCAACACCCTTTTTTGCCAATTCCCAACTCATCGCCTTCTTTGCATGTGATCTTTGCAAAAACGCATCTTCCGAATAAACACAATATTTGCATCTAAAATTACAATCTTGAGTAACTTGAAGGGTTAGTTTTAATAATTTTCTCTCCAAAAACAAATTTGCATATGGAGAATATGCGTGTTCAATCCTTGATACATGATGCGACGAAAGATAACCCGCCTGCCGCAGCTCGGAAATTTGCTCTTCAATGCATGGCGTCATGTTCGGTTTAGTGGCCATGCCTTTTTGTTGTAATTTCAGATACTCAAATAATTCATCGCTAATTGCAACAATTTCATTCCTATTAACTTCATAAAAGTACTTATGCATAGGGGTCTGAAAAAGTTGAATAAATGGTTTTTCTAACAGCATTTTCAATTCCTCCATCATTAACTTATATTTGTATGCAACCTCTGACTTTTTACCCCACCTCCATTTTTCCATCGCTCATATGCAAGGTCACATCTAACTGACACGCTATATCCAAATCGTGTGTGACAACGATAATGCAGTAGCCCTCGTTATGGGCAAGTGCCTTTAAAATATTCACTACATTTTGTCCGTTTTCGCTGTCTAAGTTTCCCGTTGGCTCGTCTGCCAAAACAACTTTTGCATTTGATGCAAGTGCTCTTGCAACTGCTATTCTCTGTTGCTCGCCACCGCTCAGCATACGTGGAAACTGCTTAAATACCTTTTCTGTCAAACCGACCTTTATTATTAATTCCTTTGCTTTTTCCTCCGCCAGCTTAGAATTTATGCCGTTCAACTCCATAGGATACATCACATTTTCGATTCCATTTAAGAGAGGAAAAAGGTTAAACGACTGGTAAATTACTGTCACATCGTTACGACGGTACTTATCTCTATCTAGATTTGCGGTAGATGTTCCCTGATACAAAATGCTTCCATCTGTGGGTAAATCCAATGCAGCAAGCAGTGACAGTAATGTGGTTTTTCCACAGCCGGACTTTCCGACAATTGCATAAGTTTTTCCTTCTTCAAACTCACAGGAAACAGATTTTACCGCCTGAACGGTTTGATAGCGGCTTTTATAGAAATAGCTTACGTTTGATACCGATAAAATGCTCACTTTATCTCTACCTCTTTTCATTCGGCAGCCGTCAGAATGCCGACGACATTGACCCTGTTTAAAATTGAAACAGCCACTGTACACCCCAACAGATAGCATAGAAAATAGCCACACAGCGATACTGCCATCAGTGTCAAATCGACAATTACAAATGGGAAAGTCGCCACCAAACCAACTATAATTCCGATAATACACAGAAACATGTTCTCTAAAACGAGCAACATAAACAGCTTGCCCCGGCTCATTCCAAGAGAGCGGCTGATTGCAATCTCGCAGCGTCTGCTTTGGATTAATAGATAAGATATCAAAAATCCTACAAATGCCACTATAAAAAAAATAATCGGGTAAAACTTCTGCATCAGTGACATATTTCGCAGTAGCGGTGTTGCGGCATTGATAAATACGCCATCATGAACAATCATACTTGCACCGGTTCTTGCCATGACATCCCCCTGTACGTTCAGCTTTTTAAATCCTATCCCCCTCATATCCTGTTTCCATTCATTTAACAAGAGCGGATTTGTCATTGAAAATTGCACCGAATCATAGTAAAATGAAGTGTCATTTTCTTCATATAGTTTCATAAGAAGATCCAGAGAACAAAACATATCTGTTTTATTCTCATAG
Organism: Ruminococcaceae bacterium UBA866; assembly: GCA_002295325.1. GTDB lineage: Bacteria > Bacillota > Clostridia > Oscillospirales > Ruminococcaceae > Paludihabitans. Next base: position 17,117 of record DBGA01000060.1, on the reverse strand, counting down.
TTCCCCGTTTGCGAAAAACTGCCTACGAGCTTAAACTCCACTTCACCCATGCGTTTAAAAGACAACATTCCATTTGGGTCATATTGAAGGTCATAGAGTGTCACCAAATAGTCTTTGCCAAGTGTCAAACCCTCTTTCTCCATTGTCAGCTCATTCATCAAACAGATATTTTCATTGCTGTTTTTCATGAGAGTTTCAAAGGAATAACCCTCTGAAAACTGAATATCCTTTCGGGGGTCTTTAGAAATAACTGAGCTTGAGTTTGCTGCCGACAGCGAGAGACCTTTCAGAAAATCTGTCTCTTCATCAAGGCTTGCACCCATACGATAGCTGCTGAATGCGGTATATAGTATCGGCTCAACCATATCTGTTTTCTCCGCTTTTTTAATGAGATTACTGTCTATTTTTAAGCCGACAGCCTGACTTCCTGTTTCGTTGGTAATCTGTGCAGTTACCAGCAACGCTTTCGAAAATTCCTCAAGCTGCATTTGATTTTTATAAATTGACCCCGCATAAAAGAAGAGAAATGCAGTAAAAACAGCGGAAATTCCTACGGTCAATAAGCTTTTTGTCACACGTCTTGTTAAATTACGCCATATATTTTGCTGCATTGAAAACTTCCTCCTTTATTCTTTTTTCTCGCTCAACAGCTTCATGGGCTCGCATTTTAGAGCTTGCCTTGTAAAGGTTAATGCCAGTAAGCCCGATACCGCCAGCACAAGCATTACTGCCGATAATGTCATCATAATATCCGATTTGTGTGAGCTGTGAATTTGAGCTTCCAAATCTGCGGCATTCACCGTATCGCTGTAGTATGTATCAAATGCAGTTTTCTTCGCAGTAGTAAGCGTTTTTTCATAGACAGTTTCTGATAAAAAATGCCCCGCAACCGCTCCAAAAATACATCCAATAGTTACAACTAAAAGCACACTTTGCATTAAAATTGCGGCACATTGCTTTTTTTTGATACCCAAGGATAAGCTGATTGCTGCTTCTCTTTTTTTGCGGGAGATTTGCAAAAAAACAAACAATAGCAGTATTCCAACAGTGCACACCCCTGAGGCGAATAGTAAAGTAAATGACATTTTTTGCATTTCTCTCAGTCCGCCGATTATTTTGGTGTAGCCCTTGTCATAAAACCTTATGTCAATATTCGCGAGTTTAAGCTTTGAAAATTCTCCCATAAACTTCTCGGCTGTTCCATTTTTTATAGAAAAAGAGGTTGTACTTCCTCTCATCGGTCCCTGCATTGATACAAATGCTTTCTCTAACTTCTCAACTGAATTCGTCGGAATGATGATTGAATTCAGACCCAATTCATAGCCTGTAGGCTCAGTTGTTACATTGTTATAAGTGTAAATTCCGACGATTTTATAGTTTGCGGTTTGAAAATAAGGAACGATTTTCCCGTTTTGAAAGGCTTTTGCATAGTACCCTCCACTGCCGCCCGGTGAAAAAAACTGACTGCTGGGTAAGTCATTATTGACCTCATACAGGTTCAGTTCTATTTCATCCCCAATTGATAAGGCAGCTTGCTGAGCCATAGCCTGCGAAATGAGACAAATCCGCTCGCCCGACTGATATTGTTCCTTTGTAAAAGCCAATCCCTCAGTTACTTTCGCTTCACCATTAAAAAACGGCATGAACAAATTAATGTCTTTCGTCGGCAAAACAGGGACAATATCTTCCATGCGTTTAAGCCAATTTACCTCCTCCAAATATTGCTTTCCGATTTCAGTTTCATAAAAGCCATCGGTAACCTCTGTAATAGCAGGGGAGGCGCAGCTATAGCCGCCATCACTTTGGATTTCACCTATTCCATCTACAGCCATATAACCCCAGATTTGGTGTTCTTCTGTTTCTTCGATTAAGACATCTGATGCAACTGTGATATATCTTTTACCGACTTCAAGTCTCATAGGTTTGTCTGGATTATCCATGTTCATGAATGATTCTGAAGCGGAATAAAAATATGGTGTTTTCATTTTTTCGACAACCAATTCACCACCCCATGAATAGAAAATGTTGGTTATCTTCACCCTTGTTTTCTCGGTTACATCAAAATCTTCAATTGGTTCAAATTCAAAAACGGACTGTTTTAACAGGCGATGCTCTATTCCAGAAAACAGAGCATCATGCAGCTTCGGAACATGTGCTGTATAAAACGAGCGTTTTTCGGGAGTTACCAAAAACGGCAAGCCGCTCAGTTCGTCTAAACCTACCTCGCGGCTATATATGGGATAATCGTATTGTATGTATTTCATCTCATAGGATGACCAGCCTTTTCCGATTTGCATACTGTCATGTCTTTGCTCGATAGTTCCTATCGTTGTAAAGGTGTTCTCAATATCCTTTATGTTGTGACAGCTTGAGTTCCAAAGATTTAAACCTATCGTCAAAAATGCTGTAGATGCAGCTATCAGCAATATAAACAAAATCGTTTTCAGCGGTGTTCGCAGAAGCTGCTTGAGAGTATATTTAAAGTACATGCCTGATCCCCCCTTTTTGTCGTTCTTCTTTTCCAATTTAACTGCCGCGTTTAATAAAGTATTTCATTACACTTTTTATCTGATATGCAGTGAAGTTTTCCGGAATTGTCACATTATCCCCACAATATTTGCTGTTTGTAATTGATTTTAACAGCGTTAGGCTTCCATCTGAACCAACAAAATTGTTGCAGGCAAATATGATTAAGTCAAGCTCTAAACAGTTCACATAAAACGAAAACAGTTTATTTGCTTGAATATCAGCAGGGATTCTTGTTATTTTCGATGAAATTTCATGAATATCATCGGTAAATGCCATACAAGAATATCCTCTCTCCAAAAATATTTCATTCAATTCTGCGGCAGCCTTTTGTGCCGACTTAGGGCATCCTCTTACACAGATGATCGGAATTTCCACCACCTCGGAAAGCAACGGCGTTCGTTTTAGCAGCTGATCATAATTGCGAATCCCATCCATAAAGCCAAGCATTTTACGGATTTTGAGCAAGGACAGTGTGTTATTATTTTCGAGCAGATGATGCACTTTGGCGGTAATCAACGGAGCGGCATAGCTGTTGCAAATCGGTGTAATAGTTGAATTTCCATTCAAATCTTGCAATTCGTGTATGCTTGATGCAACGAACGGTGTGGAAAATATACCGCCATCATCACAAATAAATTGCTCATTTTTTAGAATGGCACTGGTTCGTACACCCAACACGCTTTCAGAGCAAGCGGGCACTGTATATTTCATGTTATTGGAGAGAGCCGCAACAATAATACACCCATTGTCCTCTAGTGCTTGAACCGCCTCTAAGATAGAAAACCTATCCCTTACGTTGCAGCTTCCAATACTCATGTGAATTAGTTTAATTTTGTTATCTAAGCACCAATTTAGAGCTGCAATTAAATGCTTTGCGTAACCTCTCATTGTTGTGTCAGAAATAACTTTAACGCTTCCAATCTCTGCATTTGGGGCATGTTTTTTTATGATTGCCGCACAGGTAGTTCCGTGACTTGGAGTGGTTTTATCATATCCAATCCGTTTTACAATCTTGTCACGTTTATTCACTTTCAAGTCAAATGCCAGTTTACCAATATTAGGAAAATAGTCAAAATTTATCCCATCATCTATAACTGCAATTTTCATTTTCTATTCCCCTTGCAAATTACTTTGAAACTTTTCTGCTTGATATTGATAAAGCTCGGCGAACCGACGTGGGTTATTTAACAGNNTTCCCGTGTTCCATCTTCTACTACTACACCGTTTTCAATTACTACGATGCGGTCTGCCAACGCAATATTTGACAATCGATGGGAGGTAAACAGGGTCGTTTTCCCTTCGCACAGTTTGGTCAGTGCATCAAAAACACGATGCTCTGCTTCGGGGTCAAGGCTGGAGGATGGCTCGTCCAAAATGACTGCACTGCTGTTTCTGTAGAATGTGCGTGCCAAGGCAACTTTCTGATTTTGCCCTCCGGAAAGCTCTATTCCATCGTCCTCAAAGGAGCGTGAGAGGTAGGTATCAAGTCCGTTTACAGCCATAGCCAGCAAGCTGTCTCCATCGCTGTCGTGAAGCGCAGATAGGATTTCGTTGTCACTGCCATCACACTCGAGGTTTGCAATTGTGACATTTTCACGCAGTGTGAAACCGTAATTTAAAGTGGATTGGAAATAACAGGTGAAGCATTTTCTCAAGCTGCCCAGTGTATAGTCTTGAAGAGGTCTGCTATTAATTTTTATTTCTCCGGAAGTGACATCATAAAAGCGCAAAAGAAGCTTAATTAAGGTAGTTTTTCCTGCACCATTTACACCAATTAAGCATACTTTTTCGGCATTGTCAAGCTTAAAAGTTATGTCCGATAAAACCTGCTTATCGGTGCCTGGATAAACAAAGCTAACGTGCTTAAACTCGATTGTATGAACAGCGTCAAGTGTAATGTTCCCATTATTATGAATGTTTTTTGGAACTTGGTCGAAAGATTTTACATTGTCGATTTTCATTTTGTTTTCATAAAGGCTGATGACGGAATTCGTGAGCATAAAAATTGCCGACCATAGTTGCACTAGTAAGCCTGTACACAGCGAATAATCCCCGACTGTGGCAACCCCCTCAAGAGCCTTAAAAGAGACATCCAGCGTAATAAACACGATTACCAGTTCGGGCAGAAACTCGAAAAATGTGGTCAATATGGTACGTGCCTTTATCTTCTTTTTCTTTTCAGTAAACACGCTTGACCAAAGATCCGTGTATCTTTTCTTTAGCATCCCTCCAATGCCATACAGGCGAATATCCTGTGCATAGGATTTGCTGGAGGTTACCTCAAACAAATAGCTTTTTTTGCGTTCATCCTTGATTTGTGACAACCCCAAATGGTAGAGTATTTTTGTGTATTTTTGCCCCGCAATTGCCGAGGGGAATGCCGCAAATACCATCAATACACCATAAATCCAGTTGCTTGTGGAAAGTATGATAAACGCACTTAAAAAGGTAATCAGCGAGCTGATACAATCCAGTGCATTCCAGAGAATGTAGGTTGTAGCATAGGAGTCTCGTTTCACCGAGGTGAATTTGTCATAAAAAATCGGATTATCGAACAGTTCTAAGTCTGCCTCAATTGATTTGTCCATCATGCTCAGGGTGATATGCCGCTCCAAGATGTCGTTATGTATTCCTTCGGCATAGGAAACGGTTTTTTTCACCACCACGCTAACCAGTCCAATTAGCAGGGTTGAGGTAACAAGCAGAATCAGCATAAGCCTTTTATCTGGTACAACCAGCGTGCCGGATAAAAGGTCTATAATATATTTTACGATAAAAGATGAGAGAATCCCAGTGACAGGTAAGATTATTTTACCGAGCAATCGAATTATGGTGTACAGCTTTGACGACTTCCATGAAAGGGACAGGCAATAGGACAGGGTTACAAAAAGGCTTTTTATTACGTTTATTTGTTTTTTCATAGTTTTTTACTCACTTAAATAAATGTCAATCCATCCTTGAACATCCGCCTTGCATTCGTCATAGCTTTTCTCACTCTTAAGGTATGGCTCAAAACGATTGTAAAATTCTCTGTCGGCAGGATATCAAAAAATACACTGGTTATTTACCATAATTGCCAAGGAAAGCGGTATCACACATTGCTTCTCATTAAATTTAGTTCCATCAAAAATAGGCTTATATATTCATCAAAATTAAATTCATCATCATTCTCAACAAATTCTGTTAAATCTGCAAATGCGCCTGCTTCTTGCATTTTGTATATATCGTTGTTAACCATAAAAACTGAATCAGCCAATACAATATCAGGTCCATCACCCGACATACCAGCTGTTGCCAGCTTTTTATAATATGCATTCATCTGATCCATGTCCATAGGAACTTCAATTTTTCCAATTACGAAGTCCACATCAGGAAACTTCAGCTTAAAGGCGTTGATTGCCTGAGAAAGTTTGACTTCATCGCTCACATAGCTGTTTGTATACATATTTCCACATTGTGAGGGTCTCATTGGTCTGCTTAACGCCCCCGTCACAGCCGGACAAAGCAGCCACCACAAATATACACGCTAAAATTAATGCCACTATTTTTTTCACAGTAATTTCCCTCGGCAGTTTGCAGAGCGTTTTTCCAGTTTTTTTATATTGAGACCTCCTTTTTACCAATATTCTATGGTTCAAAGCTCTTGAGCTAAGAACTAATAGTTAAACAATCAACGATACCATTAATCGTATTGAACCGATAGTCAACTAAACAATTTGTATCAATTTTTAGCGAAAGCTGCTTTTCCAATTCAAAAAACAAATAGGTAAGCTTCACCCCATCGAATTGAAAAATTTCACCTGTAAGAGGTTGGGCATAGTTGTTTTCACCTAACAGTTCTTGGGGTATATTGATTTTATACAATCAATATATTCTTCATTCAAATTCATAGACGTTAAAGGTGGGCTCCTTTATCGACTTTTATACAGTTAAATCGTTATTTTAAGACATAATGTAAGCCATTTTGTCCTCAAATGCAGCTGCTATTTTTTGCAAATTATTTTTTATTTCCTGTGTAGTTTTAAGAAGAAAATAAATTTTCTTCTTTTCTTTTAATTCCTTAGTTACAGCTTCAAAAATCTTATTAGTGAGAGGTTTCAGAAATCTCCCACCCGTAATAATTACACTATCACAAGTTGTTAATGACATTTTCAAGTTACTGGTTACCATACAATTTAACAAATCACTTTCAGCAAATTCCGAAGCATTACTCCCATCAATATTCAAACCTCGCGGTGCAACAGGGTGGAAAGTAGTATCCGGCATCATTTGAGTAAGATGACGCGATATGGGTGCAAAATCTTTTGAATAAGGATAAATTACAATTTGTTTTCCCCGTATGATTTTACTTTCCCCCTTGCTTCGAATAGTGATACTCTATTTCATATATCATTATTGAATTACGTAGAAACAATTCAGTTTGTCTTCTAATCGTATAGCAACCTTTTAATCTCAATTTTTTGTCGATATGGTCTCCGCCATCTGCCCCACTTGCGCATTGTGAGCAGTGAAGAAATGCCCAGCAATTGAGGCATTCACTTTTTGTCACTGTTCCGATATTCATTATTTTTGATTTCTCACTAACGCGTTCACATGGAAATAAATTGCCGTCAATATTACAGAAAAGCCTTATTGCCCTACTGTACATGGTCCGCTAGGTGATGAGACTTCCAGCAATATAGCTTGCGTTTCCATTGCTTCTTTTTTCTCAAACAAATCACTGACACTTTGCAAAACTAATGGAGAAACACATTCTTTTTTTAACCTTCCTAAATTATATAAATTAGCAAGAAAAATTTGATATTCAGATTTGATAATGTATTTTAGCGGAAAAGGACTTTTACTTCTGAATAGGTCTCATAAATAGCCGATGCGGTTAATTGCATTTGTCCGAAAATAGGGTGTTCCTTGAATAAATCATCAATTTCGTCAAAATCATTTTGTTGGTCGATAACCATGCTAATACGCATTTTATCTACATAATCCGGATAATATTGAGAAATATAAATTACATTTTCTAAAAGATTAGCGAAAGAACCTTAATTTTTAAATCGACGATGTTTATCTTGTCTGCTTCTGGACCGTCTAAGCTAATCATTAAAGATAATTCATGTTGATAAAGAAAATCAACGACATCCTTTGTCAGCAATTTTGCATTTGTAGTTATGCTAAATAGTAAATCACGCCCTTCGAACAAGTTCTCCGAATACGAAACTATTTTTTATTTTAAGGAAAGCCCAGAAGAGGTTCTCCACCATAAAAGCCAATTAATACTTTTTCAACATCTTGGGAACGTTCATATAAATAATGCATCGCTTTTTTGGCAATTTCAAACTCCTCTCTCGATTACTATGTGTCCGCTGTTTATTATAATTAGTTTCAGAATATATACAATATTCACATCTGAGATTACAATTCTGTGTAACTTGAAGGCAAATCATATTCATACTTTTTTCTAAGATATTATGCAAATTAGAAATAGCAGAATGTCGGATGTCTTTTACCTTGTTGCTTGAAAGATATCCTTTCCCCTTAAGTATTTCCTTTTTTCTTTCGTCTGTACAGTTGAATCAGTATCTTCTCCAATTTGCTCCGCATATAAAGGCTCAAACACTTCTTCGTCAACTTGAACAATCTCATTTCGGTTCACATCAAAAAAGTATCCGCTGTTTGGTGAGCGCAGCAAATGAATAAAAGGTTTTTCATATATCATTTACACTTCCTAAATTTTTTATTATCCATAGTTATTAATTACAAGAGTAACACTTGTTCACTTTCATTGTCAACTATGTATTGATTGTTATTAATATATAGTTGTATATTTGTTACAATCTGACAAGTGTAATTTCAAAATTTGTGCATTTATACCAGTAAATAACATCATTTATTTTTGTGTTCTATCTAATTATTGAAAATAGCAATATAGAATTGACTTAATCACCCCTTATCACCACGTTCCGATAAATCTATTAATGGGAATTTTATTCTTATCGGAAACAGTTCAGAAAAAGCATAAATCATGGGAAAGTTCCTTAAAAAGTTTCCGATAAAAAAGTAAGTTTTGGCAGCATTCCAGTAAGGAGCACAACTGAGCACCGCCAGAAAATTTCCAATAAAAATTGGATAACCGTAGGCTGTGATGTAAGCTAAAGTAAGCAGGAATATCCTGACTACTGTAATTAGGAGATAAAACTACTATGCTTACAAAAACAAAGATACCCCTTNNCAAGATGGGCTATCGCTTCACCAAGTCCTTGTATACCCCACCTGATGATCCTGCCAGAGTATATGGTGCACGTTCCCCGTCAATAATCTCCCAAATTAAGGTTTGAGTTGCCATGTGTAGTAAGATATTATCGGAATCCTGTGCAATACTTTTTGCACCATATCGCATGATATATGCTATCATTTGCTTTTGCCCTGTGCTGAGTTTTGCGTAATCAGTCTTTTCTACAAATGATGTTCCACCATTTGTGTTGTGATTTAGAGTATCTACGCAATAGGCAACTCTTCCGCCAATCGTTACAAGCAGCCATGGGATTTCTCCTTGGCTGGCAAGTTTCGGATTGATATCTTTCATCCAATTGCATTCAATTATTGCTTGAGTTGCTCTTGACTGCGATACTATGTTCCCATTGTAATCTTCCATGACATTAACAAACGGAAATGGAGAAGTTGCAAATTCATCACTAAATACAATCGCTGATGTTGGTTCAAACTGCAAACCATCCTCATTAATGCTGACAGGGTTTAATCCCTGTCAGCGGTATAAAACATTTGATCAATACAAAACAAACCCGTACCAATATCCTTTTTCGCTAAACTCTCCTTTCACAATTTTATAGTAGCCAGTACAACCGTTATATAGTTCTGCATCATAATCTGGATCATCAACATTCAAATGATAAATTTGGTCTATATAATAAAATAAATCTCTTTTGAATATCTCAGCTCCTTCTCCTGAAAATGCGGGATTATAGTAACCACTAGTTTCAACTGTATAGTCGTCTTTCCACGTCTTCAGGTGGAGAAGTACCACCTCCAATTACATCCGACTTCGCACAACAATATCGTGTAGACGCTACATGGCTTAACTTAACTCCATCCGTTACAGTAGCAAGTATGAACTCAATTAGGTTGCAAACGAAAAATAAGCCTTTTTACCTCAATTACAGAACCCGTAACAGAGGAAAAGGCTGGCTTGATTATGTATTAAGTACGAATAGTGTAGACTTTGCAGGCTGGAAGGGCTATGCTGTAACAGGCTTGGAAATCCAGATGTTTACAAACGACGGAATAAGGCTTTTTGACAAATATGCTGTGATGTACCGCTCTAAGGTTGCGGGCGAATGGCTGAGCTGGATTAGCAACGCCGATGAGGAAATCATGACAAGATTGCAGCTTGAAAACAATTTGGGTGGCACACTTGACACAGCATCAACCTTCTCGGGTTGGGAGAGCAAGGGCGACATTCAGGCAATCGAAATCAGACTTTTTGAAAATGTAGGGACATCTACAGGCGAATCGCCTCCGTCTCCTCCCGATTCTGATTTTGACATCCCTAATGCACCAAATAATCCAAGCGGCTTGCACATTTACATTGATGCAGGTCATGGCGGAAGTGACCCCGGTGCTTGCAATGGAAGCTGCTACGAGAAAAACTACACACTTGAGTTATCCTTGCTGCAAAAACAGTATTTCGAGCAGGCAGGCTACAAAGTTACAATTTCTAGAGAAGATGACCGTTTTGTTGAAATACCTTCAAGGCAAATCAAGCAAATCAACTTAATGCCGATTTGTATATTGCAAATCACATAAACTCATTTAGCACGAGCAGTCCAAACGGCGTTGAGGTATATTGCCAGGTTAACCCGAATTTCACTGCCAAGAGCAGAGCGGTTGCCCAAAATGCAGTAGCAAACCTAAGCACCATGTTCAACAGTCGGGGCGTTAAGACAAGAGCTCAGGACGATGGAAGAGATTGGTATTGTGTTTTAAGAGAAACCGATATGCCTGCTGTTCTGGTGGAACATTGTTTCATTTCAAACAGTGCCGACCTTGCAAAGCTTAACGACCCATCGCATATTGTTACGATGGCAAAGGCTGTTGTTAAAGCTGTTTGTGATGCTATGCCTAATCCGGTTGGAACATATGATGATGCTAAATTGACAGCGGGTATCAAAATATTGCAGAGCATGGGAGTGCTCCCTCTTTTGGGGAATTTCCATATAGTACTGGATCAAGAGTACTATATACAACCTCTTCCAAATTTGAAAATAGATTACACCATCCGTAGTACTTCTAGTTTGGGAGTGGGAGGGCCTACAGGCACCTACAATATCAAAGATGGAAAGTTTACTGTTGATGTATCAAATGAAATACAGCTCTTTGGCAACAAAATTAAAAATAAGGCTGATACAATTTTTGATAGCCCATTCCCTCCTCTTTTTCCTGATTTTCCATCAAGTTATAACCCTATGTTTATTGGCTCTGACTTATCAATCGGATTGGACAATAAACTAAATAGTGCAGCTTTTGTGATAGGAAATGGCAGTTTTTCATATTCCGTAGATGCAATTGCATTAATGCTTGGAACCTTGAAGGTTACTACTGGTTTTAATTCTCAAATCAATGATAACCCATATGATATTAACAGTTTTTATAGTGTAGAAATAACGTTCACCTATACTAACTTCAACAATCCATTCCCTCAACCTAATTTCCAACTCACACCTGAAATGGTAACTTATATTGCTCTAGGATGTGTGGCGGCTGTTGGGCTTGGAGTAATAATAGCAGTCGGAGCGCCAGCAGCTGGTGCAGCGGCGGCATCAGGCACACTTTTTAATTTCCTATATCAATTCCTTAATATGAATTTTGCACCGGCTTAAGTAAGGCTTGCTTGATAACATATTACAAAGCATAAAAAGCCTCCGCTTATTAAAAGAACGACCTTTCATTATAGAAGGGTCGTTTTTTTATCTCCAGACAAATTAACTAAGAGAGGAGTAGATATTATAATAGCCAATATCGTCATTGCTCTTAACTCTATAGTAACAATTGCTTTTCATGGCACTCTTGGGAATATGCACATTAGCATAATCTTCTACAAAGAGAACTTGCAGGTTTGTTGTTGCATTGGGAGCTAGCGTAAGCTTGAAGTCTTCAAGTGTCACGCCTTCTGAAGCATCGGTTATATAGGTATAGCCCAGACGTGCAGATATGTTTTTTATATTTCCGCCTCCGTCTGATATAACCAAATAAAATTCATTTAAGTCAAGCGTAGTCGTTTCTTTGGCTTTATTACAAATATAACTATTGATTTCAACAAAAACCTTGTCATTTTTCAGCTTGCCATCTTCACCAACCTCTTGACCTTCACCAAAGATAAACTCATCTTTGATAAGGTCTGCGTCCATATAAAGTCCGCCAATTTTTTCACCTATTGAATAAAGTGGTGTCCTTATTGTGATGTCTCCAAGCGGCACTCCAAGACTTGGTTCCAGCATATTGAAATTAATATCTTCCTCTGATGGAGTATTTTCACTATTTGCCACTATTATCATAAGCGTTACGCTAGTCACAAAGACTATTAAGGCTGTAATAAATATTGATTTTTTCATATACACTTTCCTTTATATCAAGATTGTTGCTGTGCTACAAGTCTTCTCTATTCGTAGCCAATTAGCTTTTCGACTGTATCGCTGCCGTCAGCTTTCATTCGACGTCCATCAAAAAAGTATATCCAACCATCTACAAGCGAAATTGGGGTAATTCCTTGATGAAATTTCGCCACTTGTTGTTTTTGAGAACCATCATATTNNCCCTCAAAAAAATAAAGCCATTCCTTATCATAATTAGCAAAGTCAACATAGTTGGTTTTATCTGCCACGCTTAGACGCTTTTCCAAATTTTTATTAGGATCATAAATACTGTAATAGTGATCATATTCTATAATGTTCCCTTTTCGTATCTGCTCATTTACGTAATCACGATTACTTTTTTCAACATCATAGAATATAACATAATTTTCGGTATACATAGCTATAATTGCATTGGTAATCAAAGGCTCTTTGAAGTGAAAGGTTTTAATCAGCATCCTTTGGTTAGTTCCGGGTGATATGCGATAGAAGTTAACTTCAGAACCGTCGCTGTTAACCTCTTTTGCATAAGACCAATTTTCTTGTACAGGAGAAGGATGAAGTCCTTTCAAAACATTAGCTGAATCATCTTTAATTGATATCTTCACACATTCATCATATCCTAGATTAGATGCAAATAAAATATTGTTTTCATAAAACAGCCTAAAGTGGCTTAAAAGGATATCATCGTCGCTAAGCAGTTTCAAGTCACCGCCATCATTGCTTAAACGATAAAGTCCGGTTGGTGTAGTAAAATACAGATGTGTTCCGTCTGTAGTGAATGACTTGACATATTCTCCGGCATTATATACCAATCTCTGTTCACCGTTAGTTCTTTTGATCGCATAAATGCTATCGTAGCTATGGTAATATACATTTTTTTCATCAAGAATAACAGTATTGCGTAAATTGCGATTGCTGTTTTCTATGGAAAGCGACGTTGACTTCTGCTGCGTCTGCGAAGCACTTTCTGTCTTTACAGTACTGCTCACATTTGAATTTTCTTCGTCTTTTGAAAACGCAGTAGATGTAACAGCTTCTGATACCGCAGATGAAAGCTCGCTTGATACCTCTGAGCTTACCTTATTTTCCTCTGATTGTTTGCTTGTGGCTTCGGAGGAAGTGGGCTCTTTTGAGCTAGGTGTTACTTTTTCTAATTTTGCACCGCAGCCTATTAAGGATATGACCATTAATATTGCGAGTAGATATGATACTCTTTTCACTTTGTACTACCCCTTTGAAAATTTATTTTTGTTTGTACAGAATAATAAAACTATACGTCAAACTGTATTTGTACAGTCTCTCTCTTTTACTTTAATATGCTGTATCCTCGCTGTAGCACGCCCCCCAGAAAAAAAGTATTCCTCCTAAGATAAGCAAAGTTATTATTCCACCACCCACTCTTGATGCCCATTTAACGTCGTTTACCCCACCAATTGTACAGAGGATAATGCCCAACAGCAACATTATACCTACTATAATCATCAAATCCATAACGTAAGCCCTCCGTTCATTCCACAAATCCTCTTGTAGATAACCATCACCTATTTTCAACCTTTTAAAAGAAGCGCCATAATAATAATAAATATATTCATCTATGACGCTTATATGTCCAAGTGTTTTTGCAGAAAGAACTATAGTCGGCGTTGAGCCATCACCTTTTGTGCGATATATTACATCCGCATTATCTTTATAATAAACCCATTCATCTTCATATGTGCAAAAAGAAATTGGTTCAGTTAAGACAGGCTGCATGAACCTTTTTGAAGTGTTTGTTTCAGGGTCATAAAGACAGTAATACAATTCAATCTCATAATCTCGATTTCCCTTTCTTAGTTCTTCCACATATTTATGGATACCACTTTTTTCTTCATCTCGATAAATCACATACATATCAGTGTAAAAAGCATCAAATACAACGCCACCATCAGACCATGCTTTTTGAGTGGTTATCAAGGCGTGTTCCCCTGTGTCAAAAGATACACGGTAAAATTTCACTTCTGTATGATCACTGTTATATTCTCTTTAATACGACCACTTTTCATGAATTGGGTATAGCGTTTATTTTTGGGGCATAACAATTGTGTCATCTTTCAATTCCATCATTAAACAAGATTCAATATCAAAGAACACTGCATATAGTTTGCTCCCCTCGCAGTAAATGTGAGTTACCAGTTTCCACATTTCATCATCATTAATTAAGGTTAAGCCTGTAGCATCTTTATTTAATCTATAGAGCTTGTAATCCATAGTTAAATATATATACTTATCGCTGACTGTAAATACGTTTACTTTATTTCCTGAATTAAAAAGCAGTTCCTTTTCACTCCCGGTTTTCGATATCCTGTAAATATTGCGATCCTTATTATAATAAGTATATTTATTATCTGAAAAAATAAATCTCTGCGTGTTTCTGTTTGCATTATGATCGTAAGAAGACATCCTATCATCAAAATTCACAGACTGCGGTTGTGACGATGAAAGCTTGTCTGCTTCACTTACAATTTCAATGACAAAACTGTTATTTTGTGATACAGTCGATGATGTCACCTCAGAGCTTGTCTTTGATTCCTGCGACTGTATACTTGATGACTAATATTTTTTCACACGATATCTATCCTTCTGTCTAATTTTAATAATTATATCACACTATATTTTGACATTCAAGATAAAGCTAAGATGCATCGGTTGCAAAAACATCTTAGCTTTACCGTTCGAGGTATATTATTCGTTAGTTTTGTAAATTTTTTCTTTCCTAAAGCATTCATTTGTAATCGAGAGTAATTCTTCCTTTGTGCAATACCTGATGCAAAACGAGCTTGTCCATTTACTTCATCAAGGTATATGTTTAACGAAATTGATTTCCTNNTCCTGCCGGTATCAGTCTTTTCAGACTGAATGAAGGTAATAATTCGTTAAATGTGCCGTTTCGTAGTGTAGGTAAACGCACCAAACCTTTTGTTTCAGTTAACGACGGTGGTGCTAACACGAGATAAGCACCATTAATGTTTTGGCAGTAGTTATATCTATATCTAACCTGCATAAACTTCTTTCATTTACTTTCTAATTCACCTTTTAGATATGCCAATGCTCGATTTTTAATTCTGTTTACAGCCTGGCGTGAAATTGACATAGCCTCACCTATTTCTAAATCAGTATAACCATAAGAAAATTTGAGAAAAATCACTTCTCTCTGTAGTTTGGTAAGCCTTGATAGAACATCTTTCATTTCGAGGTTGCTATAGTGGTTCCATCTTTGCTTTGAAGAATTAACACTTTCATCAAATTCAACAATCATCGTGTTGTAAGCTTTCTTTTTTAAAAGATAGATGTATGTGTTTTGCAACGAGCGCTTTATGTAACATAATATTGCATAATCTTTTCCATCATGCACAAAACCTGATAAATTTATCTTATATACAACTTCTATAAAAGCAAGCGTAACGTCCCCTATGGCATCATCGTATCTCAGACCATAGGTATTGACAATTATTACAGTAGTTACTCCAATAGTTTGTATTTTAACTCTTTATCAGTTCGTTTCTTTGAGCATAATCAGCATAAAGCATCAAAAGATATAATAATAGTTTTTGATGCTTTATTTCTTAATACTGCAATTATAAATATTTTATTTTTTTCAAGCCACTTTCGCCAATTCAANNTCAATTTTTCTACTCCGAACCTGCAATTCCTGTGAAAACATACGCAAGGTGGAAAATTCGTCGTTCAGCTCACTCAGCTCCTGCTGTAAAATAGGGCACTACGCTTGGTGAAATCGATGGAATAATCGTGCCCTCATATAACGGATTGCTCTAGTGCCTGCATAGTGTTTCGTTCCTGCTTTTTGATGAACGGGTACATCAGGATAATATCTCCATTTTTATCAAATGTAAATATAATCCGCACCATGACTTTGATGCGCTCCCGATATTCATAAAGCCTGTTGTAACGCTCAATTGAAAAGTGTTTTACATGAGGTTCTGTCATGAAGTCAGGAAACATTGCCATGCACTTAATCCCATATTCAAGTTTTTTCTGCATCTTTTTGTCCTGCTTACCCATAAAATCCTCAAACGGAATGCTACCATCGGCTGACTTATATATGTATATCTTCTTCAAACTTCTATCCCTCCTAACGCAAAAAACTCCTAACCCACTTTTCGGCGGATTAGGAGCTTTTGTTATTGATTATTCAATTTGTAGTATTCCAGTGCTTTTATAATGTAGTCTTCAACTAGATTTGGTGCAAGCGACATATCAATTAGACTGCTTATTTTCTTATACGGTAGCTTAATTGCGGTCGCCTTCTTTGCTTTCTTCTCAAAAAAGTTACCCGATAGAATTTGCAAAATGACATCGCTATTTAGTTTTTTACGAGCTGAATATTCTTTCATTTTTTCAGCCTTTTTCATATCAACCTTAAAACTGGTGGTTTCAAGTTCCTGTAATAAAAGATGTTGTTCATTCTCCTTGAGAAACGAAATTTCTACAGCAGGACGAATTGCAATTTTCTTTTCATCCACCATGTCAAGCAGCGAAGGAATAAGGAAATTCAGGCGAATATATCTTCTTGAGTTAGCAGAGTGAACATCAAAATCATTATTACTATGTAACTTCTGCTCCACTGGATCATAAGTTACACAAACCCTGCTACTATCACCATCTACAGCACTTTTTTCAAGCGAATTTTGTTCATTTATTATGCTTTCCAGTTCCTTAATTAAATCAGTCCGTTTACCCTGACATTTAACGCATCATACTCAAGCTGCAATGCTTTTGCAATCTCACTTGGAAGCATATCTGCAAAACCCCGCTGTTTGTTGCTGTCAATCACCATCAAAGCGGCAGTGCTGTCCTCAACATTGTGAATGAGGCAGGGGATATTTTCTAATCCTATACGCTCTGCAGCAACCATGCGATGATGACCTGCAAGAATTTCATACCTGC
>DBGA01000011.1 GCA_002295325.1 Ruminococcaceae bacterium UBA866 | reverse complement strand
CGATCCCATAATGTGCCTGTTCCTAGTTGGCTAACCGCTTTTGTTTTTCTCATATACTAACGCACCTTTGTTATACTAATTTTATATTAAGTATATAAATTAGTATAAATATTGAGAAAAAATTACGGTAGGGCTCCATTTGAGATGTTACCCTACCGTTTACCTCAAATTATTTTGTCTTTACATACTCATTAAAACGTTTTTGAGCTTCATTATAAATATTTACAACTTCATTACTTTTTATAGATTCTGCTTTTTTAACCCATTCGTTCCATTCTTTATCACCGTATGATTTATCCGTAATATATTTAGACGAGAAAATTTCTTTTTCTTTTTGCAATTCAGTATTAATAGCAGCTATTTTTTTATTTTCATCATCTGAGAATTTAACTTCTGGATCTTGTGGATTTAGCAGGTTATTCTTCATTATCAAATCTTGAGCTTCTTGTTCACGCTCTGAGAAGTTATAATAAATACTTCTATGGTCTGGACGTACATACATTCCTTCTACCCATAGTCCATATTTTTCTTGTAAAAGATTAATGTCTATCATTTTTTCATCTTTTAATTCAGGATATACAGGTTTTCCGGCTGCGTCGAATTCAAATGTTTCGCCTTCAATACCAATTGTGAAAAGTTCACTACCTGATGGGCTATACATATAGTCCACTAGTTTCATTGAAAGCTCAGAGTTTTTGTTATTAGCAACAACTACTCCCCATGAACTAAATTTTGCAAGTGGGGCTTGTTTACCATATCCCACTGGTAAACCAAAGCGTAGATCATAATCTGGGTCAGTCTCTTTTACTTGT
The DNA here is from genome assembly GCA_002295325.1 of Ruminococcaceae bacterium UBA866. GTDB lineage: Bacteria > Bacillota > Clostridia > Oscillospirales > Ruminococcaceae > Paludihabitans. Next base: position 28,034 of record DBGA01000011.1, on the reverse strand, counting down.
GCTGGGAATAATTCAAGACGTCCAATCCAGTCATTAATAATGAACGCTTTGTCTGTTGTCATCTTTGCTGACCAAGAGTCTTGAGTGTCAGTTAGGAATTCTGGATCTAGTAAACCTTCATTATAAGATTTTTTCCAGAAATCTAGCATTTCTTTGTATTTTGCATCAGTAGCAACATATTTCCAATTTGAATCTGCTTCATCGAAATAGAATTCAGTTTCTTCCATTCCCCAGTTACCAGCCATACGATTAAAGAATCTCACTCCAGATTTAGATGCAAATGGGAATGATTTTGGATAAGCTTCTTTAATTTTTTTCATTGCTTGATAAAATTCTTCAGTATTTTTCCAAGGCTCAATATTAAGTTCCTTGAACGTGTCAGCACGATACATAAAACCAAAATTTACATCTCTGTTCAAGCCATATATCGGTAGAATGTAAATGTTACCCTTCTCATCTGAATATGCAAATTTCATCCAGTTATTGTCTTTATTATCAAAGAAAAGAGCTTTAAAGTTTGGCATATTATCAATATGGTCATTTACTGTAGCAAATGCACCTTGAGAACCATAAGTATTGATTTGAGATAAATCTATTCCTGGTGTCATTATGTCTGGTAGAGTTCCACTTCCTAAAATTACTTTCATTTTCTCATTAAATGACGCAGTAGGATAAGCTTGAATGTCTAATTTTATACCAGTACGCTTTAGAATTTCTTTTGCCCATGCTTTATCATTTAAGCCAACAACATCTGAGGGTGCAACCCAAGTTAGAGTTACTTCTTTATCTGTCAACGGTAATTGCAGTCCTCCGGTATCACCATAATCTGATACTGGTGCTTGTGATGGAGCTGATGAATCAGCACTGCTTGTCCCTTTAGGAGTGCCTTGGCCACAGCCAACGAATGTGATGGATACCGCCATTAACATTGCCAAGATTCTTGCAAAGTTTTTCATTAATTTCTCCTCCATTTTATTATTTTTTTGCTACTTTAAGATAATCTCTGTATTTAAGTAACTACTTAGTTACATTCAGAGCAAAAAATTTAATTATCTTCAATTGCTTTAAGTAAAGCCTCAGAGATAATTGTGTGTCCGACTAAATTTGGATGTATTCTATCCCAACTTAGCCATAAAGGGTAATGCACTTCTAGAATTCTATCATATTCCTTTTGAATATCTACATAAATACATTCATATTCAACTGCAAGTTGCTCTAGTTTTTGTCTGTTAATATCATTATGTTGCCTTATAACATCATTTTTGTTAATGTCCATGTAACCAGGACTAATTAGAATCATTTTTTTAACATGAGGTATAGTTTTTTCAATCATATATCGAATATTTACTTCATAATCCTCAGGTTTTACATGAGTTTCTGGCATATGAGGTCTTAAGTGTGGACGAATTACATCATTTATTCCAATTAGTAATGAAACATAATCAGGTTTTTTTGAAAGCACATCTTGTTCCCAGCGCTCTCTAATATCTAATGTTGTATCTCCGCTTACACCCATATTATATGATGTTAAATTAAGTTCAGGATATTTAGCCCAAAATCTAGCTGTAAATAATTTTACATATCCATCGCCTTGGCTATCAAGTCTTGACGGTAATTCTCTACTTCTTCCGCAATCGGTGATTGAATCACCAGCCAATACTAAAGTAGAATTTTTTAAAATCAACATACTATATCCTTCTGAAACTATCTGGTCATTCGCATTGCTGCTGAACGATCAATGTTCATCTTTAATTTTTTATTGGCAAAAAAGTTATTTATTTCTTCAATCAATCTCAATGTTACTACTTCTCGTTGATCAATTGTAGGTCCACCCATATGTGGAATTAACAAAACATTATCTAAATCTCTTAATTTACTGTCCATTGGAAGTGGTTCAACTTCAAAAACATCTAAAACTGCTTTAAATCTTCCAGTCATTAGTTCATCAGTTAATGCACCTTCATCAATTACCATTCCTCTTGCAGTGTTAATTAACACTGCACCATCTTTAATTTTGCTTAATAAATCTTTATTAAGCTGATGATGTGTTTCAGGAGTTGCCGCACTGTGTACAGATATTACCTTACATGTTGAAACTATTTCTTCAATGCTTGCAAGTTCTACACCTAATTCATCACTAGTTTCTTTTGTCATATGCGTTGAATAAACCTTAATTTTAACGTTAAATGGTTTTAATAATTCAACTGCATATCTAGCAATTGCTCCAAAACCGATTAGCCCTACTGTTTGATCTAATAAGCCTTCATTAAAAAAGCTTACATCACGCCAACCTTTTTCTTTCATCATTTTATTGTAATTTAGTATATCTCTTAATGAACATAAAGCGTAAGCTACCACACTTTCAGCAACTGATCTTGCATATACATCATTGCCACTTAATACGCAAACTCCCATGTCATATAATTTATCTGATATAATTGGAGCGACTGTTCCACCTGTATGTGCAATTATTTTTAGTTTATCTGCGTTTTCAAGTACATCGTCATCAAAACGACTTGTTCCCCAACCGGTTATGCAAATATCAACTCCTTTTAGTTTTTCTTTTAACTCGGCTGATGTAAAATTCTCTTTGGTCTCATTCCAAATTACATCGCCTAGTGTTTTAATTTGCTCGACAACTGAATTAGAAACAAAAGTATCTTTTATTGGACCATTCGGAATTGTAACTAATATTTTCATAAATAGGCATCAATACAATATGACGCTTTCACCACTCTTTCAAATTTAAATAATATAAGTAAGTATCTGTATAGTTACATAGTATTATTAAATATTTGATTTGTCAACATAAATTTATTTAATTTTAAATATTTTTTATTAACTATTACTATCTGTAGATAAATTAATGATAATTTATGTAAAAAATTAAAAATATTATAACTATAATATATAATAATATTCTCTTCTCTAATTATATTGTAACTTAAGTGAGTTTAGGAAGTGTTAGGGAATAATTCCCCCCTATGATACAGAAGAATAAAACCAAGCATTTTTAAAAACTTGATTGCTTTGCGTTTAATTCTGCGTTAGATTGAAAGGAGCTCTTCACGAGCTTCATATGTATTAATATAATAGTGGTTGTTGCTGTTATCTCCAAAATCGGAAAAGTAAAAAGATTTGGTCAAGTATAGACGGTGCTGTGGCATAGTTATTTTACGTCTTATAGTCGGTTGTGACATTCAGTGGCATTTGCTATCTTTCTTACTGATGGGCACGCAAACGTGCTGCTATTGCATCTATTGAGATACACAAATACGCAAAATGCAGACGTACCTAATTTAAAGTTCAGGTGTCTTCTATCTAGCATAAAAAAATCAACTTGAATGGTTATACACGCCAATTACACCATTAATCCCAACATGGCTGAAGTATCTGTTAACAACATTTTTCATTGACGCATACTTAATTCCAATTGAAAAAACACTGTCAAATACGCATAACGGAAGGTGTACATAAAAAAACTCCTCTCCTAATTTAAATTCCTTTAAGTAAATATTTTCTTCACACGCTATTATAAAGTTTTATATATCAATTTGAGTTATCATATTATACCGTCCTCCCCCTATGTGCCTCAGTTCATGTACTATTTCAAGTATTTCTAGCCCAAATTGCATTAATTAAGTTGAATTATGAAATACATAACTTGACGATTTTCTAACTCCATTAATTTTATTTTTAAATTAAATTAGATTGTCAACAGCTGAAACTATTGACAACTAAAATATGTATTATTATTAAGATAATAATAAGGAGGGCAAACTCAATGAAAAAATCAGCCATTTATGCAAAGTTTTCTAGTGATATGCAAGTGATAGAGGCTGAATATCCTCCATTACAACTAATCTAATTGAGTTAAACCACTGCTCAACCCCTATTATAGTTACTGAAACTATGGTTAAAGAGTACTTCTCAAAATTTTCAGACTTTATAAAATCTAATAATCTACCACAGATTAAGAATTTTATTCATACTTATGTCGAGCGAATTGATGTCTACAAAGATAAGATAACAGTGACTTTCAAGGTTGCTTTTGATTTTACAAATGATGCTGACAGTGGTTTAAAATATACCTTTGATACTACAGTTGAACGAGCTAACCTAGTTGCATAATTTACTGCACAGTCTACTATTTAGTAGGTTGTGCTTTTTTAATTGTATGGGGATATAATGATAATTACAAGAAAGTGTGAATACGGTTGGAGTAGTATCGACCGCACCAGATGCCTCCTAATCGCCTTAATGGAGGACAAAAAACCTACTCGAAAGAGTAGGTTTTTTGTTGTCTAAAGATAAATAAAAGCTTAAATTTATAGCTACTACGAACACACTATGAACATTTATTTTTCATATGATAAATTGGGTGACTTCCAATAAATAAATCAACTCCACTAGGCTACATGATAAGTTAGGGGTGTGATGATATCATATACAATTATTTATCTAACTGTTTATCTCTTGCTTATTGGCACTGTTCAAGCGTAGGTTTCACACAGTTAAACAAATTCCCTTTGGTATACCTGTAATAATAATGTATGGCTTAGCTGCCCCTGCGTTGACTTTTGACATACTTTATATTAAAATAAGTATGCAAGATATATGTTGTATTTTATTTTGTAAAATCGCAAGTAATAAAGTGCGATTTAAACTCAAAAATGCAATTTTCAAAATAAACAATTATAGGAGATTATTAAAATGGCAGGAAACAGAATGATTTGCTCAACAAACAGTGTTGATTATATTTCTATAAGAAAAGCTATGTGCAATGGAGCTAGAACAGTAGACGAGTTAATAAAAATGAGTGGAGTTTGTACAACATGTGATGGCTGTAAAGATGAACTAGATAAAATTCTATCATCTGTTTGCGGTTGCAAGAATGTTTCACTGAAAGGTGTGGTCGATGCATTTAAAAATGGTGCAGATACTGTAGAAAAAGTTGGTAATATTACTGGAGCAGGCACTGATTGTGAAAGATGCAAGGCTCTGATTGCCAACATAATTGAATTAGGAAGATAACCACCGAGTTAAACTGCAATATCATACCCTAATAACGCAAAATAGCCCCTACCGCTTACATTAATGAGTAGTAGGGGCTGTTCTCTATTTGTTAAATTTTTCTGACTTCGTTATGGCTCAAGCTCACAGCGTAATGGTATTGATTTTGCAGCACCTTGTCGGCTCACAGTGATAGAAGCTGCACGTGAAGCCATTTTCAAAGTATCTTTAATTGGCATATTGTTCAACAATCCACACAAAAAATAACCAGTAAAAGTATCACCTGCTGCTGTCGTGTCTACAATGTCAGCTTCATAGATACCACAAAAAACCTCATAATTACTATCTTTGTAAATGGAGCCTTTTGCACCTAGTGTAAGTACAATTTTCGCATGTGGATAACGAGAATGCAATTCATTAAGAATTTCTAAACTATCAGTTTTACCGGTTATTTGCCGTCCTTCAACTTCATTTAAAATAAATATATCAATATTTTTTAACTCGCACGACAGTATGGCGTTATTACATGGTGATGGATTTAACACAAGTTTAATTCCTTTGTTATGTGCTTGATGGATAATATAATCTATGTTTGAAATTTCATTTTGCAATACACAGTAATCCCCTGCGTTAAATTGCGAAAGTACATGATCTATATAAGTTTTATCGACCTTATGATTAGCACCATTAAAAAGGATAATTGAGTTTTCGCCTTCTCTTGTAACCTGAATGATTGCATGACCGGTCTGAGATGGTATTTTAAAAATTAAATCAGTGTTAACATTGTATTTTTGGAGTGTGTTTATTAAGAACTCACCATCATTTATTCCCACCATACCCGCATGGCGTACAGTTAATCCTGCATTTGCCATTGCAACTGACTGATTTAATCCCTTTCCTCCAGGATTAATTTCCAGTGAATCTGCAGAAATTGTTTCACCAGGAGCCACAAAATGATTTAATTTGTAGACATAGTCGATATTGATCGACCCAAAATTCAATACTTTCATATAAGACAGCTCCTTGTAGATATTTAATGCTTTAAATATAGTAAATGCTACTTACGATTGTATATCTTATTTGTAATAGCAATAAAACGCTGTGCCATATCGTCAATTTTAAAGCTTTGTGTATCGTTTAAATAGGTGTCACAGGTATTGCAAAGGCGAGTAATCAGATAGCTTGGAATATTTTTCACACCCACAATTGCTCCGATAATACTGCCCGCTGACGCCGCTGTACAATCGTTATCCATACCCATTCCCACAATATCTGAAATGGTTTTTAAAAAATCACCTTTTCCTAATATCAGCCCAAATACCATTAGGCAAATATTATTATTGGTATGAACAGCACTCATACCGATAAAGTGCTCGTCTACTAACTTTCTAGCCTCTCTAAAGTCCTTTAAATTGNNTACCTCTAGTGCCCATGTAATATCACGGTACAGGTTGCATTCAGCCGGAATTTCTGTCAATCCTATGCGTAAAGCTTCGATGGGGTCATTTACTGCAAACGCAGCACTTTGCGCGGCAGCTAAAAACATCTCGCCATAGATACCATTGCGACGATGTGACAGATAACCATCATAATATGCCATAGCCGCAGCTTTTTCAGGATAGCCTGCTGCTGCGTATGCAAAACCGTCAGAGCGAATTGCAGCGCCAATCCATTGACGATATGGATTATCAACAACTGCTACCTCATCAATTGGAATTCCCTTACCAAGGTTTATAATCGCCATTTCTTCAGCTGTACAAGCAAATGGAATATATTTTTGCCAAAAGTCTGCTACATCTGCTGTTGTAAAATCATGACCATATTGCTCCATTATAAGCAATGCAGCTTGTGTGTAAATGATGTCATCATCAACAGGGGCTGATTTCATTGCACTTTTTACATATTCGTAACGGTAATGCTGATAAACGTTTTTAACGTGACCTTGTTCAATATGTTCCCAATAATCCTTCGGTGGAAATTCTTTTCCTATTAAATCACTATATTCCTCAATTTGCTCTAAAGTCCAGCCCTCAACCGGTACACCCAGTAAACAGCCGATAATCCTTCCGTATAGTGCACCCTCCATCTTATCAGTGAACTCTTCACTACTCGGTAGGCTATCCCAAATTTTACGGGGGCCTTTTTCTCTTAATGCATGTATCTCCGACAGCAAATCAGGTTCTTTTTTTGCAAGAATTGGGTCGTCAGGCAATTTCTTTATTTTTTCCACACCATTGTGAAGAAAACTTTTTATGTCATCTATAATTTTTTCAACTTCATTAGCGCTTCCTTGTTCACATTTTAATTTTGCATATTCAATCAAGTTATATTGATATGAACCAAGTACTTCAAAATTGGGATATTTCATTACTACTCCTCATTCCAATCAATTTTTATTGAATCTTTTCATTGTTAGGTTGTAGCTTTCACCTTGAGAACGTCCCAGAAACTCTGGGACGTTCTCATTTCCAAATTATATTGTAGGGAAAGCTTAGCTTATTTTTTCAATAATTGCTCATTAACTTCCTTTAATACGGGTTCGACTTTTGGTCTGACAGATTCTTTCCATTTTGCCCACTCTGCTTCTAAATCGCCCTTTGACAAAAGAACCTGTGTAATCGCATCACTTACATTTACAGCAAAGTTATTCTTTTCAGGTGATGATAAAAAAGTATAATTGTAATCTAACATAGCAACATTCATATTTGCTTCTTTTGCCTTGAAGACATCGATAACGACCTTACGAGCAGATTCATCTATAGTTGGATCGTGTAAAGCCCAGTCATCAGGCAATATTGGTTTTGTCCAATAATAGTTTTTCATTTGAGAAATTGGTGCTTTGCCCTCTGAGTCAAGCTTCATTTCATATTTGTCACCATTCTTAGTATAGTCTTCACCCTCAACTCCAAGATAAACAAGCTTTTGCCCTTCTTCTGTTGAAATATAGTCCATGATGGAAAGAATTCTATCCATTTTTTCGTCGTCCATATCAGCGTTAAAAATGCTGCTTGCCCAGAAGTTTACACCATTTTGTGCATGGTAAACGCCTTTATTATCTGTAATAGCTGTGATACCCATACTCTCAAATGGATCTAGGTTTGGGTTGGCTTCTTTAAATTGACCTGTAAACTCCACTGCATAGTGAGAAACAGAACAACCACTTAGCATGATTCCTGCTTTTCCTGCATAAAATTTATCTCGATATTCATTTCCCTTTACTGTGTAAAAATCTTGATCAATAACTCCAGTATTTAATACACTTTTAACATTTTTTATTCCTTCTAAAGTGGAATCATCATATGGACCATACACATATTCTGTACCGTTATTATAAATTTCTGCATAGCGGTTGTTAAAAGGTAGTAGGAATGAGAAATAAACACTAGGTGCTGGACCTGTGATACCAATTGTTTTTCCAGCCCCATTTCCACCTGGGTCTTTTTTAATCATTTCATCTGCTAGTTTACAAAGCTCATCCATTGTAATTGTTGGGCCAACTTCAATTCCTAGTTTCTTTGCCCAATCCTTGCGATAGAATGCAACGTTTGAATCAATCGGAATTTCTGTAATTGGTGTTTGATAAATAACGTTTGGAATAATACATAATTCCCCACCATTTACGTTCTTCAGGAAATCTTCTACTCCTGTACGGTTAATAACACTTGCAAGATTTGGATACTTTGTTGTATAATCAGCCGGCAATGCTTTTAAAATACCCTGCTTTGTATATTTAACATAATCATTATAGTTAAAATCCCAAAACATAACGTCTGGCATATCGCCGGAGTTAATCCAAATACGGTCACGCTCTGCCCAAGTGTCCCAAGCAACAGGAACAAACTCAATCTCAAAATTAAACATTTCATTTAGTTTTTTGTAACGTGCCTCATCTAAATATGATGCATTTGCATCAACATCAACGCTTGATGCTGAGAACTTTATTTTCTTTTCAAACTTATTTTCAGTATTCTGTGTACCATTTGGGTCTTTAGATGGAGCTATGCTTGAGCTGCCTTTCCCGCCTTTACTACAGCCAGCAAACATTGAAATAATAATAATCAGTGCCAAAATCAGTGATAATGCTTTTTTCATTGTAACCTCTCCTTAATTAGTGTAATAACCCCTCATTACTTTATTAATTTGTTTGGCTAATAAATTTTTAGGCTTTCACACCTCCTAACATAATTCCTTTCATGAAGTGTTTTTGTACAAATGGATAAACTAGCATTACGGGTAGCATTGTAACTGCAACTGCTGCCATTTTAATTCCGTCTGCAAAAACACTATCCTTTAAAGCGCTAGTGGTAACACTAAAATCCATCATTGGCCTGTTAACGATAGAGCGAAGCACCATCTGCAGTGGCCATTTAGAATTATCACGAAGGAATATCATAGCATTAAACCACTCATTCCACCGGTCAACCGTAAAAAACAAAAGCATAGTAGCGACAATTGGCTTTGAAAGCGGCAAAACTATACGACATAGAATTACAATATCATTTGCCCCATCAATTTTTGCTGATTCTTCAATTGAAGCAGGAATTGACATAAAGAAGTTTCTCATAATGATCATGTTATATGTATTTACTCCGTAAACTAAAACAACTGAAGCAAGCGAGTTTAGTAATCCCAGATTTCTTATTAATAGATAGGTTGGAATAATTCCTCCACCAAAATACATTGTAAGAATGATCATAGCATTAAAGAACTTTTTGCCTGGAAAGTGGGCTCTGGACATTGCATAGGCGACACTTGATGTTAAAATCAAATTGTATGGAACTCCTATTAAGACAAGCATCAGTGTAGACCGATACCCTGTTATAATGCTGCCGTCCTCAAACAGGTAACGGTAGGCATCAAGCGTAATGTTTTTGGGCCAAAGCATAAACGGTGTTTGAATATATTCCTTTTGTGACACAAGGGAAACTAAAAGTGCGTTGTAAAATGGGTATAGCACAATTAGTCCAGCAAAGCTTAAAACAATAACAATGATAATATAAAACAAATCTATTTTTTTTTTGTTGTGCAACGTTTTCATCTGTTGTCCCCCTTTCTAAAAAATACCGTTTGAATGACCACTAATAATCCGAGATATCTTATCAAACGTAATTAATAAGATAAAATTCACAACGGATTTAAACAATCCCACACCAGTACTAAATCCAAAATCGGTTCCTGTTCCAAATGTAATCCTGTAAATATATGTATCAAGGATATCACTAACCTCACGAACTGCTGGATTTTGCATGTTAAAGATTTGATCGAATCCTGCATTCATAACACCACCCACTGATAAAATAAGCATTACAACAACAGTCGGAAGTATGGAAGGCCATGTTATAAAAACCATCTTTTGAATTTTGTTTGCTCCATCAATGGTTGCTGCCTCATAAAGCTCAGGGCTGATTGCTGAGATTGCCGCTAGGTAAATAATGCTTCCCCAACCAGCACTTTTCCAAATTTCCGTTACATAAAGTAAGGGGCGAAATAGGTCAGAATCCGCCAAAAAGTTTTGACGTTCCAATCCGAATAATGCAATTAAGCTATTCACTGCACCCGCATTTGAAAGCAAATTGATTAAAATACTTGATACGACAACCCACGAAAGAAAATTAGGAAATGTCAATACGGTTTGCAAGGTTTTTTTATAAATTCCTTCTTTTAGCTCATTTAAAAATAAAGCTAAAATGATTGGAACGGGAAATTGTATGATAATACGACTAAAGCTGATTACCAGAGTGTTTTTCAATGCAACATAGAATTCATAATCCTTAAATATACGCCTGAAATTATCAAAGCCATTCCACGGGCTCCCTAAGATCCCCTCTCTAATTTGATAATCCTTAAAGGCAATAATTAATCCATACATTGGACCATAGGCAAAAATCACATAATAAAGTAACCCTGGAATTAATATTAAATAAATATATTTATTCTTTAAAATTTCCTTCCACAAATTATTATGTGGTTTTTTTTGTATTTTTGTTGACAAAGCTGTAACCCCTCCTACTCAATTCAATCAGATCCATGGATAAGACCGCATACTGATAAGTCAGTTATGCGGTCTTATCTATCAAAATACGCCTGTTGACATCATTTTGATTTTGCACATAAACTTATTGTATGACTACATTATAACTGGTTATATTGCATAAGTTTATGGTCAAAATTCGGTCTGTAATGGAAATTCTTCGGAAGTTACAACTAATTAATGATAGGAAGTCTTACAATTGCCCTAGTGCCTTGTCCCAAAGTGCTTTCAAGTAAAACACCATATTCCTCCCCAAAATCAAGCTTTATGCGAAGATTTATATTATCAAGTCCAACACCGTTATGCCTTCCTAAAATCACTTTTTTTCGCCATGAGGTTTCAAAGTTACGATTAAGTTCCTCTAAACGCTGTGGCTCAATCCCATATCCATCATCAGAAACAATAATATAAAGATTTTTTTCATCGCAAGAAGCAGTAATTTCAACGAGTCCGCCCTCTTGTTTTCCGCTAAGTCCATGACCAATCGCATTTTCAGTTAACGGTTGCAATATCATTTTAGGAATTTTCATTGATAAAAGTTCTTGCGCCACATCTATTTTTAAGAAAAACTTATTTAAATAACGAATATTAATAATTTCAAAATAATCATTTGCACAGGATAGTTCCTCAGATAAATCTACTATATCCTTTCCCTTTACACTATACCGAAAAATCTTTGCCATAGAGTTAGAAATAGTCTGTATCTCGGTTACGTTATAAGCCTGCCCGATGCTGCGCATACATTCGAGTGTATTATAAATAAAATGAGGATTAATCTGTGTCTGATAAAATGCAAGCTCAGCCTCTTTTTTTGCGACAATAGATTGATGCAGATTATCTTGTGTCTCCATGAGGCTCTCATTTGTAATATGAACACGCTCAAGCATACTATTAATATATGTAGCAATATTGTTAACTTCAAGCAGATCATAATTGCTCAAAATCTGATGCGGAGATTTTCCACCATGAATTGAATTAATATCATTTGAAAGCTTTGTTACCGGAGTAGTTAGATTTCTTGTAATCCACCATCCAACTATTACAATAATTAATAATGAAATTATAGAGATGATCAAGTTTTCTTTGAGCATACCAATACTATTTTGATATATTCCGCTTACTGGAACACTCATATAAATGCCCCAGCCCATTATATCTATCTTCCTATAAGAAACTTGATATTTCTCCTGGAGTTGAAAATAACGGCTATTTGTCAAAGGCCGATTAATCAGAGAATGATTGTTTGAAAGAATGATCTTCCCACCTTCTTCAACCACAATTTCCATTTCTCCAACAGTAGAAACAACAGAATTAACATACCTCTGTAACGAATCCAACCTGCAAAGCACATAGAATATCTTTTTTTCAGAATTGTCATTTTGGGGAGAATAATTGCCCACAGGAAAAACAGGACGCACATATGCAACATAAGGTTTTGATGTAGTTTTGTCCATGTATACATTGGTGTATAAGTGGTTATCAGGAAGCAAATCAAATAACCCATACTCAGTATTTGCCTTATAAAAAAGTGCCTGCTGACTGCTTGACCCAGCAGTGCTAATCATATAATTGGATTGCAGTATCTTAATCGTACTGATATTCAAGTTTCCATAAATTGTTGCGTTAATAATATCTTGAATATATTGACTAATTATAAAACGTTCTTGAGAGTTAGTTTCAGTAAAAAATTTTTGCATCTTGGGGCTATCATAAAGATTATCTACAACGCTTTCAATCTCCGTACAAAATAAGTTCACATCATTTTGAATTTGCAATGTAGCGTTGTCTAATTCTTTTTGAACATTCTTACGATTATTTGCAATTGAATTTAGAATAATTCCAATCTCAATGCCTGTTACTATAATTAAAATAGTAGTAACCATCAACGCAATTTGGCTCTTAATATTCCAGTTCCTTTTCATGTTTTTCCCCTATTCCCCAATTTACCAATCCATAAATTTGTATTAATACAAATTATTTTTCTGCTGTATTGTTTGCAGTTTTTGCTTTTCTTAGTTGCCCTGGTGTAATATTATATTTCTTTTTAAATTTCTTAATAAAATAAAAATAGTCCTTAAACCCAACAGCCTCACTTACTTCAGCAAGGCTTAAAGCTGTAGTTTGAAGTAATTCCTTTGCTTTATTGATACGAAGCTCAGTGACATATTGTGAATAAGTAAGACCAGTTTCATTTTTTATTAACTGGCTGACATATGATGCATTCATATGGAATGTTTCCGCTGTTTTCTTAAGGGAAAGCTCTTTTTCATAATTTTCGCTGAGAAACCTTAGAATTTGTAAGAAAGTGCTAGGTGCAGCCTGTGGAGTAGGGTATGATTCATGAAAAGGTTGCTTTAAATCTGAAAGTATTTCAGCCAACACTTCATTAAAGTTGTCATGTTCAGAGGCAAGTTGCTCAAATCCATACAGATGATGTTCGCCAACATTATTTACAGAGCACAAAAGTTCACTTGTATAAACAAGGTAGTAAAATCTGAAAGCAGAGCGCATATTGAATAAAAGCGAGCAATCAGCATTTTGCAAAGTGTGTAAAAAGGCACACAGCAAATCTGGCGTACGTAAAGATTTTTGTAATTGTGCAAATATTTCATCTGTTAAAGAACTATGTACAAGATTTTCGCACAGCGTTGGTGCACCGTTAATAAAATATTGATACGCCATAGCAATAACAACGTGAACGGCATTGCCTAGCTTTGTCGCACTTACTGCATTAGTATTTATCCCAATACCACCATTTCCGCTTGAAAAGCAAATTAGCTTAACGGCGGCGTCACGATTGAAAGGCGTTTGGGAAAAATATAAATACTTGTGTTTGCCAAGTCTACAAGAGAGTGTCGCTCCGATTTGTTTTTCTACATTATGAATACCTACAGAAGCAGCAACATAATACGAATCCTTTATTAAACCAAGCTCTAAAAATGCTGCACGAATAGTCTCAGGGCATCCTTCTTCAATGCAATCTAGTAATGCATCATCATTCACAGTCTTATCTTTATGAATATTATGTATGGCTGTGCGTAGAAATCCTATAAGTTCGGTCATGTCGATAGGTTTTAAACAATATCCAATAACACCAAGTTGAATTGCTTGTTGTGCATATGCAAAATCAGCATATCCACTGATGATTATTATTTGTAGTGATGGATTTGCCTCATGCAGCTTTTTGCAAAGTTCGAGCCCATTTAAGATAGGCATACGTATATCTGTGACTACTATATCCACATCGTGTTTAACTGCAAATGATGCGGCTTCAAGACCATTGTTGGCACAACAAGTCACTGTAAGTCCAAGCTGTGTCCAAGGGATTTCATTTTGCAAGTTTTTTAAAATACGGTTTTCATCGTCTGCAAGAAGTACCTTTAGCATTAGCAAAAATCTCCTTTTTATTTTTTAAGGATGGGAATACGCACAACAATTTGCGTACCTTCGTGTTCGTTGCTATCTAGGGTAATGCCATAACCTTCGCCATATTGTAACCAAATGCGATGTTGCACATTTAACAAGCCGATATGTTCTCCACTTATCCGTGACTCACAAACATTAGATAAATTATGGCGTAGTCTGGACAGCTTTGAGGCAGGAATGCCGACACCATCATCATAAATACTGAGCACTAGTATTTCATTTTCAATCTTGGCACTAAGAAACAAGGTGCCTTTTCCAGCTTTGGGTTCAATGCCATGGTAAATAGCATTTTCTATCAAAGGTTGAAGCATAAGCTTCATTACTGGAATTCTTAGTGTATTTGGGCGCACGCTCGATATTATTTCTAGCTTACCAGGAAAACGTGCCTGTTGAATATCAAGATAAGCAAGGGTAATATCTAGTTCTTGTTCAAGTGTTACGGAAACACTGCCTTTTACATTATATCTAAAAAGTTTACCCATGGCATTGGCAATGGCGGCAATCTCTGATACATCACGTTCATTGGCAATGTCCTTAATGGACTCTAATGTGTTATATAGAAAATGAGGATTGATTTGGCTACGTAAAAAGTCGAGCTCAGCTTGCTTTTTCCCAAGCTCTGATTCATAAAGTGTTACTGTGGCACTATGTAGCTGCGTCGCCAAGTGGCTTTGTTCGGCAATCATTTCGTTAAAGGCATCGCTTAACATACGAATCTCGCTACAACCAGATAAGTGAATGGGTAGCTTTGGCATGTTAGGGGCACTGCTTTTTACTATGGTTAAATATTTCGACATCTCACCAAGTGGTGACACCATATTTAGTAGAATGGTATGCATAAGTAGAATAACCACTAGTAATGCAGCTATAACAATCAATATAATCATTGTTGTAGCTATTAACACATCTTTGTTTAGAGAATGACGGTCAATAGCACTTAGTAAGTATGAGTCCGCTTCTGGCATTGGAGTTGCATAAATAAGATAATCCTTCGTTTCACAAACTTGTACATCCGAAGAGCTAAACTCATCTGATGCGCCATATTGTTTTAAAATATCTTTACAAATCTCTTTTGAAGCATTAAATGAAAACGTATTGCCAGTTGAATCAGCTAGCACAAAATATGCAGCACCACGTTCATTAGCTGGGAGGGTGATGGCAGACTTGGCTGGGTTTAATGACAAAATAATACTTCCTAGATATTGACCGTAAAGATCATCGTTATGCATACCATAAACGCTGTGACCAAATACCAGACGTTGAGTGTTACTTTCATTGTGCTGTTGAACTGGAGAGTGTCGAAGACCAAAACTTTTTGTCCCATATACATTGTCTAGATTATTAGAAAAGCCTTGCAGCGTGTCGGCGTCAAAAAAGTTTGACCATGTCATATCTTTTGTAACAAGTGCAATATCAGTAATATCTTGATTCATAATAGAATATGTGGAAAACTGAACTTGTAGTTTTTTAATATAGGCTGGTGTTTCAGCAGAATAAGGGTTTACCATCATGCGTTCTATATTTTGATCAAAAAGTAGATTAGTAAAAATCGCATCCACTCGCTTACATAGATATTGCATTTCAACGTGAAATCCCTGAGCTGTGTTTTGCGCATAGGCGGTTGCATTTTTTGTCATAAGACTATTAACCACTATATATGACAGTGCACCCAGTATCAGACAAAGTGAAAGTAGGCAAGATAAAATTAGCTGAAACTGCTTTTTGATAGAAAATTCGGATAAACTATGCAAATATATCACTCCTATGCCATCAGTATATCATAAAGAAGATATAAAATGTATGGTCAAATTCTAGCTGTACCTAATATAATTACATAATTATTACAGATAAATTAGAAATGTACATAAAATATAGTATTATTCCATTTTTATTTTGTAAACTTCTGCCATACGTCCATACCTTTTAGTCGCTTGCACTGATATTATAAATGAGTAAACAAAATAAAGGTGGGTGGCACATGAAATATGAGAGCTCTACGCTACGTCGTATGAAAAAAGATTGGATTCTATATGCTATGCTTTTGCCGGTTATTGTATGGTATGTAATGTTCTGTTATCTTCCAATGGGAGGAATTACATTAGCTTTCAAAAATTATCGGTATGATACGGGACTTTGGGGCAGCCCATGGTTGGGATTTACACATTTTCAAGCGATGTTTAAAGATGCTGAGTTTTGGAGGGCTTTTAAAAACACATTAATTTTCAGCTTTGGTAAGCTATTGTTTCAATTTCCAGTACCAATTATAGTAGCAATTTTGCTTAACGAGATTCGGCATCCACGTGTAAAAAAGTTGTTTCAGACAGTGTTTACTTTTCCACATTTTATCTCATGGATTGTAATGTCGGGTATTCTTATCAACATGTTTGCATCGAATGGTATTGTGAATCAAGTGCTTTCATTACTAAACCTTCCGGAAATGTCTCCGATTGTGAATCAATCGTCGTTTCGTCAGTTTATCTGGGGATCGAATATTTGGAAAGAGTTTGGTTGGGATTCTATTATATATATGGCGGCCTTGACGGGAATTGACCCACAACTATATGAGGCTGCAAGCATAGACGGTGCAAGCCGAAGTCAAAAAATGCGACATATTACATGGCCAGGTATACGTGGTACAGTATGTATCATGCTCATTTTGCAAATTGGTGGCATCATGGGAGGAGCATCTTTTGATCAAATATTTAATCTTTATTCTTCGCCAGTATACCCAGTTGCGGACATCATTGATACATATGTCTATCGGCAGTCATTTATGGTGGGCACAAACTTCGGATATACTACAGCAATAGGATTGCTAAAGTCGGTCATAGGGGTTGTAATGATTACCATTACAAATAAAATTATTACAAAGTCAGGCGAAGAGGGTCTGTATTAGGAGATATATCATGAAAAAGAAAACCTCTGTTTTTGAAATCAGTCTTTACATTATTTTTGGATTGTTAGCACTTATCACTATGTATCCTTTTTATAATGTTTTAATTGTTTCGTTTTCCAATACCCTCGCCAACGCAAGTTATTCACCTTACTTATACCCGCATGTATTTGATTTTACGGGCTACAAAACAATTATAAAAGATATTTATTTTATGAAGTCGCTTGCGACGACGCTATTTGTTACTATAGTGGGCACAACCCTGAATATGTTATTTTCAGTTGTTGGAGCATATGTACTTTCTAAAAAGGATCTTGTAGGGCGCAACTTTTTATTAAGTGCAATTTTATTTACTATGCTGTTTTCGGGAGGCTTAATTCCTACATATTTGGTTGTGAGCGATTTAGGGTTAACTAATTCGGTGTGGTCGATGATTTTTCCAGGCTTAATTAGTACTTATTACCTTATTATAATGAAAAATTATTTTACAAGTCTTCCCCCAAGTTTAGCCGAGGCAGCACATATAGACGGAGCTAACGAACTAACGGTGCTCACTCGTATCTACATTCCCATTTCTATACCTTTTATGGCCACATTTGCATTGTTTTATTCGGTTGAGCGATGGAATGAATGGTGGAATGCGTTTCTTTATATTAATGATAAAAATATAAAACCTTTACAAATTTATCTTAGAGATGTTCTTGTAAACTTTAATAGCCAACTAGCTACACAGGCACAGTCTATAATGAGTAGCCAAGGCAAGGTGTTTGTACAATCAATTCAGATGGCTACAATTATAATCACAGTACTCCCAATTTTATGCGTATATCCGTTTGTTCAAAAATATTTTGTTAAGGGCGTTATGGTCGGTTCTGTTAAAGAATAGGCTAGTATGATACAATTAAAAACGAAGAGGAGAATGAAAATGAAAAAAGCAAAAAGAATTCTTGCACTCGCACTATCTCTCGTTATGACAGTAGGCATATTAACGAGTTGTGGTGAAAAGCCAGCAAAAGTCAATGAACCAACATCTCAAGCGGAGACGGCAAAAAGTGAACCAATAGAGGTTAGTATTGCTATTTGGGGCGCAGAAGATGGTCTTTCTGGTGGGAAAGATGATGCTATTTACAAGACATTGGAAGAAAAAACAGGAGTACGTCTTGTACCTCAAAATGTTACATGGGATGATTCAGAGCAAAAAATCCAGCTTTGGGCTACGAATGGACAACTACCAGATATTTTTTGCGGAGACTTCGTAAGTAAATCATTTTTTGGTAATTGGGTTGAGCAAGGGGTTATCCGTTCATTACCACAGGATTTATCTAAATATCCTGATTTAAAAGAATATCTAACTATGGAGCGTGCAGTCGCTGCTAAAAAAAATGATCAATTTTATATGATTCCACGTCAGACATATGGTGACATTTCTTATAGTGTTCAAGATCGTAATGTGGTTTATCGCTGGGATCTTGCCAAAAAAGCAGGTGTGACAAAAGAACCCGAAACCTATGATGAATTTAGAGATATGATTAAAAAAATTATTGCTGCAGACCCTGAAGCTAAAGGTGTTAAAGGTATGACACAAGTTCTTCCACAGCTTATTGGCGGATTTATTTATCCATATGGTGGAGTCATTGATAAAAAATGGGTAGAAAAAGACGGTAATTTTATACCTGGATATTTTGCAGGTAATTTAAAAGCTGCAATGCAACTTGCTCGTGATATGTATAAAGAAGGAACTATTGAAAAAGATATTGCTCTTGCAAAATATGACACTTCTAAAGAAAAATTCCTACAAGGACAAAGTGCAGCAATGGTATTTGCAGGCTCCGGACCAGCATGGTTGCATAGCCAAATTGCTCTTGACTACGAAGAACTGAATAATCGTAAATTCCTTGACGATGTACGTATTGCAAAAATTTATCCATCAG
Source organism: Ruminococcaceae bacterium UBA866 (assembly GCA_002295325.1). GTDB lineage: Bacteria > Bacillota > Clostridia > Oscillospirales > Ruminococcaceae > Paludihabitans. The sequence goes on along the minus strand of DBGA01000011.1, from coordinate 8,740 downwards.
TAGAAAGCAAAAAATACTATTTTGTGGACACAGAATCATGGAGTGAAAGCTACATTTCTGCAAAGGTGGACGATAATAAAATGGAAGCCATCTGCAAATTATTTGACTTTTTATATTCCGATGAAGGTAAGCGTCTAGTATTTTGCGGTATTGAGGGCGAAGATTACGATATGGTAGAGGGAAAACCAGTAATGAAAGATGGCGTTGTATTAGCAAAAAAATATGGATTTAAAAATCCTAACTCAAATATTGATAGTATTGCTATGTGGAATCCTAGCGATTGGGATTCATCTTTCCCATCTAATAATCCTTCTGAATATCGTGCATTAAATGATGCTAGACATGAGGATGCAGTGAAAAATGGTACATTACCAAAATATTATGACAGTGTAATGTTCTTGTCTACACCGCTGAAAGATGCGTTTGTATACAACACAAATGATGATTTGCTGCAAATCATGATGGGCACTGAGCCAGTAGACAAAATGGTTGACGGCTTAATGGCATCTTACGAAACTAAGGGATTGTCTGCAATGTTAAAAGAAGTAAACGACGCAGCTACAAAAGCAGGCATTACAAAATAAACTGCAAAAAGTGTGGGCTCGTTTTCTGAGCCCACATTTTTTATTAGAAAAGGAGCATTTTTATGAATTTTACCGGCGTGATTTCCGCTACAGAGAGTTTTTGCTACCCAGACACTGTTCTCGCTCCTCTTCCTAGTACTCTGCGATTGGCTACAGCACAAAATAATGTGCATGGTATACAGCTTTTGTTGAGTACAAAAGGAAAGAATGTCAAATTGCGAATGGATAGCGATGAATTCACTCCAGAATGGTACAGTATGAAAGCTATTCCAGTGGAATACAATACCGGCGATGGGGTAGAGCAGGGTGGCAGCATGGTGTTGGAAACACCGCCGGCTGAGAAGCCATCTTATGCCACAAGGCTTGCACCATTTGAGGTGTTTGATTGTCTTATTCCAAGTAAGAGTGGTATCATTTCGACTGATAATAATTTGGCGGCTTCATATATTTGTTTAGTCCCTACAGCAGATATTACAGCGGGGGAGCATACAATTAAGCTTTATGCTGAATGTGAAGAGGGAGTTTACCAATGTACAATTACTGTGCAGGTGTACCCTGTGTGTATTCCAGAGGACACATTTCCCCTCACAAATTGGTTTAGTATTGATGCTATCTGTAGATTACACAAAGTAGAAAAGGGCAGTGCAAACTTCTACGATATGGTACGTAAATACGCAAAAGCTATGCGACGCGCTCATCAAACACTGTTTTATCTAGAATTAGATGATATTTGCGTTATAAACAGAGCTCCGTATGTGTTCGATTTCGAGTATCTAACGCCATTGATAGAGCTGTTTTTTAGCGAGGGAATGCAGCAATTAGAAATCGGAACTTTACTTTCAAGAGGTTTTTTACCAGATGGTATGCCAGATATGCTGACGGATACATTCAAATGTACAATGGCTCCAGAAATAGGTTTTGAAACTCTGCAAGGATATGCTATCACTGTTAATTTTGTTAAGACACTTTCAGAATATTTACATCGACATGGCTGGCAGGAAAAAGTGCTATTTCATATTCAAGATGAGCCTGATATACATGTAAAAGATGAAGCGGCACTCGTAGCACGTAGACGACAATATTATATGGCGGTAAGTATTGTCCGCAAATATTTGCCATGTGTACAGATTATAGAAGCCGTGAGTTCTACAGAGTTTCGTGGTGGCATTGATATATGGGTACCTGGTACGTCAGGTTATGAGGATCAAAAGTCAGATTTTGATGCACTCAGTGCACTTGGCGAAACTGTATGGACATATGTATGCTGTGGACCAGAGGGGCATTGGCTGAACCGATTTTTAGATTTTGCCTTACTTAAAGGTCGTCTTTTGTTTTGGGGCTGTGCTAAGAATCGTATAGGGGGTTTTTTGCATTGGGGCTTTAACCAGTTCCCACAAGGTATGGATCCGTTTGTAGCCACAAGTTGTCACAACCCTACTGGTCTTGGTACAAACTTTCCTTGTGGTGATGCATTTATTGTTTACCCAGGTAATGACGGTCCATGGCTCAGCATGCGTTTGGAGGCGCAGAGGCGTGGTGCTGAAGATGCAGCGCTCCTACAAATGCTATTTAAAAAAGATGTCGCACTACATGATGAATTTATCGGGCGTGTATTTACTAATAACTATACTTATAACGATGACCCAAATTATTTTAAAATCGTATATGAGGACCTTCTGCGAACATTAGTTGAGGAGAAATAAAGATGAACCAAGTGACAGCTATATTACTAGGCGCGGGCGCTCGTGGGCAGGTGTATGCAAATTATGCCAAGCAACACCCTGAGGAATTGAAAATTGTAGCGGTGGCAGAACCTAAAATGGAACGTCGCAGTCAATTTTGCGAATGTTTTGATATTTCTGAGCAAGCACAATATTCAACTTGGGAGCAACTACTAGCGCAGCCACGTATGGCAGATGCGGCAATTATTTGCACGCTTGATGATATGCACACGCAACCTGCGTTAATAGCACTTGAAAAAGGATATAATGTATTGCTTGAGAAGCCTATGAGCAATACTGAAGAAGAATGTCAAGCTATCGAAAAGGCTGCACGTGAAAATTCATGTGTTTTGTCTGTGTGTCATGTGTTGAGATATACGCCATTTTATCAGAAGTTAAAACAGTTGATTGATGAAGGTGCTATTGGTACTGTGGCGGCAATTGATCAGATTGAAAATGTGGCATATTGGCATCAGGCACATAGCTTCGTGCGTGGAAACTGGCGTAACTCAACGCAAACAAGTTCAATGATTTTGCAAAAAGGTTGCCATGACATGGATATTATTGCATGGCTAATAGGACAAAAATGTGAACGGCTATCAAGCTTTGGAAGTTTGCAACATTTTACTCTGAAAAATGCGCCGCTAGATGCACCTGACTGTTGTATGAATGGTTGTTCTCATAGCGATAATTGTATTTATTATGCACCAAAGCTGTATTTAACCGATAATATCGGATGGCCTACAGATATGATTTCCACAGATCTTTCTTATGAAGGACGATTAAGAGCACTGAAAACAGGGCCATATGGTCGATGTGTATATCACTGTGATAATAATGTGGTGGATAGACAGGTCGTAAATATGGAGTTTACTGGAGGTGCCGTTGCAACCTTTACCATGACAGCTTTTACAACGGAAAGTGCTCGTCAAATTAAAATCATGGGCACGAAGGGGCAAATTAGTGCAGACATGAATACAAATACCATTAAATTACATAGATTTTGCGAAGTGGAGCCAAGTAGCATCGAAGTGCCTTTATTAATTGAAAGTAATAATTATGGACATGGAGGAGGAGATTATTATTTGATGCGTGACTTTGTTCATCTTATACAAAATGGTGGTAGCAGTCTTTCGTCAGCTCAAGCGTCACTACAAAGTCATTCCATGTGTTTTGCTGCTGAACGTGCACGATTAACACATGAAACGGTGGAACTGATCTAGTAACTAAAATTTATTATTAATAGGAGGATGTTATGAAAAGAGCAATATTTTTCAAACGCACTGTCGCAATGATAATTGGAATTACTTTCATTACACAAATTTTTGGTATGGGCAAAGTATTAGCAGTAGATTTTCCAGCAAATTTACCCCAAAAAGAGAACTGGATATTGGATTTTTCAGAAGAATTTAACGAGCCAACTTTAGACAAAACAAAGTTTACAGATAGTTACCTTACACATTGGACAACTGTTCCGCAAAGTATGGCAAACTATTCACTTGAGAACGGCAACATTTCTTTAAAAATAGACAAAGATCAAGGTGGATGGCGTCCTAATACTGTACAGATGATTTCTAGTATAGCTACTGGTATGCGTGATGGATTGCACCGATTCGGTAATGATGTAGAAATGTTTGATCACCACAGAGCTATTACTAATTATGAAACTAAGTATGGATATTTTGAAATTCGTGCCCGCATCCAAGGTGGACCTGGTATGCACTGTGCTTGGTGGATGGTTGGTAACCAAGAAAATGCAAACGAAGTAGCCGAAATTGATATTTTTGAAATTCTAGGGAAAGAATGCGGCACAAATCGAAGTAAAGTAAATGTGTCTGTACATCCATGGGCAGATCCAGATAGAACTGAGCAGGGTAGAAACTATTATGTGAATACAGATCTTAGTAAAGAGTTTCATGTTTATGGTTTTGAATGGGATGAAACAGGAATGAAGTTTTATTTTGATAATCAGTTGATGAAGCAAACAACGCAAACACCTGATTATAAAATGACTACACTACTTGGTATCTATGAGGCACCAAATTCATGGACAGGTATTCCTGACCCAAACGCGACCTATCCTAAAAAGTTTGAAATTGACTATTTTAGAGTATATAAAAAACCATATATGATTGAAAATGAAAAGACAGCGGCTATGGGAGAAAACATTGCACCTTATGCAGTGAAAGGCGCAAACGAAAGTTGGGATTGGAGTAATCCACCAAGTAATATGGGTGATAATGATGCATATTCCTGTATGCAAAGTAAAGATAATCCGATTTTTCCACAGTATGTCTATTTTGATTGGAATGAAGCTCAAAATTTAAACATGGTTACTTTGAAAGCGGCATACGGTCAGGGACAGGCGCCAACAAACTGGGATGTTGAAGTTTCTGAAAATGGGGAAACAGGTTGGTCAAAAGTAGCGTCCTCGGGAGATGTTTCTTGGTTGTCAAATGATTGGAAAGTAGAAAGTAAAACGCTTATGTTTCCAAAAGTAACTGGACAAAAAGCCGTCCGTCTAAAAATCAACTCTGCAAATCTTACATGGAACCATTTTGCTATTAATGAAGTAGTTATCAAGGATACATCAGCGATGTGCATAAATACAAATATTGCCAAAGAATGTACACCAGTTATGGATAGCAAAGTTGGAGGACTACTCACAGATGGTGACTTTACAGATGCTATGCAAAGTAGAGATAATCCGGTTATTCCACAGTATCTTACTCTTAAATGGGATACACCTATTAAATGCAATCAAGTTAAGCTACATTCTTGGTATGCACAAAGTCAAGCACCGACTAATTTTGACGTTGAAGTATCACCAAATGGTGTTGAGTGGAAAGTAGTTGCTAACAGTGGAAATATTATATGGAATACAAATGATTCTACAATTGAAAGCAAGGCGTTGACGTTCAATACTACAGATGACATTCAATATTTAAGAGTAAAAATAAATGCTGCTAATTTACAGTGGAAGCATTTTGCAATCAATGAATTAGAAGTGTTTCATATGGTTGAAACTCCCGTAGCATAAATAGAAAAGAGCTTGAACAATGAAAATTGATATACTAAAAAATGAATATTGGTACGGAGGTCTTGTTACAGAGGGGATTAGGCAGCCGTATGATGCGCAAAGTGATGTGATACTTAACCTAGAAAGTCACCAAACAGTAAACCAAAGTATGCCACTTTTTTTATCAACAAAAGGGCGTTGGTTGTGGCGAAACGATGGGTACATGATTAAGTTTCAAGATGGTATAATAAGTGTTCCAGAGGATGTATTGTTAGGTAGTGGTGGGCAAAATTTAAGAGATGCTTATATTGATGCAATGCATCGTTTTTTTCCATTTCATCCTTGTACTCTGCATCCAATGCTGTTTCAAAATCCTGTGTATAATACATGGATAGAGCTGACATTTCACCAGACACAAAAAGCCATCATGGAATATTGTAAAGACATTCTAAATCACGGTATGCCTTCTGGTGTTTTGATGATTGACGACGGCTGGAGCGACTATTATGGAAAATGGAATTTTGCTAAGGACAAGTTTGAAGACCCCGAGAGCATGCTAAAAACATTACATAATCAAGGCTTTCTTGTTATGTTATGGATTTGCCCGTTTATAACGGCAGATACCTTAGAATATCGAGAGTTGGCTGAAAAAGGGTTATTAGTAAAAAACAAGGATGACACAGTATATATTGCTAACTGGTGGAACGGATTTTCTGCCGTACTGGATATGACAAACCCAGCAGCTCAGAAATGGTTGCATAATCAATTACNNTGGATGGATTTAAATTTGATGCAGGCGATAGTCTGTATTATCCTAAAGATGGAAAGGTGTCACAAGATGCCCATTCCCGTGCATGGGCAGCGTTCGGAGAGCAGTTCCCTCTAAACGAATATCGCGTTACCCAAGGAGCTGGGGGTTGGTCACTAATGCAGCGATTATGTGATAAGGACCATAGTTGGGGTGAAACTGGCCTAGCGGCATTAGTGCCAAATGCTATAGTACAAAGCTTAACAGGTCACCCGTATCTTTGTCCTGATATGATTGGCGGCGGTGAATATCGAAACTTTCATAGTATGGGTAATTTGGACGAAACGTTATTTGTTAGACACGCTCAGGTGGCATCGCTCATGCCTGTAATGCAGTTTTCGGCTGCACCTTGGCGTTGTTTAAATACTGAGAATTATAAACGCATATTGAATGCAATTAAATTGCGCGAAAAAATGCTTCCATTAATTAACGAAGCCGTGCACAATTGCCAAACTAAAGGTGAGCCTATTTTACGCCCACTTTCGTATGTGTTCCCGCATGAAAACTGTGAGTGCATAACGGACCAGTTTATGTTAGGAGATAGTTGTTTAGTGGCACCAATTTTAACCCCTAACACTAATGACTGCGAAGTATATGTGCCATATGGTGAATGGCAGACCTGCAAGGGAACAATTATGCAAAGCGAAGGACAAATTATTCATTTTGAAAACCAAGAAGGGCCGATTGTTTTAATTCGCATTTGATAGAGAGGAAGATAAAATAGCAGTAGTAATTGGTTATATGGTTCTCAGAAACCATATGTCGGATTTTATACACGCAAGTTTTATATGTAAATATGGCTCATGGAGCAAAGGTACGTTATGAAATTAAGTTTTACATAAAATTGTTTACTACTGTATTTTAAAAATCATATAACTTGAACAAATAAAGCAAAAACCCTACTCGAAAGAGTAGGGTTTTTATTATCCGCATTATAGGAAATATGTGGATATCATGGTGTGGACGATACTACTCCGACTGTATCCATATTTTTTTATTATTATCAGTATACTCCCATATAATTTATTTGATGGAGAATATAAGAAATTTTAGGAGATGATTGTAGCCCCCAAAAATAGGCATGAAAGCTTAAATAGTATAAGCAAATTAAGTTTTTAAGTTATATAAATGAAATAACCCAAATAAAATGCAATTTGCAAATTCGGGTACTTAATAGTATAATGTACACATAATTTTTTAATAGGAGTGGATTTTATTGTATCAGGTGTTGTTGGTGGATGATGAACCTTGGGTACTATTGGGGTTAATCAATTCAATAGAGTGGGGTGAATTGGGATTAGAAGTATCTGCACAAACAACAAATTCGTCAGAGGCACTAAACATTATATTGAATAAACAACCGGATATTGTTATTACAGATATTCAAATGCCAAATGTTTCTGGAATTGATCTAATGCGATGTGCTCGAGAGCAAAATATAGATTGTGATTTTATTGTATTTAGTGGATATAGTGATTTTGAATATGCAAAAAGGGCGATTGAGTATGGCGTATTTGCATACCTGCTAAAACCACTAAATCAAAAAGAATTAAGAAAAACGCTAAGCTTGCTGGTCGAAAATATAAAGGCTAAAAAATATATTATGAGGGAGCAGACAGAGGGAATTTTTTTAGATGGCACGATTGAAATTGATGTAAAGACGTTTCATAATAATGATAACCCATTTTGTTTTCTTACGGGTTATATAACGTTTTCAGACAAGATTCTACTAGACAAGCACTTGTCTGAGATTTCACATTCAAATTATAAATTAGGCTCTAATAAGTATGTTTATTTGATTAATGCAGAGAAAGCTATTGTTAGGTCTGCATTGGAATCATTCTTGAAGTCCGAATTTTGTATTGAAAAAGAGTATCTTTCGTTTGGGATAAGCGATTGTTTTTATAATGAAAACAATATTAAATCTACGCTTCAGGAATCAAACATTGCAGCACATAATCATTTTCTTTTTCCAGATCGATATATTAATGAATTTACAGCTACAGATATTGCTTGTTGTAATTTGTTTCTTGAAAATGTCTATGATGCACTCGATAGAGGTGATAGAGATCTTTCTGAGTTGTTAATTGCTGAAAGACTGGAATTGTATTGTATTGAGCATAATTTAAATATGCAGGATTTTAGTTACATATACAATGCAATTTTAGGATACATAGAAAAAATATCACATCATAAGGGTGAAATGGAATATGAAGTTTTATCCTACGATCGGATATCTTTAAAATATGCAAATGTCTGTGAAGCCGCACGCTTTTTGAATTTACTAGTACAAGATGTAGGGTTGGACCAGCTTTCATCGGAGAGTAACACAAGCCTCTATGCATCATTTGAGCAAATGCTAGATTATATAGATGAAAACTATAATCAAGAAATTAGCCTATCGGATCTTTCGGCAAAGTTTTATATTAATATGACTTATATTTGTGACTTATTTAAAAAAAATCGATCTACTACATTTTCAAAATACCTCACTAACCTCAGATTGGAAAAGGCTTATCATATGATTTGCTATACAAAAACCCCCTTATCTGAAATAACCGAAGTGGTAGGATATCGTGATTATTATTATTTTATTAAGAAATTTAAA
>DBGA01000063.1:1734-19638 GCA_002295325.1 Ruminococcaceae bacterium UBA866 | reverse complement strand
TAACTCACCCCTTTGTTGCACTAAAAAATGCATCTGCTCTTTTGGACCTATCAGATATTGAAAAGGATATTATCCTAAAACATATGTGGCCCCTTACGATTACTTTTCCAAAATATAAAGAATCATTTATAGTAAGTTGCGCGGATAAATTCTGTGCAGCGGTAGAAGTGATGCAACTATATGAGTTTGTAATTGGGCAAAGTGAATTGAAGCAATACAACAAAAATTAAACTCACTTTTTATTACAGATACTTCATCAAGCATAAAAAAGACAAACCAATTTTTAACTAAGGTTAAAAATTGGTTTGTCTTAAAGTAGTTACTGACTAGATTTTATTTTACAGCAATTAGCGAAGTCCATATATACGCTAAAATGCACTTATATTACATAATTGTACCGCCGCCAACAACAACATCCCCGTTATAAAAGACAACTGCTTGCCCTTTGGTAATAGCACGCTGTGGCTCATCAAACTCGACATAAGCTTGGCTATTATCTCTAGGGTAAATGGTAGCAGTACTTTCGCTTTGGCTGTATCTTGTCTTTGCAGTTACCCGCATAGGCTGGGTCAAACTCTCAATTGAAATCCAGTTCATATCCCTAGCCATTAGGCTGGTCGAAAAGAGTTCCTCGCTCATTCCGAGTGTAACCGTATTGTTTTCTTTGTTCTTATCTACGACATATCGAGGGGATTCAAAACTTAGTCCTAAACCCTTACGCTGACCGATTGTATAATGAATGATACCGCTATGCTTTCCAAGCCTATTACCTTTGGTATCAATAAAATCGCCTGACTTAGCCTCGACACCCCACTCACGCTTGATAAACCCAGCATAATCTCCGTCTTTTACAAAACAGATATCCTGACTATCTGGTTTTCTTGCATTAATTAATCCTCGTTGCTGAGCAATTTCACGTATCTCTGGTTTTGTTAAATTTCCAAGTGGAAAAAGGGTTCTTGAGAGTTGCTCTTGGGTTAGGGGATAGAGCATATAGGTTTGGTCTTTGGTGATATCCTTAGCTTTTTTAAGCAAATATCTGCCAGTTTTTTCATCATATTCAATATTAGCATAATGCCCGGTGGCAATGTAATCTTGCTCCATGAGCATAGCACGCTCAAGCATTTTACTAAACTTAATATATCGGTTACATTCAATACATGGGTTAGGGGTTTCACCGTTTTCATAGCTTTGAGCAAAACGAGCGATAACATCCCTATTAAATTGTTCACCAAAATTGAACACATAATGCTCAATGGAAAGCTTATAGCAAACACTTCTTGCATCCTCAACATCAGACAAAGAGCAACAAGTTCGAGTTTTATCATTAATGCCGATATCATCATTGGAAAAAAGGCGTAGGGTAGCACCCTGCACCTGATATCCTTCATCCATAAGTAATGCCGCAGCAACAGAGCTATCNNCCTCCGCCACTCATTCCAACTAAAACCTTATCCCCCACAATGACACGCATCACATTCTTTAACGGTTCCAACGATTGGGGTAGGGTCTACGCCTCTTTTTACATAGTAATCGCTAATTGCAGCTTTTATTGCTTGCTCTGCCAAAACTGAACAATGCAGTTTTGAATTTGGCAAACCGTCAAGTGCCTCAACAACAGCTTTATTTGTCAGCTGTAAAGCCTCTTCAATTGTGTGTCCAATAATCATTTCTGTAGCAATTGAGCTTGTTGCAATTGCTGCACCACAGCCAAATGTTTTAAACTTAACGTCAGAGATTTTGTTTCCCTCAACTTTAATATACATTTTCATAATATCGCCACACTTTGCGTTGCCTACCTCACCGATGCCGTCAGCATCAACAATTTCGCCAACGTTTCTTGGACTTGCAAAGTGGTCCATTACTTTCTCGCTATATAACATACTTTTTTCCTCCTGTAAGAGCATTAGAAATTACATTAATACCCATTATTATTTATCTTTTTTTGTTCTTGCAAAATTTATTTTTGTATCACACTACAGCGTGATATACGTCAAGGCTTAGCTTTGTTAACCTTCCCAAATTGGGGACATTGCTCTTAGTATATCAATTACCCCCGGAAGCACCTCTAGGATGTAATCAACGTCTTCATCAGTGTTATATTCATTTAAGCTTAATCTAAGCGAACCATGGGCAATTTCGTGTGGCAATCCTATTGCCATAAGCACATGGGATGGATCAAGCGCACCAGAAGTACAAGCTGAACCCGATGATGCACAAACACCCATCATGTCAAGACGGAGCAACAATGCCTCACCCTCGACAGCCTCAAATGAAATATTCAAGTTTCCAGCAAGACGTGGGCTAATTCCACCATTTAACCTTGACTTTGGAATGGTTTTTAATATGCTATCAATCAATCGGTCGCGCATCTTAGCAACCTTTTGTACACGCTCTTCAATTCCATTCGTAGCTTCCTCCATTGCAACACCAAGTGCCACAATAGATGCAAGGTTTTCAGTTCCGCCACGTTTGTTGCGTTCTTGTGCTCCACCGTCAATGAAGTTGGTTAGGCGGACACCTTTTCGCACATATAACGCACCAATTCCTTTAGGCGCATGAATTTTGTGCCCTGATATCGATAACATATCAATATTTTGTGCTTTGACATCAATCGCTACACTTCCGATAGCTTGTACTGCGTCAGTGTGGAAGATGACTTTTTTATCCTTACAGATTGCGCCAATTTCTGAAATCGGTTGAATTGTACCAATCTCATTGTTTGCGTACATGATAGAAACAATCGCAGTTTTATCTGTAATTGCATTTAAAACCTGTTCGCTAGTTATATACCCATCGTTGTCTACAGGTAAATAGGTTACTTCAAAGCCCTCTTTTGCAAGCTTTTCACAAGTGTGAAGAATTGCATGATGTTCAAAGTTTGTAGTAATAATGTGGTTTTTACCCTTTGCCTTTAAATCATGTGCAACAGACTTGAGCGCCCAGTTATCACTCTCAGTTCCGCAACCTGTAAAATAAATTTCTGCTGGCTCAGCGTTTAATCCCGTCGCAACCTTTTGACGTGCAAGCTCAATCGATTTTCTTGCTTCTCTACCGATTGAATATATGCTAGATGGATTGCCGTAAAAATCCTTTAAATAGGGTAGCATTGCGTAATACACGCTGTCGCCGACGTTAGTTGTTGCCGCATTGTCTGCGTATACAAATTTGTTCATTCAGTTTACCTCCAAATAGTGTGTCTTTTGCTATCTATTTCATGTGTTTATTTGCTATAATATCATTATATACCTTTTTGGTAGGAAAAGTCAACTGTCAAAGATATTTTTGATAATATGTGACTGCAAGTTCATCGCAACGCTCATTTTGGGGGTGGCCGGCATGTCCTTTAACCCAGCAAAATGAAACCTCGTGAATTTCTAGTAGCTCTAGTAATTGCTGCCATAAATCGGGATTTAATGCCTTATCCTTTTTGTTGCGCATCCAGCCTTGCGCTCGCCATTTTTTTGCCCAACCCTGTGTAATTGCATCAACCACATATTTTGAATCGGTGGTGACAATTGCCTTGCAAGGACGTTTGAGCGCCTTTAACCCAGAGATTACTGCTGTAAGTTCCATGCGGTTATTGGTAGTTTCACGTTCTCCGCCACAGAGCTCTTTTCGTTTATCTCCATACTCTAAAACAGCGCCCCAGCCACCAGGACCAGGATTTCCGCTACAACCACCATCTGTATATATTCTGACAATGTTATCGGTCATTATGTTCTCCTTAACTGCAAAAGCCACGTTCATATTTAACACCTACACAAAATAAATAATTTTATGTAGGTGATATAATTTATTCGGTATATTAAATTATATCTCAAAAAGTTAATTTTAACAATAGATAGCATTAAAAATTACAAATTTATTAGATTGGAGGCTGAATTTCGACGCCCTCGCATATTTGTATTTGAGTAAGGACTGCAGAAAGATTTGCTAAAAGTAGTGCTAAAAAGTTTATCATCGTTGACATTTGCTTTTGATTTAATTCTTTTGAGAGTAAAACGGTGAGAGCTGTAGCAATAGCAAAAATTTCTTCTGGAGATGTGCATTTTTCTAGGGGGTTACTCTTCTTAAATTGCGTTTCATCTATTCCATTTGAATTTGTATTACCATTTTGAGGGGACCCTCTTGTTGCAGTTGCTTCTACAGCCATATTCTCACCTCCACAATAAATATTATGCTTAGGATAAAATAAAAAGTATATACTATATTAATTTGACAAATTTATGTAGCTATATTATAATAGTAAGTAATCAGGGGCGCTTAATAAAATTAGGCTGAGAATAGACATGGTATTGTCTGAGTCCCTTATACCTGATATGGATAATGCCATCGTAGGAAGATTGTTTATAATTACCTTAATTATATAATAATGAACACGACGGTACATTTATGTATTCGTCGTGTTTTTTCTTGGAATTATCTAAAATTTAGGGAGATGCGGTTTTCCGCAAAAAACAAATTTTAGGAGGTCATTTTTATGACAAAAACAAACACACGCCGCTTAGTTGAAAGTGGTATTCTAATTGCAATGGGATTTATTCTTTCCTTCATTAAAATTCAAATTTTTCCTGCAACGAGTATTTCTCTTTTGAGTATGCTACCTATTATTATCCTTGCTTATAAGTATGGAACAAGTTGGGGATTATTATGCGGATTTGTACACGGTCTGCTACAAATGGTTGAAGGTGGAATTGACACCCCTCCAACTGAGGATATTTGGAGCTACCTTTTAGTGATTTTGCTTGATTATGTCCTTGCGTTTTCACTTCTTGGCCTTGCCGGTTTAGTTAGAAATGTATCAAAAAACCCATCAGTTGCAATCAGTTTTTGCGGTGCTGTTGGTATTACCTCCCGTTTTGTTTGTAGTTTCTTATCAGGTGTAATCATTTGGGGAGTTTATGCTCCAGAGGGGCAAAGTCCTTGGATTTACTCATTGGTAGTAAACGGAACAAAGTTTGGAGTTGAGGGGATTTTTACTATAGTTATTGCTGCAATTTTACTTGCGATTCCAGTTATGCAAAAACACACACGGCCTATTTATCATGGTAAAAGTATCTTAAATGGATCTAGCGTTTAAAAATAGCAAGTATTTTCGTTGAAAAAATTATTTGGTTTTGAATCATCAAAATGATTAAATTTTAGGGAGATAGCTTTTATGACAAAAACAAACACGCGCCGCTTAGTTGAAAGTGGTATATTAATTGCAATTTCAATGGTTTTGGTTCTTATATCAAACATTATTCCGCTTAAATTACCATTTGGGGGTAGCATTACATTTATGACCATGCTACCTATTATACTGATTTCCTATAAATACGGTGTCGAGTGGGGCATATTCGGTGGTTTTGTATTTAGTATACTTCAAATGCTAACTGGTTTTGGAACAGTATCTGCATTTTTTATGCCTGGAGATTCTCAAATGGTTTTATGGAAAGCTATACTTGTTTGCCTTCTTGACTATGTTCTTGCATTTACAGTATTAGGATTTGGTGGATTATTCAGAAATAAATTCAAAAATCCAACAATTGCACTTAGTTTGGGCACCGTATTCGCCTTATCATTAAGATTTTTAATGCACTTTATTTCTGGAATGCTATTTTTTGGAGCTTGGGCTGAATGGTTTTTCACACAAGAAGCAATTGCTGGCTTTGGCACTTGGGTATTACATAATATATCTGGACCTGCACTATCAATATTCTACTCGTTTGTTTATAATGCAACTTATATGATTCCTGAAATTATTATTACTGTGATTGGTGCAATTGTTATTTCTAAAGTTTCATCTATCAGTAAAAAAATGGACTGTAAACCTAGCCTTGACGAACCTAGCATTTCCAAATAGCAATTTGTTATAAAAAACAACAAACTGTAATTTATACATTATTTAATTAAAGATAAAAAATATACAAGCCTAGTTTTCAACACTGTATGTGGAAACTAGGCTTGTATTTATGGAGTTTTCCACACTTTCAACAGGTCGATTGTTGAAAATGTGGAAAAACTACTGATGGTATTACTCAGTTTTCAATAATTAAATATACATTTCTTCTATATTTTACCATTATTAAGCCGTGGACTATAATATACATTCCAAAGATGTGGAAAACGTAAAAAGGTGGGACACTTTAGTGTCCCATCTTTTTTATTTGCTTATTTAGAGTAATTATCAAAATAATTTTGGATAAATACAATTGGAGTTCCTTTGTCGCCACTACCTGAAGTAAGGTCGCATAGTGAGCCGATTAGGTCAGTCAAACGACGAGGAGTTGTTCCTTGTGATTCCATTTGTCCAACAAGGTTATCTGATTTTTGCTTGATATAATCAGAAATTGCAACCTTGAGCTCGTCGCCACTAAGATGAGCGAAGTTATTATCAGCAAGATATTTCAGTTTGATCTCATTGGGTTGTCCCTCAAGACCAGATGTGTATGCAGGAGAAACAACTGGATCTGCAAGCTCCCAAATCTTACCTACTGGATCTTTAAATGCACCATCGCCATATACCATAACTTCAATATTTTTACCAGTTTTGATATTTAACTTTGCAGCAACGCTATCAACAAATGGCTGGCAGTTTCTTGGGAATAGCTTAACAGTTGTTTCTGTTGCTTTGTTTGAACCTAGTAAGCCGTAGCTATCATTATAACCACTACCATCAACTGAAGCAGTTAGTATATCGTCAAGTGCGCAGATAATCTCTCCGCCATTTGCTTTAAGAATGCGTTTTGTACGCTCTCTTGTATGAATGTCACAAGTAATTACATTTTTTGTGTAGTCAAGAATCGTTTTACAATTATTTGAGAAAACTATCTCCACTTCAGCACCCATCTCAAGGATAAGGCTCTTATAATATTCAACATAGTCAACGCCAGTAAACGGGTGAAGAACTACGCCAAAAAGTTCACGATATTTTTCCTCAGTCAATACGTCAGTGTAAGGATTAATACCTTTTTCATCAAGCAAATCCAAATCAACAAGATGATTTCCAACTTCGTCAGCTGGATAACTTAGCATTAAAACAACTTTTTTAAGACCTTTAGCAATACCCTTTAGGCAGATTGCAAAACGGTTTCTTGAAAGGATTGGGAAAATTACTCCAACTGTTTTGTCAGAAAACTTTGCTTTTACGTCTGTGGCAATATCATCAATTGAAGCATAGTTACCTTGGGCTCTTGCTACAACAGCTTCAGTTACACCAACAACGTCTTTATCATTAAAGCTAAATCCCTCTGCGGCTTGTGCATCCATAATTGAATTTACAACGATTTCGCTAAGATCATCACCCTCGCGAATAATAGGTGCTCTAACACCTCTAACAACCGTTCCAACTTTTCTTTCCATAATAAAAAGGCATCAATATCTGCTCGCTCGACAGCCAAACAGGATGAATACCAAATCCCACCTTTCAAACTCTATTTCATTAGTATTACCAACACTTGCTTTTCGATTACTTTTATATTATACTCGAAGTAACAGTATAAGTAAAATAGAAATTATTAATATTAGATATAAGGGGTGCTTATGCAAATTAAATTAGAGTCATATCGTATATTTAAAGAGGTGGCAGTTCATAAAAATATTTCTGAAGCTGCAAAATCACTTTTTATCTCGCAATCTGCAGTCAGCCAAGCCATCAAACAACTTGAGTCACAGCTTAATCTGGCACTTTTTCGAAGGACGCCAAAAGGAGTTGTCTTAACCACAGAGGGACAGCTTTTATTTGAATATGCTGTTTCAGCAATTGATTTGTTGGAGGTAGCTGAGAAAAAACTCAATGCTATGAAGGATTTATCCTATGGTGACTTGAAAATTGGTGCGTCGGATACCATTTCTCACTATTTGCTGTTAAGTAGGCTAGAAAAATTTAGCAAGCTGTACCCTAAGATTAAGCTTCAAATTGTAAATCGCACCTCACTTGAAGCAATTGCTCTTTTAAAAACGGGCAAGATTGACCTTGCATTTGTGAATATGCCTGTTAGCGACAGTGAAGTTATCGTCGAGGAATATATGCCTGTACACGATATTTTCGTTGGGGGTAAAGAATATGCTGATAAGAAATACTCGTTGAGTGAAATTGCAAATCTTCCGCTTATACTTCTCGAGAAAAAATCAAACTCAAGGAGATACGTTGAGAATTTTTTTAACCAAAGCGGCATTCAGATTTCACCTGAAATTGAGCTTGGCTCACACGCTTTGTTACTTGAATTTGCAAAAATAAAGCTGGGGGTTTCCTGTGTAATCCGAGAATTTTCAGAGCAATATCTGGAAAGTGGGGAATTGGTAGAGTTGTCCTGTCTAACACCAATACCTGCCCGTCAAATAGGAATAGCATCATTAAAAGGTGTCAGTCTGTCTGCCGCTGCAAAGAAATTTGTAGAAGAATGATGAGTTAAGATAAACGCCACTGGCTTAGATATGTGGTTATATGAAGAAAGTAACTTTATTGTGCTCTCCAGCTTATATAACTCACACTAGCTGGTGGCGTTTTATTAATTACTATGTTGGGAAAACTTTAACCTTGTTTTATGTAAATACATTGCTTGGTCTGCGTGTTCAAATGCTTCATAAATCCTTTCATCTTCTTTTTCATTATAAACTGCATATCCATAAGCAATTGAAATTCGAAAAATATGGTTTTTCTCTACTTTTTTTGATGTTTCTTCTAAATTATTCAATGCATCTTTAATTGTATTATCTGTAGTATTTTTGCAAATAACACAAAATTCATCTCCACCAATTCGGTAGCAAATTCCAATACCTTTAAAACTATTTTCGATAATCTTTGTAGACTCTATGATGTATTGATCTCCAGTAATATGTCCCCATAAATCATTTATCTCTTTTAAATCATTTAAATCCATGACTACAATTATAACGCCGTCACAATTTTGTGCTTTAATCATATTTTTATCAAATTCTTGGCGATTTCTTACTCCTGTAAAAACATCATATCTAAATTGTAACTCGCGTAAAAATATGTAATATAAAATTAAACTCGCAGAAATGCTACTTAATATTAAAAGTGTGCCTTCAAATAAAATTTGAATTATTGAACAAACAATTATTGAAATAGCAATTGATATGATAAAGTTCTTTTCATCTAAATAATAGCTGCATTCATCGTCTTTAAATATCTTGTGAATTAATATTAGTAAATATAAAATATTTACAATAAAACAACATAAAAACAAAGGCCCCCTAGAATAATTGTTTTGTGTATCAACATTAAAAACCCAGCCTGTTTTTGCACTTAATAGGCTTAATATCACATTAATAAACAGAGGAATTCTAAAGTACTTTGATGGAATCGTATTATAATAGTTGTTAAAACATAGCATAAAATAGGGGATTAAAGGGGATAGTGCAAATCCAAAAACATTCACTATAATTCTCACTATGTAAATGTTAGAGGAAGTTAAAGTTGCTATATACAAATCAGCAATTTCTAAAATTAATAGGATTATATTAGTAATAGATGCAAATATATAGAATTTTGTTTTGTACCTATCAATAATAATATTTTTATTAGCAAGGAAAATTGTAAAACCGAGGAGGATAATTCCAATCATATTTGAGCTTATCGATGGAAATACATTCAAATAATTCACTCCCAATTAAAATAGTAACAATCTATTGTATTTTTTGTAAGTATATTATAAGTGCAGACGTTGATATAGTCGTAATGTGCGGTTTTGACATAGGCAAACTTCACAGAGCCATTGAAATTGCTAATATTTTGTTGCAAATATTATATCATAAGCGCAAGCGTTGATATAATTTGCCATCTTCGCCGAAAAGGCGAAGGGCATCTAAAAAATAATGTTTGCGCAGCAAATATTATATCACAAATTATTTGAAATTCCAACAAAAACACATCAATAAGCTGGTATATTATACTTTTTATGTAAATCGGATTTTGCGTGTAAGGTGTTACCCTTTGCCTGCGAAATATTAGAGCAAGGCTCTGTAAGTGAAGAGGCAATCTAATGCTATGGCTTCTTCGTGAAAGCGGATACCTTCATGATGTTTTTTCTAACAAGGAACTAGATACAGTATCAATTAGAATAAATGAATTATATCGAAGTGTTTCCTTTGCAAAGATAGCATTTTGGCTTGATGTGCATCGTGGTGTGGAAATAGCCATAAAGAACTTCTTGGGAAGGAAGAAACAGGCAATAAAGTGACTTACTGGCATAGGACAACTTTACACTTCCCATCATTGAACGCTCTATAGAAAAAATACAAGAATCAGAGCACGTGTCAATCGGTGAGTTAGTCAGACTTACCTGTTGCCGTTATAGTACACTGAAATTTTATACAGAAGAGGGAATGCTACCCTTTGAACAGGAAAAAGAAAATTTAACACGCAGATTTCTAAGAGAAACAGCAATCGCTAAACTGGAGGAAATACAGCATTTAAAGACACAGGGGTGTAGCATTCCTGAAATCAAAAAATACTGAGTACCGAGGGATAACTCTATATTATAAAGATAGCATAAAACAAAGGACGTTTACAGTTTTAAACTGTAAACGTCTTTTTAACACACGCATTTAGGTATAGCTTAAAGTCCTTATTTAGATTTGTAGCCAACAACAACGTTTGGCAAAGAGCCCACCATTATAAATTTTACATAAGAAAATGGCTCTGTTTTACCCTTTTCGTAAATCCACCGTGTGAGTTCAAGCACGTTTTGAGATACTGAAAGGTGTAAGCACTCGGCTTCCTTTGGCGTAGGCATACGAGTAACTATGGTTTGGTCAATTTTTTCAAGTTCAATATCAGCCTGCTCAATCAGCAACGCCGCAAGCGAGCCAGACAAGTCAGAATCCTTAAGCTTGTCAAAAACTTCGGTGGATAGATAGGTATGCTCAATCGCAATACGATGCTTATTGACAGACCGTATGCGTTGCATATATCGCTTGTCGGATGGGATTGTGCAGTGCATTTCGTTGAGCAAATCCTCTTTTGGAAAGATAAGCTTGCTTTCGATAATGCTACTTTCGGTTTCAAGACCCATAGCCTTTAAGGGATAGGTTAAACTAATGAGGGGTATAAAAGCTGATGAGGACTTTTTGCGAGATACAAATGTACCAATTCCCCTGCGCTTATAAATAATACCCTCACGCTCTAGCTCTAAAAGAGCAGAGCGAACAGTAGCCCTACCTAAATCGAATCTTTCCATCCATTCAAGTTCAGTAGGGATTTGGTCATCATCGGCATATTTTCCTGTGAAAATAAGTTCACGAATATATTCTTTTAATTGAAGATATAGTGGAATAGGGTTGTTTCTGTCTATCATGCTGTAATCATCCTCATATTTTTAGTCAATATGGTAATTGACATCATTATAAAAAAGAATTATAATTTTGTCAAGATGTCCGAACAACCGAATATTTGTAAAATAGCAAAAAAGGTAGGGAGGTAGTTCTTTGGGTGAAAAAATACAGTCTATACAAAAAAAGTTGTCATCTGCCGGGATAAACGGAATAGAACTTTGTGAAAAGTCAAAAAGCATATTGTTACAAGGAGAGCTATTACAGTACAATGATATCGTTAAAGCTGGAAAAATTGCAAGTAAATTCGGATACAAGGGAGTTATAAACGATATTACCACCAAGGGAGAAAAGCCAGCAGATATCATAAGACCACAGATTAATGACAATAGTCTTGATGGGAAAAAGTATGATGTGGTTATCATTGGCGGTGGAGTAATTGGTTGTTCTATTGCAAGAGAATTATCAAAATATCACATTTCAATCCTGCTATTGGAAAAGGAATGTGATGTAGCAATGCAGGCATCTTCTCGTAATGATGGCATGATTCACCCCGGAATTGCAACCCATCTTCATGGAAATACTGCAAGCTACAATGTGCGTGGTAACAGGATGTATACACAAGTTTGCGAAGAGTTGGATGTTCCGTTTAAACGTACAGGAAATCTAATACTGTTTAAGGAAAAAAACTACCATCTGTTATCTCCAATATTGATAGCAAGGAGCAAGTACATAGGGATAGAGTATAAGCATCTCTCCAAAAAGCAATTGCAAGAGATAGAGCCTAACATTACAGATGAGCAACAGGGTGGGTTTATGTTCCCATCGAGCGGAGTACTTTCACCATATAAACTTACGGTGGCTTTCGCTGAAAATGCGGTACAAAATGGGGTTACAGTGTCACTTTCAACAATTGTTGACGGAATGGTGAAAAAAGATGGCAAAATTATTGAAGTTATTACAAACAGAGGAAGAATTATTCCTCGCATCGTCATCAATGCAGCTGGGGTGTATGCAGATAAAATTGCAGAATTTGCAGGAGATAGATTTTTTACAATTCACCCAAGAAAGGGCGAAATCATTATACTAGATAAAAAGAAAGCTAGACTTTTCACCGCGGCAATGGGTACGTTGAATTTAAAGGAGCTAAGTGGAAACACGAAAGGTGGAGGACTTGTCCATACTATCGATGACAATATTTTGGTTGGGCCAAATGCCCTTGAAGTTATGGATAGGGAGGACTATTCCACCAATAGAGAAAGGGTAGACCAAATTCTTAAAAAACAATTGCCTATGATAAAGGGACTATCACCAACCGACGTGATTACCTACTTTAGCGGTGTAAGAGCCCCAACTTATGAGGAAAACTTCATCGTAGAGGCGTCTGAAACTGTGAACAATCTCGTGTACGCCGCAGGTATTCAGTCTCCGGGGCTTGCATCTGCACCGGCAATTGCTCAAGATGTTGCAGACATTACTCTTTCGATTCTATCCAAAACTGAAAAGATAAGAGAAAACATGGACTATAATCCACGCAATAAGCTTGTGAAAATGAGTGGAATGAGCTTTGAGCAAAAGCAGAAATTAATTAAGAAAAACCCTGATTATGGCGTAATTGTATGCAGATGTGAGGAAATAAGCAAGGGTGAAATCCTAGATGCATTGAGTTCACCAATACCAATTTACACGCTTGATGGAATAAAACGCCGTGTTCGCCCCGGAATGGGCAGATGTCAAGGTGGGTTTTGCTCTCCAATTGTAGCACAACTGATTGCCCAAAAATCTGGTTGTGAGCTTACTGATATCACCAAAAAGGGAACAGGCTCGCAACTTCTAGTCTCAACGACAAGAAAGGGTGAAAATGCTGATGTTTGATTATTCTGTAGTTGTTTTGGGTGGAGGTCCAGCAGGGCTTAGCGCAGCAATTGCAGCGGCGGACAACTCTGCTAAAACCCTTTTGATTGAACGTGAACCAAGACTAGGTGGCATTTTAAAACAATGTATCCATGATGGGTTTGGGTTGCTAAATTTTGGAGAAAGACTGACAGGCCCCGAATATGCAAATCGCTATATTCAGCTATTTTTGGAGGGCAATATTGACTACAAGCTGTCAACATTTGTGACCGACGCTAAAAAAATTGAGGGCGGAGTTGCATTAACCCTTCAAAGTAGTGAGGGAACGATAAGGGTAACCACAAAAACCCTTGTAATAGCTTGTGGATGTAGAGAGAGAACCTCAAGACAAGTTTCTATCCACGGTGACCGACCAGCCGGAATTTATTCTGCAGGGACAGCACAGTACTTTGTAAATATTTTAGGTGCTATGCCTACCAAAAAGTGTGTTATTTTAGGCTCGGGGGATATTGGGCTTATCATGGCAAGACGATTAACCCTTGAGGGCGGAGAGGTTTTGGGTGTTTATGAAGTAAAAGCAGAACCCTCTGGACTTACTAGGAATGTTGTGCAATGCTTAGACGATTTCAACATCCCACTTCATCTTTCAAAGACGGTTACAAGGGTAATCGGAAATGATAGAGTTGAGGCAGTTGAAATTGCAAGCGTTGACGAAAACTTTGCTCCAATTATAGGAACCGAGGAAATTTTGGAATGTGACGCTGTCATTCTTTCTGTAGGGCTTATACCTGAAAATGAGATTGCCGAAAACCTAAATATAAAAATAGACAATGCAACAAAAGGAGCAATTGTAGATGAAACGCTAATGACTTCTATCGATGGTGTTTTTAGTTGTGGAAATGCGTTGCACGTAAATGATTTGGTTGACTATGTTTCCCAAAGTGGTGAGATTGCAGGTAAAAATGCTGCAAACTATAGCAGCGATAAACAGGGCCAGAATGNNGTATCAAAAAGAGAAATTTCTTTATGTGTTGCCTCAAAGGGTGAAAGATGGTGGTAGGGCTGATTTTTATTTCCGCAGTCGTGCAACGTTAAAAAATGCAGTGGTAACCGTCAAACAAAATGGCAAGGAACTGTTTAAAAAGAAGTATGCACTTTTGATACCGTCTGAAATGGAATGTATCAATCTTGAATTTGAAAAAGGTGACTTGGACTTTGACATGGAGGTGCTCCGATGAGTGAAACTGTTACTTGCATTATATGTCCTAATAGTTGTAGAATTACAGTAGAGGAAAAAAATGGTGTGAAAACTATTGCTGGAAACCAGTGTAAAAGGGGAATTGTTTTTGCCCAAAATGAGATTACAAACCCGACTAGAAGTTTTACCACAACGGTGCGTACAACAAGCAAAACTTTGCCTTATCTTCCAGTTAAAACAAATGGAGAAATTCCTAAATCTGAGCTATTTAACTTGGTCGCTAAGCTAAATAAAATCACCGTAAAAGGAAAAGTCAAATGTGGTGATGTAGTGCTCCAAGATTTTTTCGGAGTTTCCGTTGTGTCTTGTATTGATATGACACTCGAATATTGACTAAAGCTACTTCAAGGAGGCAGAAACATGGAACTCATACTTTCCATTGACTGCGGAACGCAGAGCCTACGGACAATTTTATTTGATAAAAAAGGCGAAATGTTAGCAAGTGCAAAGGTATCATTTGCCCCATACTACAGTCATAAGCCAGGGTATGCAGAGCAAGACCCCTTGATTTATTATGATGCACTTTGCAAAGCTTGTGCGATGCTCAAACGTAACTATCCAGAGTTGTTTGAGGCAATAGCTGGAGTTGTTGTAACAACACAAAGAGACACCAGCATTATTGTAGATGAAACCGGTGTGCCCCTACGACCCGCAATCCTTTGGCTGGATCAACGGACCGCATCTTGCAAACTAAAGGANNAACTTTAGCTTAACTGAAATATCTGCTTATAAATTGGTTGGAATGGATCGAATATCTGAGCAGGTCATGCAAAAAAGCAAAGCATATTGGATCAAACAACATGAGCCAGAAATTTGGAAGAAGACCTATAAATTTTTACTCCTTTCCGGTTATTTGAACTATATACTCACTGGGGAAATGAAAGACAGCATTGGTAATATGATTGGGCATCTGCCTTTTAACGCAAAAACTTTTGGCTATCCAACCAACTTAAAAAATATTACATATCGCCAGTTTGGTGTTGAGGCAAGAATGCTCCCTAAACTTGTGCCCGTAGGTGAAATACTCGGGAATATAACACCAAAATGCCGTCAAGATACGGGGCTTTCAGAGGGCATTAAGGTAATTGCTGGCGCATCTGACAAGGGTGCTGAAACGTTGGCTACAGGCTGTTTGGACGAAACCACCGCCAGTTTGAGTTTTGGAACAACTGCAACAGTTCAAATTACCACAGACAAATATATCGAACCGTTAAAATTTATTCCACCATATCCCGCTGCAATCAAGGGGAAATATAATCCAGAGTATGAAGTGTTTCGAGGTTATTGGCTGATTAGTTGGTT
This sequence comes from Ruminococcaceae bacterium UBA866, assembly GCA_002295325.1. GTDB lineage: Bacteria > Bacillota > Clostridia > Oscillospirales > Ruminococcaceae > Paludihabitans. Next base: position 3,944 of record DBGA01000063.1, on the reverse strand, counting down.
TAAAAGAGAGTTTGCGCACCATGAAATATTGGAGGCAGAAAAGCGTGGCATATCTCCAGAAGAGGTTTTAAACGAGACACTTAGAGAAATTCCATGTGGCAGTGAAGGATTGGTGCTACAACCTTACTGGACACCTGGTATCAAGATGAAGGACGCAAGGGGAAGTATCATAGGGTTTTCCGATGTACATACAAGAGTGCACATCTATCGTGCAATCATTGAGGGCATTAATTATGGGTTACTCGAAGGAATAGAAAAAATAGAGCACTGCACAAAAACAAAAATTACAAAGGCATTTGTTTCTGGTGGTGGCTCGCAAAGCAAGGAAATATGCCAAATAACTGCGGATATATTGGGTATTCCTGTGTGCAGAATACAAACACATGAAGCCTCTGGTTTGGGAGCCGCAATCATTGGCTACACAGGCATTGGTTGCTATGATAGCATTGAAGAAGCCGCTTTAAACATGGTAAGATATGCTGATAGGTTTGAGCCAAATCAGCAAAATGCAGCACTATACAAACGGCTGTACAATGAGGGATACAAAAAAATATTTGCGGCGCTTAATCCGGTTTACAGCCAAATTAATAAGATATTAAATGGAGGTATAAACGATGAGTAAACCATACAAAGATTTTTCACCACAATGGTACACAGATGTCGCTCCACCAAAATCCTACCGTTCCATTTTCAAATGGGGTGATCCATCGGCATATAAATTTCCAAAGGAAGCCCTTTATAAGATGCTAAAAGAGACCTTTGGTATGACGGATAATGACTTTGTCAATCGGCTTGAACTGGGACTTGATGAGGTGAAATATGATATCCCTAGCAAACTACCAAAAGAGGATATGGATGAGTTAATAAAAATTACTGGCAATGATAATGTGACAATTGATGATTATGCAAGGCTTAGCGTGGCATATGGAAAAACTATGTTTGACGTCATGCGTTTGAGAAATAAAATAGTTGAAAATATTCCTGATGTTGTGGTGTACCCTGAAAATAAGGAGCAAATTGAAAAGATTGTTGCGTTTTGTGCAAACAAGAAAGTACCTCTTTATGTTTATGGTGGTGGATCGAGTGTAACTAGAGGCGTTGAGTGTATGAAGGGTGGAATTTCCCTTGATATGCGTAAAAACTTTAACAAGGTAATCGAGTTTAATGAGAAAAACCAAACCATTACAGTTGAAGCTGGGATGAGCGGACCAAAACTCGAAAAGACACTCAATGATGCAGTTTCCTTGTTTGGCGCATCAAGAGCGTATACCTGTGGGCATTTTCCACAATCCTTTGAATATTCCTCAGTTGGTGGTTGGACAGTTACCAGAGGTGCTGGTCACNNCTCCACCTATTATGGAAAGATTGAAGACCTAGTACTTGGTCAAGAATACGCAACTCCAGCGGGTAACATTGTCACTGAAGTGTTCCCAGCCATAGCAACAGGCCCTAGCATTAACCACATTATGATGGGTAGTGAGGGCGCATATGGTGTGCTTACCCACGTTACATTAAGGGTGTTCAAGAACCGCCCAGAGAACCATCTTAGATTTTCATATATGTTCAAAAACTGGGAGGAAGCACAGGCTGCTGCAAGGGAGATTATGCAGGGTGAGTTTGGGTTCCCATCAGTGTTTAGATTATCTGACCCTGAGGAAACCAACATTATGCTAAAACTTTACGGTGTGGATGAAACACCTCTTGGTGGAATGCTTGATAAACTTGGATACAAACCAATGGAAAGATGTTTGTTTTTAGGATTTACCGACGGTGAAATAGGATTTTGCAAAAACATGGTGAAGAACGTGAGAAAGATTTGCAAAGGGCATAAAGCAATGTCGCTCACCTCTATTCCAACGAAAGGCTGGGAAAAAGGCAGATTTAATGACCCTTATTTGCGTGACACCATGCAAGATTTTGGCATTATGACAGATACTCTTGAATGTTCTGTTACTTGGGATCAGATGCCGAGTGTACATAAAACTGTTCGTGAGTTTTGCAAATCACGTCCTAACACAATCTGCATGACACATATGTCACACGCCTATCCACAAGGGGCGAACTTATACTTCATTTTCATCGCAAAAATGACAGAGCTTGAAGATTATGTGGCATATCAAACCGGCATATTGGATGCCATTCAAAAGTCTGGAGCTGCAATGAGCCATCATCACGGTATTGGAAAGTTCTTTGCGCCATGGCTGGAGGGA
>DBGA01000063.1:0-1702 GCA_002295325.1 Ruminococcaceae bacterium UBA866 | reverse complement strand
CTCACGATTTTAAAATCGTGAGTTTTTCTTTTCTAGCGCAAAAGAAATTTTAATAAAAAAACTGTCAATAATAAAATTGATTACAAAAAACAAATATCTATCTAATAACCTACACATGTGGTATAATTAATGTAATTGAATTTTCACATAGAAAAATCAAATTATATTAATTATAGTTTAAATGGCGTGTTAGTTACTTTAAATTCATACGCTATATTAGCAGTTTCCAATCATTTTGACAAATTGCTATAAACATAAATAAAATTTTAAAAATGAAGGAAACAACAAAAAACATGAAATTTAATGATTTAAACCTGCAAGCAGAACTTTTAAAAGCAATTTCCGAAGAAGGTTATGAAACACCATCTCCAATACAAGAAAAAGCAATTCCACCTGCACTAGAGGGTAGAGATGTATTGGGTTGTGCCCAAACCGGCACGGGAAAAACCGCTGCTTTTGCACTACCAATCTTGCAAAACATATTAAAATCACCACTTGAAAATAACAAGCAACGCAAAATTCGTGCCTTAGTGTTAACCCCAACAAGAGAACTTGCTTTGCAAATTGCAGAGAGCTTTCAAACATATGGTCGCCATACTGATATTAAATGTTCAGTTATCTTTGGCGGAGTTTCTGCAAATCCACAAATTGCACAAATGCGTGAGGGAACAGATATTTTGATTGCAACTCCTGGGCGTTTGAATGACCTTATCAACCAAAAAGAAGTTGATTTGCGTTTTGTTGAGACATTTGTTCTTGACGAGGCTGACCGTATGCTTGATATGGGATTTGTCCACGATGTAAAAAAGATTATTGCTCGTGTTCCAAGAGAAAGACAAACGCTGTTCTTCTCTGCAACAATGCCACCAGAGATAACTAGCCTGGTAGCATCAATCTTGAAAAATCCTGTAAAGGTTACGGTTACACCTGTTTCCTCTACAGTTGATGTGATTAAGCAGTCAGTTTATTTTGTGGATAAGGCAAACAAACAAAAGCTTTTAATCCACCTTTTAAAGGATACCACAATTTCCTCTGCACTGGTGTTTACACGCACAAAGCATGGTGCTGATAAAGTTGTAAAAGAACTCGAGAAATCAAACATAATGGCACAAGCAATCCATGGTAACAAGTCGCAAGGAGCACGTGTAACTGCACTAGCAAACTTCAAGGGTGGGCANNACATTGATGAACTTTCCCACGTTTTTAACTATGATATTCCCAATATCTCCGAAACCTATGTTCACCGTATCGGTAGAACTGGCAGAGCAGGGCTTGATGGTATTGCAATTTCATTTTGCGATATTGAGGAAAAGCAATACCTTGCAGATATTGAAAAACTAATTGGTAAGCGTGTTCCGGTAGTTTCAGAACACCCTTATCCAATGCAAATATTCACAATTGAGCCTAAGGCAAAACCTGAAAGACCACAAGGGCGCCCTAAAGCAGCAGCTGCTGGTAAATATAAGAGGGAAGCACTGCCTGGAAAATCAGGCAAGGCTGACAAGTCTGGCAAGGCTGATAAGTTTAAGCAATATGGTGGTAAAAAGAGCCCGATACGCAGTCTTTCTGGAAACAAATCGGCTGCTAAAAGAGGCAACGTTAAAAAAGGCTAAATTGAAATAACAAAAGGACGGTTTTAAACCGTCCTTTATTTGTATAGAAATATTTAAAGGGCATTGACAGTTTGAACTGTTCTAAGGCG
>DBGA01000075.1:2872-3072 GCA_002295325.1 Ruminococcaceae bacterium UBA866 | reverse complement strand
TATATACCCTATATATAATGAAGGCTTATAATTTCACTTGCAAAATCCACTCTAGTTTGTTATAATTCTCTAGTGTTATAAGGATATCTAGCAAGGGTATATCCCCTCCTATATTAGTGCAGAATCCATCATTTATGGTTCAGGTTGAACTTAACTCTCCTTATGATAGAATATATGTGGCTGTAGCTCAGCTGGATAGA
>DBGA01000075.1:0-2800 GCA_002295325.1 Ruminococcaceae bacterium UBA866 | reverse complement strand
TAGCTCAGCTGGATAGAGTATTCGCCTCCGACGCGAAGGGTCGTGCGTTCGAACCGCATCAGGCGTACCAAAGCCCCTGTTTTCTAAGTGAAAACAGGGGCTTTTTCTTTTCCATATAGTGGTGTATAATAAAGTTATCTGCAACTATTATATAGCTATTTCTTCGCAAAGTTTACATAGCGCATTATGAGAAAACGAACGAGGTGAAAGCATGGAAGAGAAAAAGAAACTTTTAACGCAAGAAGACATTATGAATATGTTGGATAGCTGCTATTTAAAAGCATTGGACGGAATCCCCTTGGTAAGCCCATCTATCGAAGAAATGGCAAATGACTATATCAAAAAGCACTCTACCAAAGAAGAAGCCATAAAAACAATGCTTAAAAATCAAATAATTAAATGCACAACCTCCGGCTTTATTACCGGATTTGGCGGATTTATAACAATGCCCGTTACTATACCCGCAAATATAGGTAGCGTTATATATGTGCAAATACGCATGATAGCCTGTTGTGCGTATATTATGGATTACGACCTAAGAAGCGACCAAACGCAAACCTTTGTATATGCCTGCCTCGCCGGAGTTGCGTTAAACAGTGCTTTTAAGCAAGCTGGAATTAAGTTTGGGCTTAAAATGGCACAAGGCTTAGTAAATAAAATCCCGGGTAAAGTGCTAATAAAAATCAATCAAAAAGTAGGATTTCGCTTTCTGACAAAAGCCGGTACAAAAGGTATTATCAATATCGGTAAGCTCATTCCGGGAGTCGGAGCTGTTATCGGAGGTGGATTTGATTTAGTCGAAACAAAAATAATAGCCGATAGAGCATATAAATGGTTTTGTGAGAACGACTTTGTGGGTGATGAAAAACCCGATGAGGAAGAAGATATTATCATTGACGTGGATTTTTCATCCGTTAATGAGGAAGTCGCAAGTATATGATTTAATATTTTCTCTCGCAAAAATTACACCTCTTATTGTGAAAGGCAAACACTTTGCCTACTTAAAACAATAGGAGGTTTTCACTATGAAAAAACGAGGAACTTTTGGGCTGATACTGGATTTTATATTGGTATTTGCAACCGGCGGGTTTTGGCTGATTTGGATTGTCATTCGATACCTAAGAAACAGTTAGGGTAAATTTAGGGTGCGTACTTTGCGCACCCTTTTTTTCTTACACCCCCAACCCTTTATGCAATCCTTCGGCTGCTTTCCTTTTATTCTTGTCGAATGCGTGGGTGTAGATATCAAGTGTTGTGCTGACCTGTGCGTGTCCAAGTAAGCTCGACACGGTGGCTACATCGGTGCCGTTGGCGNNCAGGCTGGCTGTTGTGTGCCGTAGGCTGTGCACATTTAGGCTTGTTGGCAAGTTGTTATCCTTTAATATTTTGCGAAAGCGAGAGGAGAATGTATCGGGTATCATTGGCAGGTCAGTGTTACTTTGCCTAAACAGATATTTGTCATCAGTCATTTGCCTGTTTTCATACACTTGTAAATGCTGTGTGCAGAAGTCCTTGTAATCTTTTAGCAAACTTGCAAGGCTGTCGGAGAAGTAGACATACCGATTACCCGACAGCGTTTTGGGCGGCTTAGTAAATACTTCTTCGCCTTGCACCTTTATCACATTCCTCANNGATTGTGTTGTTATTGAAATCAATATCTTCCCACTTGATACCACAACACTCGCCCCTACGAATTCCTGTGGCGATAATAATTTTGAAATACACCTCATATTTAATGCTCTCTTGCTCTAAAGCAGAGAGTATTTTTTGTACCGTTTCTTCGTCAGCGATAACCTTTTCTTTCTTCTGCCCCTGTGGCTTGTAGGTGCGCCAAGCTGGGTTGTGGGTTAGATAGCCTTGCTCCATCGCCGAAGAAAGGATGCTGCACACCACCGAATGTAAGCCTTCTATGGTTGCTTCTGCAAGCATTTCGCCATTTCGTTTGGATTTTATCTTTCGCATTTCTGCATAAAAATTGCGGAAATCTTCAGCTTTTAAATCTCTTAGCTTGACATGCCAAGGTATGGCAGTATTCGCTCATACTCTATTTTGTTGCGGTTTTGAGTTGACTTAGAATGTTTTATGGGAGCGACCTCATTTTTGAATATCTCAATATACTGTGCCAGAGTAATGTTTTTATTTAGGGTGACAGGCTGATTTTTAACCGCTTTTTCAAATAATATTGCCTGTTGGTTTAGTCACTTTTCCGTTTGCCTTGGAGTAAGCCCCTCGGGCGGTTTTACTGTTTTCTGCTGTGCTTTCATTCGATTACCTTGATAATCGTAGCCCATAGATAATGCCGTGAGTGCTGCAAGCTCGGTTCCCCCTTGCGCCTTTTTTATCGGCAGGCTGTGTGCTTGCCTATTTCATTTAAGGGAGGAAAACCAGTATGAATTTCTTGAAAAATAGGACGGTCATCGGTGTTTGAAGCCATCAAAAGCGATGAGCACGGTCTCGGCAGCATCGACTTCAACAAGGTCATCCCTATGCCGGAAAACATCTTCCGTGGCAACCTTGGTCAAGCCGAGCGTGAGCAGTTCGGCAGCGCCAACTGGTACGATTGGTCGATTGCCAATTGGGGAACCAAGTGGAACAGCTACGGCTACCACGACTACACAGAAAAGGACTTCGATGGCGCTACACTCACCTTTGACACGGCGTGGAGCAATCCCCAGCCTGTCATCGATGCTCTGGCGGCAAAATACCCCGCCCTCAGCTTTTCGCACAAAGGTGTGTCGTGTTTTCGCCTTAAAGTGTTATTTTAAGCCCAAAACAGGGTGCATCTATTTTGACCTAATGA
>DBGA01000081.1 GCA_002295325.1 Ruminococcaceae bacterium UBA866 | reverse complement strand
CTTAGGACATGAACGAATTGATTATTTTTTTGTCGCAAATGACTGGGTTGGAGATATTGTAAACTTAGAGCCAAATAAATGTGACGATTTGAGCTGGTTTGATATTAAAAACTTACCTGATAATATGGTTAGATACGTGCAATCTGCAATTGAAAATTATAGCAATGGAGTCAAATTTTCATTATTCGGTTGGTGACTATCTCTTTGTAATGTCAATCATATATTATTAGCCAATAACTACCTTGAAAATTATCATTGACAAATTCCCAATTATCCCATATAATACTAATATACTATCGATCAGGCGTTTGTCGCCGGGTTCTTTTGAACAGCGAATGTAATTCGTGGGACGATGATTTCTTGTAATGAAATCATGGTCTTTTTTTATACTTAAAATTAGATCCTATGTTAAGTGAGGAGGAAAATTCATGGAAACAAAGAAAAAGTTAAACCCTGCAATTCGTGTCGCTATTATAGCAATTTGTATTAACTTTGTGCTTGCTATTTTTATGCTTGTATCTGGTCTGATATCAAATTCAAGTGCAATTTTGTCAGAGTCGATGAATACTGCGGCTGATGTGTTTAGCACATTCATAGTAATCATTGGAGTTCACTTTGCATCAAAGACATCCGATAAGGATCACCAGTATGGTCACGAAAAGCTAGAGTGCATATCTGCCATCATTCTTTCGATTATTTTATTTATCACTGGTGCAGGTATTGGCTATGAGGGTGTTAAGAAGGTTATAGAGGGTGTTACTAACGGTATTACTGCTCCAAGCGGGCTTGCAATAGTTGCGGCTAGTGTGTCTATCGCTGTTAAGGAATTTCTGTTTTTCATGGTAAGGAGAACGGCGAAAAATGTGAATTCTCCGTCACTCATGGCAGACGCATGGCATCACCATTCAGACGCACTTTGCTCGGTAGGTAGTTTGGTGGGTGTTGTTGGCGCAAGGCTTGGGCTACCTATACTAGATCCGCTTGCGTCTATAGTGATTTGTGTGCTAGTCATAAAGGCTGCATATGATATATTTAATGACTCAATCCATAAGCTTGTAGACCGCTCCTGTGACGAAGAAACTATGAAAGAGTTAGAGGGTCTAGTTTTGTCTGTCGACGGTGTTTTAGGGGTAGATTTGCTAATGACAAGGCTCTTTGGCTCAAAGTTCTATGTTGACATAGAAATCTCTGTTAATGGCCAACAGACGTTGTTTCAAGCTCATGATATATCCCAACGTGTACATGATATGGTTGAGGTCAATTACCCAAATGCAAAGCATTGTATGGTTCATATGAACCCTCATATGGAAGAATAAAAAAGGAGAATTAAAATGAAGAAAATTGAATTAGAAAAAGCAAAAGGATTTATGTCAGAATTTAAGGAGTTTATTTCGAGAGGAAATGTTGTTGACATGGCAGTGGGTATCATTATAGGTACTGCCTTTACTGGGATAGTGAATTCCCTTGTTAAAGATGTCATTATGCCAATTATAGGAATTATAATCGGTGGAATTAACTTTAACGACCTAAAGTATGTTTTCTCGCCTGCAACAGCAGATGTTGCAGAATCAGCAATTTACTTTGGCGTATTCCTTCAAAAAATAGTTGATTTTCTGATTATATCGTTTGTTGTCTTTTTGATGATTAAGTTAATCAATTCATTTAGACGTAAGCAAGACGAAATTCCACCACCAGTTGTGGAAAAAGTTGTTGAGGTTAGTGATGATGTGAAACTACTTACGGAAATCCGTGACTTGCTCAAAAAGTAGTCGACTACATAAAAATAGTTATGTGGTAATAATGAGCACAATCTAGGAGGATAAAATGACAACTGTGTATTTCGTTCGTCATGCAGAGCCTGACTATAGCAACCACGATGATAATCTGCGACCATTAACCACAAAAGGTATTGATGATAGAATTCTTGTTTCAAAGTATCTGCAAGACAAAAATATAACGTTAGCCTTATCCAGTCCTTACAAAAGAGCAGTCGATACAATTAAAGATTTTACTGATAAAAACAATCTGCAAATCCAAATCATTGACGGGTTTCGGGAACGTGAAATAAGTGTATGGGTAGAGGATTTCAACCAATTTTGTGAAAGTCAATGGCAAGATTTTAACTTTAAGCTTACCAATGGTGAATGTTTAAAGGAGGTACAAGATAGAAATATAGTGGCATTAACAGAAGTGTTAAATCAGCACAATGGGAAATCTATTATAGTTGGTAGTCATGGTACAGCTTTAAGTACGATTATCAACTATTATGACAACTCATTTGGGGTTGAAAACTTTAAGGAAATTGTAAAGCTGATGCCTTGGATTGTAAAATTTACATTTGAGGGTCAGACTTGCAAAGAAATTGAAAAAATAGATTTGTTTAAACAACAAACGTGATAATACGAAATAAAGAGAACCNNGGTTCTCTTTATTTCGTATTATGCTCATTGTTTTTGTTCTATGCTAATCAGCTTTATAGTGCCAATGAAAAGTTATATTGATAAGATGAGTTTCTCTGATTGTTTTAGATTGGATATTAAGATTATTTACTCTCTTTTTTTGTCGTACAGCTTCAAGCCAATTGTAGAAAGTGAAACGTTTACATCTTGTACAAAAACCTCTTCTTGTGCTATTTCGTAATGATTAAAGTTTTTAGTGTTGCTTCAAATTGTACCATTTCTGTAATGTCGAAGTTAACGCACAAAGACTCCATCACTTTCCCAACATCATTTTTGAGGTAAATCGATGAGGAACGTAATATACGACCAGTTTGCGTGTGGATAACATAGTTAAATCTATCGCCATCAATAATGTTTCCACTTAAAACTTCTAGCCCAAGATTACCTCTACAACCTCCAATGCTTCGTTGTATAACATGACCGTTACGAATATCAACTATAGTCTGATGATGTAATTTCAATGTTCTCCACCGCCTGTTCCTGTGGATACAATCTCAAAATTCCCCCCGCCAAGCGACTTTATGCAAAGCTCTCGGAACAGTCCGTCAAAGCTTCCTTTTCCTGCAACATCATCTCCCGACGCAAAATATTCTTCGGTGGCCGTAGTGATATTGTAATTTATATGAGCCACATAATGGTATTTCATATCCTCCCACTNNCTGTGATAACATTTATATCAGTAATTTTATAGTTAGATATAAGACTTTTTGCAGGAACACCATAACCCATATAGGATTTCAGCCAGATGTGTGCAGCGGCATCACCAATAACCTGTGCCGGCTCATCGGGCTTTATCCAGAAGGAGAGATTTTCTTGATTAGTTTGCAGCTGCTGATTTTTTATATCATCTTCAATACGATTACTTATTTTTACTGATATTTCTTTTGCGAACTCTCCAAAATCATCAAAAGTTTCGCTTCTTTTAAAAAGCTGTTTTTCCTCCATAAAATCCTCTGCCCAAGCACGAGTATAATCAATAGAATATGGGTTTTTGCTGTCATCTAATGTAAAGCTGATTTGCTCTGCATTTTCAATCAGCGAAAACATAATAATTGCGTTTCTTTTGAATGGAGCTTCGTTTAATGCACCTGTATAGGAATTGCGAGTTTGCGTATCCGTTNNTTTTAAAATTGACCGTTATGCCATATGGATGCCCTGCTGTATGAAGTTCAAAGTCGTAATGTTTCAAATTTTCCGGGAAGCTGAGACCCGATATAATATTTCCAACAGCTGAATTATCACCAACATACTTAGTGCGTGAGAGCCATAAACCCTCGAGTGAGTATACTTCTTTAGGCTGAAGTTGAATGGTTCTCGCTTTTGCCCTTGTAGGATAACTTTCTTGTACCTCGCCGATAAATAGCACAACATAATCGCCAATAGAGAAATCATCTAACGAAATGCGCTTAGGCTCACTGCTTGTTGTTACAGTTATAAAAGAATTTTTTTCCCAAGTTAATATACATTTATCTCCGATTACACTGTTTTTATCTATGCCCTCAACGGTCATTGTTTGATTTTCTTTGTCAATTTCGAGGATAATAGCATTTACACCTGCAATGCCTTCTTCTTTATCTTTGGGGCTAGTCATCAGTCCCACACCAACTACAACGACTGCAATCACTGTCACAACAATTACCCAAAATGCAGGCTCCCTGTAATTCAGCACGTTTCTTATTCTACCCTTAGTGTTACCCTCACCAAAGGTGAGGGGAGTGCCGCCTACGATACGTTTACCTGTGGCAAGCGTTAACAGTGAGGAGGAATAGTCTTTTTTGACCTCACTGCCCAGTTTTTTAATGACCGTTTCATCGCAGGACATTTCCATATCCTTACCACATAGGAAAAACGCCACCCATACGAGTGGATTAAACCAATGTACACACAGAACAACGAAAGACAGTATTTTTACTATATGGTCAAGTCGCCGAATATGTGTCTGCTCGTGCAATAGGATATATTGCTTTTCCTCATCCGTAAGTACTGTTGGCAAATAAATTTTTGGACGGATGATACCCATAACAAAGGGGGTGTTTAGCTGTTTGGCAATATAAATGTTATCCCTTTCATGTGTGGAATTCCTTAATCGCTTTTGCAATTTTAACAAAGAAATAATACTGTAAATCAGCAAAAACGCAATGCCGACCAACCAAGTAACCCTGCCGAGAAATACGTATACCTGCATGGGGTTAATGCTTGCATAGGGAATCGCGGCAGGCAGTGTTGAGTTAACTGCGTTATTGATTGCTGAAATACCTGTGTCAATCATCGGTACTTTGATATAAACAATGTCCTGCGAAATGGGGTTTGCTTTGGTAGGCAAAAGACTGAACATACTCTCAAAAGAGAATGGACAAACAAGGCGAAATAGCACTACACTCCACAGGGTATAAGAGAAAATCTTAGGTGACTTTTTGAGAAATAGTCTTGCAATGAGCACAAACAAAATCACGAAAATTGCAGTGAAGCTCATATTTAGTATCTGCAAAAATAGCTTATCAAGCATTACTATCCCTCCTTATGCTCGTCGATGAGTCGCTGTATCTCACTTATTTCTTTTTTACTTAACTTGTTACGGCGAGTAAATGCAGCAAAGAATTGTGGAAGGGAGCCGTCGAAAGTGTCATTGAGAAATTGCTCTCCCTGTCCCGTTTGAAACTCATTCTTAGACATCAATGCAGACACCATGCCACTTTGATTTTGAAATATCTCACGCTCGCATAAGCGTTTGAGCATGGTGTAGGTGGTGGTTCGTTTCCAATCAAATTCTTTTGCGCATAATTCGGTGAGGGCACGAGAAGTGACAGGCTCATGCTCCCAAATCAGCTCAGCAAAGCGTTGCTCCATCTCACCAAGTTTATATTGTTTCATAGGATAAACCTCCTGTTGTATATTATTAGACTACATTTAGTCTAACACAATTAGACAATCTCGTCAATATGTAATTTTTTGTAATCTGAGGAGTTGAGCAATGGGTTTGGTACGCCCACCGTCCTTATACAAGGGTTAATGGACTATTTAGGTTTAATAATAGCAAGAGCCGTTGCATCGGAATTAAGATGCAACGGCTCTGTTTTAGGATTAATTAATTTTTATTAGGCAAGGAGAAGATGTTTGCATAGAGTGCAATGCTCATAATCTTTATAAATCCTTTATTAGCGCAATAACAGAAAAGGAATCTATGCCAAATTCCTTATCACCACATATGCGGTGAATTCTGCTAAACCCATTATTATTCCAGAACCGCAAGGCACTCCAGTTCTTTAGGTGAACTCCAACACCTAAGTGTTTCCAGCCCTTATTTCTGCAATTCTCAATAATAGATGAAACAACCTGACGTCCTATACCATTTTTCTTATACTTATCATCAATAACGAATATGCTTATCCACACACAATCTTTTTGTGGATAACCTTGATAAATATCAAAGAATCCTGCAATATTTCCATCCTTATTTTTTATAACCATCAACATATAGTTGGAAATATCTGCATTAGGAATTGGTGGTAAATCACCATCAGATATACATTTTTCAATGTAATCGTTTGGAAAATCTTCGCCCTCAAGCACCCTTTTATTAGTCCAAGACTTGCATATAGAATGTAGTTTTGCGCAGTCCGAAAGCTCAGCTTTTTTAACATACATATCATCTATCTGCCATTTTTCTGTTAATTTATCCACTTAGTTGTACCTCGTATAGTATAAATAATTTTTATTTTATAATAGGCCTTAACTTTGGCCTTATTCTTTCGCAGTACATGACAATCATCCTTGATAGTGCCATATCATAAACTACAAAGGCAACATTTCCAAGAAGCCAAAATGCGATTATGCCATATTGAAAGTCACTATTCAACTCTGCCAAAATCTCGCCCATTCCTAAAACATACATCATAGTAAAGTAAGCCGTAACCATTGCAAAGTTAAACATTGCTATTTTAACAATCCACTCGATAACTCTTGATTTTATATGTTCGATACTGCTTTTTAAAATAGGGTAGTAACCTAAGAAGAAAACAAATAGCACGGCAGATTCCTTTATAGGTGCAATCAGCATAGATAAAATTCCTACAGCAACATAAGCAATATAAGCGGTCTTCTTGTTGAGTTCTATCACTAATGTGATTAACACTATTCCAGAGAAAGCAGGCAATGCATATTCTGCAAAAGGAAATACGCCTGTTAAGAACATCAACAAAAGGCTTAATGAAGAAACTATGCCACCCAAAGCCACTTTTTTACTTGATTTAATTTGTTTCAAAACAAATCTCCTTCGTCAAAATGGGAGCAATTTTCATTGCTCCCAAATGCATTATTGTTTGAATACTAACAGCAACCGATAAGATCTCCACCTAAACAGTTGCACAAACAATCAGCGCAGATTAATCCCTGACACACATCACAAGGAGTACAACCGCGACCCATTTGATTATGTGGAGTACGATAAGCACCTTGTCCATATCCACCCATATTACCTTGACGTTGCCAACCCATACGGTTTAGTGCGGCACGATATTCAGCGTTGTTTGGATTAAGTTTGCAGGCTGTAGTGAAGTTATTTAGTGCATCATCAAGCCAACNNAAAGTACCATTCAGCATCACGATTGCCAAGAGGAACACCGTCCAAAAGCTCCTCAGCCTCAACAAGGCGATTTGCTTGAATCATTGCCCGTATATCTGCAAAATTAGAGCTTGAGTTTGAATATCCATTTGATTGTCTATAGCTAGATTGGGTAGTTTGTGTAGCCTGAGTATATCCATTTTTGCGACGCTCATTCATAATTTGATCAAAAGCAGCATTGATTTCGCTCATCTTTTCGTCAGCAAACTCTCGTAGAGGACTATCTGCATAATTATCAGGATGATATTTTTTGGCAAGCTCACGATAAGCCGATTTAATTTCCTCATCGGTTGAATTCGTGGTTACACCTATAATGTCATAAGGATTGTTCATTCTTCTTCTCCCTTTTATTTAAAATAGTACTAATTTCATTGTGAAGACCAAGATATATAATGCNNTGCTGGAGGAATTTCTCCTACGGTGAGATTTAAAACTCCTTTTGCATAGTCTTTTATTTCATCGAGAGTTTTATTCTCGTTTGCAAACTTCTTTAAAAAAGGGTTATATGAATTGCTTTTCAAATCATCATCTATATCATCAAGTGCATCAGCAAAGTAAACATATCTCCCAATTAGATATCCAAATCTATTAAGAATTCTCTTTTGTGTTTCATCCTCGCAAAGTCTTTCGCAAATCAGTGACAATGCAGTTGCTGTGGAATCAGCAGCCCTGTCAACACTAGTATTCTCGCTTTTTTCAATTTCAGCCTGCTTTTTCATGGCAACCGAGATTATTTCATCAATTTCAGGATATATCTTCCTTGCTTTACGCCTTGCATTTGATGCAAAAGGAAGTAGAAAGTAGCCTCTAAGCTTGCCGAAAAATCCGCTATCATTAATATTGTCAATCACCTTATAATAAATCATAAGCATAGCAGTTGATGCACAGAATGTTAAATCGTCACAAGGCAAAAGACAAGATTTCTTTTTTAATGGATTTGCAACACAAGTGCACTTTTTAAAACCATTACAAGTATCAGACATAGCAATTGAAACGGTAGCAATGAATGTGAAATCATAGCTTAAAGTAAGACTTGAAAAAGGACCAAAAACGTGGCTTAATTGTTTGCAAAGCCCGCAATATATCGCTTTAAAGGTATCGAACTCTTTGACTTTCATCTCTGGTTTATAGGGTTTGATATAACCAAACAAGCAAATACCTCCATATTATTATTATACATTAAAAATAATTCTACAACATTTTATACAAAAGAGTATTAAAATTTTGTAAATATAATAACTATTCAGATGAAATTGCAGAAATTAAGCACCTATCACAACTGTATCATAACCTAAATTATTAAACCCGATGCATTGATATGGTTTAGACTTTACCTATGTTTTTTGGTAAAATTATAATATTGAAAATAAATATAGTCAATAAAAAAACATATTAACATTCTGTCTATTGAATTTAAAATAATTTTCTGATATTCTATTAAAGAATATTATAGCATCAAAAGAGGACAATATGAAAGAATTAAACATTGTTTTGGTTGAACCACAAATCCCACAAAATACAGGCAACATTGCAAGAACGTGCGCAGCTACTGGGGCTAGATTGCACCTTGTAAGACCACTTGGATTTTTGATTGACGACAAAAAGCTGATACGTGCAGGGCTTGATTATTGGCATCTATTAGATATAACCTATTATGATAATATGGATGATTTTTTCTCTAAAAATCAAGGTGAATTCTACTATTTTACCACAAAAGGCAAAAATGTATACTCTGACATTGAGTATCCGGATAGGGCATATCTTGTCTTTGGTAGAGAAGATGCAGGCTTAGATGAAGCATTGCTTTTTGATAATCCAGACTATTGTGTAAGGGTGCCAATGACGGGTGAAGCTAGGAGTTTAAACCTTTCTAATACAGTTGCACTCTCTACCTATGAGGTTTTGCGTCAATGGAAATTCCCCGAGCTTAAAGTAAATGGTGAGCTTACAAAGTACAAATGGAGGTAGCAGTTGATGAATAAAATCAAAATAATGACCGATTCTGCTAGCGATATACCAGCGGAGTTGGAGGCAGAATATTCTATTAAAATTCTGCCATTTCCTGTAACAATAGGCGATGAGGGATACTTAGAGCGGGTTGACTTTAATACTAGTGAATTTTACAATATGTTAATTGCTGCCCCAAAAATTCCTACTACATCACAAATTACAACAATGCATTTCTATGAGGAATTTAAAGCAATTCAAAAAGAGGGCTACCAAGAGGTAATTTACATTTCAATAAATGCAACAGGCTCCAGCACATACAACAATGCCCTTATGGCCAAAGAACAATTATTTACAAATCATCCTGAGCTAATCTCTGAATTCAAAATTCACGTTGTTAATTCAGGTACCTATACAATTGCGTATGGTTACCCTGTAATTGAGGCAGCAAAAAAAGCAAAAAAATCTGCATCTTCTACAGAGATAGTTGGGTATTTAGAGGATTGGTTTGATAGTGTTGAAATATATTTTGCCCCATACACTCTTGAATTTGTAAAAAAATCGGGACGTGTTCCAGTAGCGGCAGCTTTTGTGGGGGAGCTAATTGGACTTCGACCAATTATTTCTATTATAAATGGTGAAACTAAAATTGTAGAAAAAGTAAGAGGGGATAAGGCAATTATTCCAACATTACTAAAATATGCTCAAAATGCGATTGTACCTAAAACTCCATATATGCTTGTAAAAGGAACACTGGAGGAGGAAGCAAAAGAGCTTTTTGAAAAAAGCAACAAACAGTTTGGTTATCCAGCAGAGGGCAATTTTTATGTTGGAGCATCTATTTCCATTAACGCAGGACCTAAGGTTGTTGGTATAATTGTAAAGGGTAGAAATAGAAACCACAGCTAGCATAGATTATTTTGAAAATTCACTTGAAAAATGTTACAAAATAGGTTAAAATATTTAGTGAATTGTTAAATCAATAACAATAAATAATCGTAAGTTTGAAAGGAAGATTCATAATGAATTCAATGAATAAAAAAACAGTAGACGATTTAAACGTTGCCGGCAAAAAAGTATTAGTACGTTGCGACTTTAACGTACCACTAAAAGCTGGTGTAATCACAGATGAAAACAGAATAGTTGCAGCCCTACCTACAATAAAAAAACTTTTAGCAGATAATGCTAAAGTTATCCTTTGCTCACACCTTGGCAAACCAAAAGGCGAGCCAAAACCTGAGCTTTCTCTTGCACCAGTTGCAAAAAGACTTTCAGAGCTATTAGGCAAAGAAGTTTGCTTTGCTGCTGATGCTACTGTTGTTGGCGAAAATGCAAAAGCTGCAGTTGTAGCAATGAAAGATGGAGACGTTGTATTACTTGAAAACACTCGCTACCGTGCTGAAGAAACAAAA
>DBGA01000018.1 GCA_002295325.1 Ruminococcaceae bacterium UBA866 | reverse complement strand
GAAAGTATTCTCTCTCCAAAAACATTGCATATTTTGCCATGCGATAGGTTCCATAGACGCGACTTTCTTTTTCAGAATAGTTTTCAACTGCCACGCTATATAAATCGATAATACTTTTTTTGATGGTATCAAGTGCTAAATCCTCTGAAAATGCAATGGTATAGGTATTTTTAAAATAAACTGGTGGCTCTGTTCCATGTGAATCACTTGACCCAACAATTGGAATGATTCTCCCCATTGCTCGTTGTTCTTGATAAAATGCAGTCTGCATATTATTTTCAAAGATTGATTGCCCACCCAGTAACTCAAATGCATCATAAACTCCATTTTTAAATAGATAATCACTTACCACATCAGGAACATGAAAGGCAACAGCCTGCCAATGGGGGTGAACAAAAATTGCCAGCCCTCCACTTTCCTTGATTTTTTGTGCAATCCAATATCTTCGCGCGTAATCTATTGCATCTATCCCTTCTGGCGTAGGGTTGAGTTTTGCAAATTCAAGCACTTGCGCCTCACATTTGTCTTTGTTGGCATAGTAATACTCATTCACACTGAAACTTCCACCAAAATTAATCGCATGGATATAGTGATTAAAAACATGCACTTCTTCTCCATAAAATAGACCCATATCCGTTGGAATACCCTCATAGGTGTCAATTGCTTCTTTGGAGGGTTGCCATTTATGGTGGTCAGTTACAGCAAGAAAGTCAAATCCTGCTTTGCGATAGTTTGCAACGACCACTGCCGGTTCTTCATGTCCGTCCGAATTGCAGGTATGTAAATGCAAATCACCTTTGTAGGGGCGTCTGTTGTACAAATCTTCAAACACAGAGAAGATTGAAAAATCAATACTGGTAACGCTATCTAACTCCACTCGAAGAAGATACATCTGCTCATCATGAAAGCTATGGGTGAAAGAGAGGGTGCCATTATTAGGAGCGACCGTAACCCCATCATAATCATCTTCAGGGCATGGCTCGATAGAATGCTCCATCGCTATCATTTTAATAACATAGGTTTTGGTATCATCAAACTTTGCATGATAGCCCCGTGGCACAATGGTAATTACGGTGGGAGTATCTGCACGAACAACTTTTGGGGTAACCTTATAATCTGCCAATTCTCTTTTCATAAACAAGGGTATAAGCCCAAACACCTACTTTCTTTCACTAATTGAAACGAATATTTTTAATGGATAACTTACTCATACCCTCAAAGCTTATGTGAGAGTATGAGTATTAAACTATTATTGCTCTTCTTGAGTTTGTTTTTAGCGCCCAGTAAATAGCTGAGGCTGAAAGCATTAAAATAATCATATAAAATTGCATTCCACTAGTATCCCCTGTTTGAGGAACTACCACTTTTTTTCTTCCTGTGTGATTGGTATCAAATTCAACAAACTCACCCTTTATGGTATGTTTTATAAGCTATTTGCTCCATTTTGGGCAATGTGGCAAATTGTGAGATTGTCTTTTATGTAATTTGTGGGATTGGTAATCTAAATGTAATCGGTCTAATTGGCTGTATTTTAACATCATCCTTTTACATCGTCAAGTCAAATATGGTAAATTCATAAAACTTTTCAAGAGATTCCTGTATAATGTCAAGTTTATTCAAACTTTTTAATAGATTTTTGTATATTGTCAAATTTTTTGCCTTTTGCCGTTATTTCTACTTTTAGTTGTGTTCTATAGCACAACTAAAACGTTATCCTCAAACTGGCTATTTGTTGTTTTATCCTTGCTAATAAACATATTATTTTCTATGTCTTCCCCAGTATTATAGGTATCACCACTATATGGAGTTGTTGGTGGTTGGAATGACTGTCAAGGTCCACTGCTCTACTTAAATGGTGGGCAAGAAGTGTACTCTGACAAATTAGATTACAAGTGTTCTTGTGTGAAAATCAAAATGAATGGGAACGCTTCATGGTAGCTTCCATCTTTTTCGTCCTTCCATTGATTATCATCTACTTTGTAGGGCAAAATCAGCTTGTAAAGTGCATCATTATACGGGTTTTAAATAACTAAATTATTAGTATTATTACAAATCTGATATTTCATAAATTGCTTCGCTATTGTTTTAAACCTTTTGGTGCCGATAATGAAGAGCAATAGCACATTTTATAGTACCTATCACAGGTGGNNCTTATAATATTAAAAATGAAATGGGGTTTCAACTATGGGTCATATCATCCAAACAAGAATACTATCCTCTCTGGATAAAATTTTCCCAAATGATGTACTTATCAATCATACCGACACAAAATTCTCTTGCTTCAAAAATGAAGTTTTTTCCTTTCAACTTGCATATACCACATTTGAAAAAGAATATGACGATGAATTTTATCTCGATGTCTCCATCAAGTCTGCTTTAAGCGAGCAGATATCCATTAAAAAGGTTGGACTTGTTCCATGTGAGTTGGTTGCTCATATTAACGCAGACGAGGATTATATTTCTAAAGCACCTGGGTTATATCCAGATGTTTTATTACCTCTAAATAATAAGCAAATACACATTGTACATTGCCACTGGCAAAGTCTTTGGATTGAAGTGGGCAATGGAATTAATCTACCTGCCGGTACTCATGTGATTGAAATTTGCTTTACCAACTCAAAAGGAGAGGTTCTTGCAGCTCAAAGTGTTACAGTCACAGTACTAGATGCAGTTTTACCCTATCAAGAACTAATTCATACTGAGTGGTTTCATTGTGACGGCATTTGTCACCAATACAATTGCGAGCCATTCTCCGACAAATTCTTTTTAATTTTAAGAGAATATCTGCTAACTGCAGCACAGCATGGTGTGAATATGATACTAACCCCTATTTTTACTCCATCTTTGGATATCGCAAAGGGTGGTGAGCGTCTTACTACTCAGTTAGTTAAGGTAGATTATATTAACGGAGTTTATCACTTTGATTTTAGTTTGCTTGATAGGTGGATTGAAGTTGCAACTGATTGTGGCATAGAATATTTTGAAATGCCACCTTTCTTTACACAATGGGGATCGACTCACTCAATTAAGATTGAGGGTACTGAAAACGGAGTTCAAACCAATCTTTTCGGTTGGCACGTCGCCGCAACAGATGAAAAATACAAATTGTTCTTGGATGCATTTTTACCAACACTAATAGAGTATTTCAAGTCCAGAAATCTCGATAAAAAGATATATTACCACATCTCCGATGAGCCAACTGTTGAAAACATGGAGAATTATCGAAATGCCTATAACATTATAAATCCTCATCTTCAGGGCTACAACATCATTGACGCATTGTCCGATTACGAGTTTTATGGTGAAGGGCTTGTTACAATACCAGTCCCTGCAAACGACCATATAGAAAAATTTATTGAAAACAAAGTTCAAAATTTATGGACCTATTATTGCTGTGTCCAAACCAACGAGGTTTCCAATCGCTTCATGGGGCAACCAAGCTATCGCAACAGAATCTTAGGTATTCAACTTTATAAATTTAATATCAAAGGCTTTTTACATTGGGGCTTTAACTACTGGAACACCCAATTTTCAAAAAAAGTTATTGACCCCTACAAGGTTACAGATGCCGGCATGAAATTTGCGTCTGGCGATGCTTTTTTGGTTTATCCGGGTGAAAATGGTGAGTGTATTGGTTCTATTCGACTAAAGGTATTGCGAGAGAGCATTTACGATTTAAGGGCAATGAAACTCTTAGAAAGCCTTACAAGTCATGATTATGTAATTGAGTTACTCGAGCAAAATTTGGCTCAAGAAATTTCATTTAAAAAGTACCCTAGGAGTTCTACCTACATCTTGAATATAAGACAGCAAATTAACAATGAAATTATAAAACACATGAAATAGTAAAAATATTTGGCTATGTTTCAGATGTGAATTTTATAAACCTACACATCCATCGAGTACAAGAATATTAATAACCAGCCAAATCACTTTCCATTTGCTTGTTAAGCTAATTATGCGAATGTGAGATAGAGATTGTTTATATTAGAAGGGACGCATTGTGAAATGAAAACTATAACAATTTGTGGTAGCATGAAGTTTTCAGAACAAATGAAGCAGATTGCTTGGAAACTGGAAATCGAACAAGGAGTCAACGTGTTGCAATGTGCCTATAACGAATGGAATGAACTCATTACTGATGATGCGCTAAAACGCCTTACTTCAGCTCACTATAAGAAAATAGATTTGTGTGATGCTGTTTACATTGTAGATATAGATGGTTATATTGGATCGTCGGTTGAACAGGAAATTTCATATGCAAAAGAAAACGGAAAAGAACTTATTTTTCATAGCAGTCAGCTTTAATTAACTTCGCAAAATGAGCATAATCTACAGCCAAACCAACTTCCCATTTTCCATATAACCACTCTCACCACACAATGCCCACTCATATGAGTGGGCATTAATCATCGTTTTCAGATTAGTTTCTCTTGTCAAACTGTGGATTAAATGCATAGAAGTTCTTTGAATCAAGTTGTTCTTGCTCGAGGCGAAGTCCCTCGCCGAATCTTTGAAAATGTACGATTTCCCTTGCACGTAGGAATTTGATAGGATCTCTTACATCAGGATTATCGACTAATCTTAAAATATTATCATAGGTAACTCTTGCTTTTTGCTCTGCTGCAATTATGTAAGAACAACAATGCTACTTCTTGTGATTTTAAAAGCTCCAATGTATTTCAATAGGTACTTCCCTTGTTTGTGGAATACGTTTTCCAATGCTGATGTAATCAATTAGCTTTTCAACAACCTGTCTATCAAGCTTTTGGATATTCGTGTACTGCTCAATCAGTTGATGCCGATTATTTCCTAATTGCAACTTACTTTCTACCGCTTCAATCTGCTTTTGTAGATGTATTGTGTGTGTTTCCATTCTATCTATTTCATTTGAAAAATCTCTTGAAAACTCAAAATATTCATTCTCTGAAATAATCCCTTTAACCTTGTCTAAATATAATATCTTAATACTTTTTGAGTATTCCTCAATTTTTTTACGAAAGGCGCAAAGCTCTTTTTTCAATACAACTTTTTCTTCACTCAGATTATTAGAAAAATTTACTCTCTGCTCTAACTCATTTTTATCGAGATATGCCAAAGTCATTTTATTAAGCTCTTCTGCCACAGTTTGTTCCAATCTATCAACTGAAATAAAGGAACCGCCACAAGCATCCTTGGCAATATGTCGATTAGAGCATTGCAAATAGTGCTTGCCATGGTTTTTAGAAGAGCACATAGTATAACCGCAGTTGATGCATTTGGCTTTTCTTGCAAATAAACCTATTTCTCCGGTGCTAAACGGCTTCGCCTTTTGAAGAATCATTGCTTGCACCTTATCCCAAAGCTCTTGGTCAATAATGGGTTCATGCGTTCCATTAACGGTATACCAACTATCCTTGGGTCTTGGCTTATTCTGCTTTGTTTTGTAGGACACGCTGCCGTATTTACCCTGTATCATGTTACCGATATAAATTTCATTGGTAAGCATATTGGAAATAGCAAAATACTTCCAAAGTGTACTGTTTTTCTTTTGGGGTTGCTGATACCGTAACCCTTTCAATCTCTTGTACTCTGTCGGATTGGGTACTCCCTTGTCGTTGAGCAACCTTGCTATTGCAGTTTTCCCATAGCCCTGTGAAAATAAAGTAAATACCTCTCTTACAATTTCAGCAGCTTCATTATCAATAATCAAGTGCCCTTTTTGGTCAGGGTTTTTTTTGTATCCATATAACGCAAATGCGCCGATATGGAATCCATTTTTTCGCCTGTTAACCAACACACTTTTGATATTTTCGGACATATCTTCCAAGTACCACTCATTAATTAAACCATTAATTTGACGAGATTTTTTATTCCCCTTTACATCAGTGTCAGCATTATCTACAATACTGACAAATCGAATGCCCCAAGTAGGAAATAAGGTGTGTATGTACCTTTCAACTAACTCCAATTCTCTAGTAAATCTTGATTGTGTTTTACAAAGCACAATGTCAAATTTATAATTTTCCGCGTCAGACAGCAATCTTTTAAACTCTGGACGGTTGCGGTCTGCACCTGCATAATCGTCATCACTATAGATGTTAAAGACTTCCCATTGACGTTCCATAGCAAACTGTAGGAGCATTGACTTTTGATTTTGAATACTTTCGCTGTCGTCAGTTTCAACTTGTTTGTTTCTGTCTTCCTCAGATAAGCGGCAATATAGTGCAACTTTCATTGTTCTCTATCTCCCTTATATGGACAGATAAAACAAACCATTTTTGCATAATTTTATTATGTAGTGCAAAAAAATGGCTTGTAAATCATCTTGCCTTAATTGTGGCCTTTTTATTTTTTTCAATTTGATTTATTAGCTCAATCCATTTTTTTGTAAACTCTTCCCGAAACGCTTTTTCATTGCCGCATTTAAAAACGTTTGTACATACTATTCGTGTTTCTTTTGCCATTCATATCACCTCTTATTGAAGGATATGAGCATATGCCTGTACATTATGTTTTTAAAAAAGCAGCCACAAATATGTGATGTTATTCTCTTAATAAGTACAACAATAAAAATTCAGGTTATTCACGTTGAAAAGCATAATTGCTCCTTTATGTCGTTATTAACATGATTTTGTTCTCGTACACTTAATTTTAATTTTTCAAGATACTCAAAATATGAGTGAGCTAACAACAAAGACGTTCAAATTAATGAGCGTCTTTGGATGAAAATATTGCTTTTAACGCAATATAACATTTAGATCAAACTCGAAGTAGCAATTCTATGATATTGAACACATACGGGGAGTTTGCAATCTTCAATTTCCTTTACGCCATCAAAATATAATCTTTCCTCTTCCAGTTCTTCAATATGGCTTATCTTCCCTGAGATATAATCGTTAATTCGTAGGGTGGCAGTTTCTATTTTTGCTAATACTCCACCATATCTTATGTCAAGTACTTCCCATCCAAAGGATTTATATGTTTTAAACCACTGATCCCTATGAGCCAATCTAAGCTCTTTAATGCTATTGCTAAGCTGAGGAAGTTCATCATTAACTATGCGGCTTAGAGCATCTCTGTCATTCTTCTCATAAAATTCTCTGATTCGATTTCCTAAATCACCTTTTGATTTTAATACAGTACAGAGCTTTTGCTGAACCTCAAATATATGGCTCCACTCTTTATTTTTAGTAGCATGAAGCTTCATATTCTCTTCTAACTTTGAGTAGTGGCCATAGACATCTACTCCCTCGACATCCTTATCAAACAATCCCATGAGGATATCTTGCCATAACATATATTTGGAAGGGTTAAATATTTCATCAGGATTATCATCTTTTCCAGGCAGTTTATCTATATTTGATATATCTAAAAATGCATCAAAATCACCATTTGTGCAAAACTCAAACCTTTTTTTCAGCTTATCCATATCCAATTCACGAGAATATCCGTGTTCTGCATAAAGCTGAAGTCCAAGTAACGCAGAGAATATGTTGGTTTCTGCACCATTATCACCCCATGCAGTTGCAATGATTTCTTTTACGCCTTCTTTTTTACAAGCACTCAAAGCTGCATTAACAGTGAGGAATGTTTTAGGATAGTTAATGCTTAATGAAAGCCATGTCCATATTCCTCCTGCGAAAATCAAATCGCTATCAAAAGCTTTATGCTTTTTGATGTAGTCTAAATAGAATTCTTCATCACCGTGATAATAATCCCAATACACCAACTGCACATCCTTAGGTGAATTTTCAATGGCTGATTGTGGTATAACAGCGTTTGGATCATAGTAGTCACCTGTTTTTGAACCTAATCTGAAATACATATCACTCCACATCATTGGCTTAAGCCCATATTTAGATGTGATTTCACTTACTCGTGCAAGGTGCTCATTTAAAATGCTAAATCTTTCACGATAACCATTGATTTCAAGATAGGCTCCTAACCCCAACCAATGTGATTCATCCATACCTATATGTATTCTTTTACTCCTAAATGGCTTTGAAGAAGATTTAATCATGTTTTCAATAAATTCATAAGTTTTTTCTTCTCCAACGAGTAAAATGTCTTGATTATCTTTTATAGCATCTGCATAGCTCCATTTTAACGCCTGACCAAGATGCCCCAGAGTCTGAATACATGGAATCATTTCTATTCCAAAAACATCTGCATAGTCGTCGCATTCTTTTAACTCTTCAAATGTATATTTTCCTCGCATGTACCCAAAATAAGGTTGATTCTCAATTTCAAAAGTATCTTCAGTATATAGCATAAATAAGTTTAGTCCCATTAACGACATCTTTGTCAAAATTTCTTTTATACTTTTAACGCTTATTACCGAATTCCTTGAGGAATCAATCATTGGACCATTTGATGAAAATTGAGGTACCTCAACAATCTGAAAGCATTTACTTTCTTCTGCTGCCTCTATTAATAGCCCTAGCGCCCGGAAAAAATGGATTTTTTCACTAAACCCTATAGAGGCTTCACCGTTATCCAGTTCTACTTCAATATTTTTATCAGTCTTATAAACTTTCACGGGCAGTCCATCTTCGCTAATATTAAAATTAAGTTCTTTACTTAGAATACCAATACCATCTAATAGTCCTTGAGTATCCCCATAAAATTTAAAATTCATACTTTTCATCTCACTTACATATTTTATTGAAAGCATATTTAGGTCTGTCTATATAGCCAATACAAAATAGTATGGAACTATAATTTAAAAATCTCATCCATATGCCTTGATGTATCCAAAGCAAGCATCTCTGGAGTTGTTTTATATGGTACTAGTTCTGCTGTAATAAAATCATCATACCCTACCGACCTTAAAGCTTTCATAACCTTTGCCCAGTCCACGTCCCCTTGAAGCAGTGGCTTAAATCCACTAATGTTCCCAATTGATATATCATAGTCTTTAACATGAACCTTTTTAATGTATTTTCCGAGCACTTCAATCCAATACTCTGGGTAGGAATATTGAAGTACATTCCCAACATCAAAATAACACTTTACATATTCGCTTCCTATTTCATCAATAAAATTTCTCATTTCAATTGGACTTAAAAGAAACTTATTCCATACATTTTCAATTCCTATATAAATATTATTTTGTTCAGCCTTTGTTCTGAGCTTTTTAAAAGCATCAAGGGATCTCTTGTATGCTTCCATGTAGGAAACCTTTTCATTAACAAGCCCTGGCACCACTAAAACTGTATCTACATGAAGTATGCTACCTGCATCAATCATACGCTCTACAACATCAATGCCCTTTTGCCTGATTTTTTCATCTTCACTAGTTAAACTATATGTCCAATGAAGAGAAGTAGAGATGCTTGATAGTTTTATTCCAATTTGTTGGGACATTTCGTATATTGCATAAATTTCTTCATCAGAAGAAGATAACGTAAACTGTGGATTTTCTTGAAAATTTAGTTTGTTTACAAAGTTATCTGTATTCTCTTGAGAAATATTGAGTTCAAATCCTTCAAAGCCTGCCATTTTTGAATATTCCATGGATTCTTTAATAGAAAAAGAACTAGGGAAACACCAAGCATTTATTCCCTTNNATATGCCATCAGAGCGACCTCTAAGGTATAAAGTCCATCTTCTCCCGTAACAGGTGCGGGCTTATCCTCTTCTATGCACTTTATAAAATCTTTTATCATCAAATAATTCATATCATCGCCCCAATGAACATATTGGCTTTGATTTAAATTATTGCTGTAAAGCTCCCCATGCTGTGCAAATGCATCAAGATTGATGGCACCATTTGTGCCTACAATCTCCATGGTTATATCTCCCCATGTCGGATAAGATTTTGGTCTTGACCATGAAGCATCAAGGGTTGCATACATTCCATTATCAAACTCCATGGAAATTAGTCCTGCATCTTCAACCGACATATCATTTAAAAGGGTACCCATTTTAGCGTATACCTCTTTTATGTTAGTTTTAAACATCCAGTTTATTAAATCAAGTACATTGACCGTATGATCAATGATGCATCCACCACCAGAAAGCTCTTTATCTATAAACCACCCTCCTGGCATTGAACCACGGTTTGTTGCATTAATAGCAGCTATCTCTCCTATTTTTCCACTATCAATTATTTCCTTTGTACGTGTCACTGAAGGCTCATATCTTACAGGAAATGTAACCATAAGCTTTACATCATTTTTCTTACATTCCTCAATCATCTTTTTAGCATCTTCAATTGTAGTTGCAATAGGTTTTTCTACAATTACGTGTTTTTTTAGTCTTGCTGCATAAATAGCCATCTCAGCATGCTTTACATTTTCAGAACAAATAATGACAGTATCCATATCTTCTTCTAATAAAAATTTTTTATAATCTTTAAAATATGCAATTTTATTCCTTTGAGCAAAATTTTTACCTTCAATTTCCCTCTCATCTGCAATGCCCACTACCTGAACATTTTCAAATTCTTTCAATGCATTAACATAGCTTTCTGCATGCATATGAGCACAACTTAAAATACCAATTTTCATATTAAATTACCCCCTTTACCATAACAGGCTTGTTCGTTTTTATTGATTCTAGAGCACATAATGCTATATTTAAAGAATCCAAAGCTTCTTCAGCTGGAATAGGAGGTTCGATATTTTTATTAATTGCATCCAAAAATCCAACTATCTCTTTGAAAAAAGGAATAGATTCTTTGGCTAATGGGCTTTCAGGAACTGCCACACCTGAACTCTTACTTCCTGCTTGTTTTGCTGCAACAACAGTTAAAGGCGTGGATTTTTGTGAATCATACTGTAAAATTCCTTCTGTTCCTGCAACTTCAAACTTTGTTACGAATTGTGCCCCTTCTGGTTTGGACCAATCAGCAGTTAAATGCGCAAGAATTCCATTTTGAAACTCTATTGTAACCATATCATATTCAAAGTGAGGTATTTTGTCAAATACATTTCCTTTTGCATATACCTCTTTAGCAGGGCCAAAACACCATTTTAAATAATCGATATCATGAATAAGCATATCCTGTATTGCACCACCACTTTTTTCAGGCATACTGTACCATTCTCTTACACGACTTGGATGTCCTCCACCCCTATATACTCTTACTATTTTAGGGAGTGCTATAACTCCGCTTTCCATGGCGTTTTTCGCACTTATGTATTCAGGAAAAAACCTTAGAACTTGGGCAACCATAAACTTTACTCCAGCGCTTTTTGTTGCTTCAATCATTTGAAGCCCTTGTTCTATATTTAAAGCCATTGGTTTTTCACAAAGAATATGTTTTTTAGCCTTTGCGGCTTTTAATACATATTCACAGTGTAAATATGTTGGTAGGCAAATATCAACAACGTCAACATCGGCTCTTTCCAATATTTTATCACCATGATCCAGAGCATCCGCTCCAANNTTCCGGGACAATATCTGCTACAGCTACAACTTTTGCCTCTTTCATGTTTTCATAGCATGCTGCATGTACCCCCGCAATTCCGCCGGCACCAATCAGTCCAATTCTTAACATACTTATTCCCCCTAAAATTATTAAACTTTTATTATTAAATTTCGATTTCCATTCCATCATATGCTGTGATAAATCCTTGAGGGTTCGCTAAATTTTCAAATTCATCATGCATAAGTGTTCCGTTATGTGAAAAATGGGTTATAACAAATTTGGTATTTTCATCTGCGGCACCACGATCAATCAATCTATCTTTTACCTTTATATTTGTATAAAAGCCCATATGCCCATGCGCATACTCATTAGGACCAAGCTGTTCGTCGCCGGGTCCTTGAGTACAGTCTAATATGACTAAATCGAATTTGTATTTCAATAATGCATCCCATGTTTCTTCGGCAAAATATCCTGAATCATTGCCATAAAGCAGAGTTTTGCCATGTTTTTGTATTACATATATAAAACACATTTCTCCTTGTGCATGATCCGCTGGCAAAGGCGTCAAAGTAAAGTCGTCTATTTTATAAGATTCAAAGGGGTTAACTCTATTGAATATAACGCTATCTTCCAAGTCAATACCCTCAAATACGCTATTAAACATATCCTCTACCGTATTATTTCCGTAGAGCATTAAAGGTTCTCTGTTTTCAATAAACGCATAAGTTCCATACCTCATTTCAAAATCAGCAGGTGCAAAATGGTCTGAATGAGAATGGGTAACAAAAACACTTTTCAACCTTGAAAAATCAAGTTCATACATAATTCCATGAAGATATGTATCTGGCGGAAAATCAACCAAATATTGATCATCAATAAGACAAGATGACCTAGTTCTAATGTTTTTCCCTTTTAATTTCCTTGCCATCTTGCAAGCATCACATGCGCAAAATATGGCTGGCCATCCTTCGGCAGCAGCAGTGCCTAAAAACTTTATTTTCATATTTTAACCTTGCCTTTCATCACACTTTTACATAATGAGGGGTTGCTCTGAAAAACTATTTTATAACATTCGTTACTATAATTAATTATATACTTTTTTGCACGTTATAAAATGGATATTTGTGTGCTAAATATGGAGGATTGCACTTTGAGCATTCTGTTTTATATATAAATAATTAAATATTTTTATTTATATTAGCCAACTTGACAACTCATTCGTAATAGTGTTATAGTTTAAACGAATTTACAACGTACGTTAGGGGGGTGGGGTAATGAATACAGTATCCAATTTTGATGACGATATGGATCTTTTTTTCAGTAAAAACAAAAACGAACTGGACTTAATTGTTTATTACTGCGGTACGCAAAATTGTAGAGCAAACCAAAAGTGGGGTCCTATTGTTAGAGACCNNCGTACATTCTACATGAAAATCAGGGATTTCTTATATCTCCTAACATTCCTGCATCTTATAGTGCTGATAAGTGTAACCCCTGGAAATATTCATGGATAGGCTTTAGCGGGCTAAAAGCAGCATCCTATCTTAAAGCTTGTAATCTTAGTGAGGACAATCCAGTCTTTATAGCGGAAAGTGAATTTATTAAAGACTGTTTTGAAAATATGAACACTACCTTTACTCTTAAGAAGGCCTCAGAGATTCGCCTTACTGGACTGGTTTACTTGTTCTTCTCCGAATTAATAGAGCAAAATAGCGATAATACACCAAAAATGGAATCCTCTCAAGATGTCTACCTAAGGAAATCCATGGAATATATTGAGAAAAATTATTTTCAAAATATAACTATAGAAAATATTGCAAGCAACTTAGGTCTAAGTAGAAATTATTTTAGTGCAATGTTTAAAGATAATTTTAATATCTCCCCTAAGGAATATATTACAGAGTATAGAATGGAAAAAGCTTGTGAATTATTAAAAGGTTCGAATTTATCTGTAAAAGAAATATCTTTTTGTGTAGGTTATATCGACCCCCTATACTTTTCAAAAGCATTTAAAAAAGTAAAATGTTGCCCCCCACAGAAATATAAAGCTTCTTTTCTACAAACTGAATTATAAGCTAAATGTAACTATCTTTTTATGATCCACAGAATCTTGAAGTTCGAGTGCTGTAAGAGTACTAATCACAGAATCCTCGAGTGATGCTATAGGTTTAGACTTTGTGTAGAAACATTTTATAAAATCCTCTACAAGCCCCTCGTCTCCGTCCATATGATTACCTTGTGCTACTACCTTATATATATCTGTATCTTTTGAGCCCCTATAGGTTATTGTGATTGTGTTTGTAGTGTCATCTACCTGTAACTTTCCTTTATCCCCTAAAAATATGTATTCCCTTTTATACTCAGGGGTAAATAGGCATAGTGTGTAAGAGAGCTTTACGTCATTTTCATATTGAATCATGGCAGTAAAATTGTCCTCTACATCCACTTCATCTGAATACACACAAGAGTCAGGCCAGTTGTCAGACCATTTTATGTCTTTAATCTTTTCACAGTTTTCTATACTTTCCCCACACGTCATTCTATTATCACATTCACAGCAATGCAAATCATTGCCTATTGTATGTCCAAAAAGAGAAATCGCACCTCTACTACCAAAAACGTCTAAACCCCCAAAAGCCGCCAATAGTTTTGGCTTAGAGTCTACCATCCATTTAATAATATCCAAGCTATGGGTCGCTTTTTGCAATAGAAGGGAGTGGGTGTTGACTTTTTTTCTGTGCCAATCATGAAAAAAAGCATATCCTCCATAGTTAATATGATCCGTTGCTTCAACATTAACTAGCTTTCCGATAACCCCACCCTCTATCAACTTTTTAACTTTTTGAAGAAGAGGAGCGTACCTAAGTACATACCCTGCTAAAAAGACGTTATCCCGTCCTTTTATTTCATTGTACATACTAGTTACCTCATCTTTATTAATTCCAATAGGTTTCTCGCAAAGTATGTGTTTATTCATTTTTGAAGCTTTTAAAACCATATCTACATGCATACTATCAGGTGTTGCAATGAACACAGCATCAACATGACTATCCTGAAGAAATCTGTCGTAATCTTTATAAGTATCTATTGACTTTTTTTTCCATTCTTTAAGCTGAGTATCATCATTGTCACATACTGCGGTTAAGTCAATATTATCATTTTTCAGAAAAATCTCAGCTATTTTTTTACCCCTGGCTCCCATTCCTACAATTCCGAATTTAATTTTATCCACCATTGTCATCCCCCTAAGGTTTACATATTTTCTCTTGGAATCTTTTTTTCCTCTATCCACGCAATTGAAATTGAGACTACACCTACCAAAGTTACAATAATCCAAGACATTAGAACACCGTTCCAGCCAGCCTTATCAGCTATAAATCCAGTCATAATCCCTGTAATTCCTGACCCAGCATAGCAGCAGAAGTCGAGCAGACCAGCAACCGAGGATGTTTTATTATATTTGCTATAATGCAAAGGAATAATCGATATTAGCAATGTATTTGAGCCAGCCATTAAAGCTGAGGCACCGTATAGACAAATTAAACTCATATAGACATTACTTCCAGAAAAAGCAAACAGTCCTAAACATGTAATTGCTCCTGCAGAAAATAATATTATACTGGTAAACCTTTCTTGGTAATTGAACTTCTTATTTAGCCAACCTGCAAATGCGATTCCAAAAAAGTTAACAATAGGAATTATTATTATAAGTCCTATCGTAGCATTAAATTCCAAATGCTGAGTTTCCATTAAAAACTTAGGACCCCAAAGTGTAATGCTGTCCCTAATAAACCCTTGCGTAATACATGCTATCGCTACAGGAATCAGTTTTGTTTTATTAATTACCTGCCATAACGATAAAGAATAGTATTTTTCATTTTCTGTTTTTTCTGCAATTTTTTCACTTTGGCTCTGTAAAGTTAATCCAACTTCTTCAGGATTGTTTCTCATCATTATATACCATATTCCAGCAAATAATATTACCGTAATCCCTGGAATATAGAAAACCCATCTCCAAGATGTATAAATGAGTATTAAACCTGAAAATCCCCAAGCCATTAGGTATCCAGATACCATCGTTGTGGATATTCCAATGGCTACCTTGTTTCTTTTTTGAGGTTGAAACCAGCTTGAAAGTGTCTTTATTATTGGTCCCCATAACATGGATTGAAAAAAGCCATTTGCTCCCCACAAAATAATCATCATGGGTAAGCTATTCGCAAATCCAAAGGCAATGTTAATTAAAGCTGAAGAGGCCAGTCCAATGAATATGTATTTACGACTCGCTACTTTGTCTCCTATATATCCATTAATCAGTTGACCTATTGCATATGCCCAGAATAAAGAGCTCCCGATTAATCCAATGCTTGTATTACTCAATTTGTATGTTTGTTGTATTACAGGCAGTGCTACCGAGAAGTTAACTCTGCAGAAATATCCAAGCGAGTAGGCAATCCAGCAAAGTATAAACACTTTCCGCTGCCACTTTTGTAATGATTTTAAACCCATTTTCCACCTCTAAATATTTTTTGCTTAAATTTTAAGACTTCAATCATGAATGTCCTTAAAGCTATGTTGTCTTTTAAATTAGAAAAAGCTGGCTGGATTAAAATCTCCAACCAGCTTCTTCTCTATATTTTTGTCTAAACGTTTGCCCCAAAATTCTCACTGGAAACCTCTAATAGTTTATCAGTTAGTTCGCTTTTCCTTAAATAGTATTGTGCAATACCTAAAATCAATAATAGTATTCCTATGCTCTTCAAAATGAAAATGTCATCAACAGAGCCAGTCTGTGGGAGCTTTGTCTTATCCAATTTCAATGATGAAGTTTCAGAAACTGTTTTTGTTGATGTGAGGATTCCTGCCTTTACTAAGTCCTTGTCAGCTGCAAAGTAGTCACTGTTATGGGTTATTGTAAATTGCACATAACCTTCTTTGTCTACTTTTAACTTTTCTGCGACTACCTCAACGTTTAAAGTAGCAGGATTAATTGCCTTTTAAAGTGACTTCTCCAAAATTAGATTTACTAACCCAGTTATTTCCATTTCCTGCCCATGCGAGAATATTTTGGACTTCTTGATCTTTGTCGTTATCATCATTAAACATGTCAAAGCCAATCTTCATACCAGCTTTAGGTACTACATCAAGTTCACTCCATGGAACTGCAACTTCCATCGTGTAACCAGTAGATGTTATCTTTGATTTTCTAATCACTTTGTTTAAATCAAATTCAGATGCAACAGAGCCTCCGAGGGACACCTGACCACAGTCATAAACAACTATTAATTGTACATCATGTTCATCATACATATTTTTTCTGTTATACGTTCCGTCAATATATATCTCTACTGCATCATTATAGAACGCATATTGTCCGTCATTCTTGAGTATCGAGTCTTTAATATTCACTCCTACATACAGGTATTCATCATCCCATAGTAAGCCAAACTCTGCCTCATTTAAACTTGTAGGATCATCTTGAGCAATTACTTTTTTTAGTCTTGTATTAATTTCCCATACTGGCTTCGTTAAGTCGCCATCAATGGTTATGGGGGAAGATATTTTTTGTGCTTCCTTCATATAAGGATTTACAACTGTTATCTTTTCATCCGATGTAACTTTAAAATTATCAAAATATAACGTTAAGTCTATCGGTCCCCATGTTCCTATCTCGATGCCCCACACGTCTTTCATATCGAACCTATTCTCTACCATCAGTTCTTGCAAATCTATTTTGACTGTATTCTTTGAGTTAGGTGCAAATCTAAACGCGCTTGAATCGTCACTACCATCACCATTATCAAAAAACTTTACATATATGCCTTGGGCAGAGTTTTGATCTGGATTATAAACATCGAATTCAAGGGTTTTAAATTTTGACCAATCGTTTGATTCGAGAGGGAGTTTATCCGCCAAAATTCTAAACTGCGGCCAATCCTCATCTGGTGTATATCGAACCTTTAATGACTTGCTACCCTTTGTGGCATTGTCAGAGCTCATTTCTACTTGTGATCCGCTTGTCAATAAATTGTCAACTTCACTTTGCTCTTCAAAATCCAATATAGATGTTTCGAAACGTGGTTTCACCTCTGGGTTGTTAGCTGATATAAATCTAAAATTACTGATATATACTTTAAATTCACCAGCCTGCCATGTTTGTATAGAAAAGCTATCCATACTATTAATTTTTATTTTTCCTTTTGCCTTTATTTCTTCAATATCAATCCGCAGCTTGCCTTTTGAATAAGGGCTAATTGTAACCATACTTGAGTCATCTGCTTCTCCATTATCATTATATATTTTAGAAAATACAGATTGACTATTATCCGCGTCCGCATTAAATATGTCAATTTCAATAGCCTTATATTTAGACCAATCCTTGTATGGAATTCCCAAAGCATCAAGGTCTATAGTAAAGCCAGGATATCCACTTTCTGTTCCAAAAATAGTCTCAATAGAATTTTTACCTGGAGCTGTAAACTCTTCGCTAAGAGTTAATTTAGCATCCTGTGTAGTCATTTTATCAAGTTGCTTTTGATCTTTAATCTCAAACATTGGAATTTCAAAATCTTTATTATCTTCACTTGTTTTTACTTTAATTGTTCTTTGAATCGTCTCTTTTTTATTACCATTGTCGATGGAAATATTAACGGTGTTCATCCCTGCATTTAAGTTTAATGTTTTCGTAAACTTATCTACCTTTTCATTCACATTAGCAGCAATAAGTGGCTCATCATTAACCTTTACAGCTGACTCTTTAGAGGCATATACAGTAATTTCTCTTTCCGTCTCTGAAAATTCTTTTGACGACTCAGTCTTTACTTTCTTTACCACAAGTAGTGTATCAGTTTCGGAAATATGAAGTATTTGCTCTGCTACTAATTTTCTCATTTCTAACAGCTTTTCAGGCTCATCATCATATTTATCTAGTCCTTCATATAGCTCATCATAGAAATAACGCATTACTTCTGCTACTTTAAGCTCATCTTTAATACCTAATCTGGTTAACTTTTCTTCAATCTTTTTCTCAAGCATTACTAGGTATTCATAATCTTCAAGCCCATCTCTTATCGCCTCAAGTCTGATTGTCCCTACGGGTCCATCAAACCCCACATTCTCTACTTTACCTGGATACATAAGGTATCCATCACCACTTGCCCCTGGAAAAGCCTTAGGATCATTCCACACATCTCTTGGTATATATATCCCTTGTTTTTCATCATACTTTTTAAATATAGTTGTAGCCCAATAAAGATTTCCTTCAACGTTATTATCCTTTTGCATCCAAGTAAGCAATCTTCCGCCTAATAGGTCATCATCAATATGGTAGGATGGATACGGATGTTTGGGGTTAACGCAAGTATACCACCACACATGTTCGCCAAGTTCCTGCCTATTGTGAGCAGTTTGTGCATCATAGTAATATAAAATAGGTGCCCATGTATCAACATAGCCCCAAAGAGCTTTTATAGGTTCTCTAGTTACTATATGTCTAACTTCTGGTGCTATTTCTTTAAGCTTTTGCCCTATCTCTCTAACTAACGGAAGAGTTTCTGAGGTTGGCTCATCTATCCATCCGCCTACATAATAGTAAGCTTTCCCAAGTAAATTATTTACTCTTAACTTGCTAACAAGTTGTTCGTTTTTATCCCAGTCTATTACTGTCTTTCCGTTTACATCTTTTTTGTCATAGAAAGGCAATCTAAAACCTGATACTTTTGGGTTGCTATTAAACCTTTGAAGTCCAGCTATATACTGGTCAATATCATCGTCTGGTATTGGAAGATCTTGAGGAGCAACACCATATTCATTCTGGAACCAGTAGTACTTCTCTTGCATTTCCCAATATTCCTTTGTCTCATACTCTAGTCCATAGTAATCTGCTACCTGACGAAACCATATGGCAAAAGCTGTCTTTGTGCTACTCTCATCTGGTAATTCAAAATCCCAAACATTAAACTCTACTGGAATGTCTACAGACTTATCCCCAGAAGTAACTTCTACTTTTCCAGAATAAAGACCTGCTGCTTGCCCTTTAGGTACCTTTACACTAATCCAGATACCTTGATTTTGAGATGGCTCTATCTCAAATGTAGATGTTAGCGGTATTAAAGCATCAGGATACCATCCCGCCTTCAATTCACGAGTAGTCGGTTCTGTAACATGAATATAATGTTCTTTGTATGTTTTTATACAATTTGATCCAATACTATCAGAACCGTTTTCATGCTTTAAATCTGTTATATTTACTTTAACATTCTTTAACCCACTGCTATCTGCCTTTATTATAACTTGTGTTCCTTCGTATTCATTCTTAGCTGCATACATATTAATGGAGGTATCTCTTTTGTCCGGAAAATCTTGATCTTTTAATACTTTCTCAATGTTTGTTGGAACCCAGATGTCCATTTGAGAATTTTCTTGTGCTTTTACAGGCATTGCAAAAGCTAACACATTAATGATAAGTGCCGTTACGAGAAGCGTAGATAATCCTTTTTTCATGTTAAATCCACCTTAAAATATTGTATTTTTATAACCTTCAGCCTTTTCCATCAGTTAAACCAACATTAACATATTTGCAAAATTTTCATTTTAACATTGTCTTTTAATAAATTTATGAGGAACAGCTAATCTTTCAAGCTTAAAATGCATCTCCAGTGGCAGCTGTTCCAAAAAACTTAATTTTTTTATATATTCTCGCCTTTATTACATTAACCCTTAACAGAACCTAATGTTGCACCTGCAACAATCTGCTTCTGAAAAATCATATAGATAACAACCGTTGGTATCATAGCAATAACAACTCCTGCGCAAAGTGAAACCCAATCCGCTTTATACTGCATGAGTTGATTGGCAGAATATATGTTAACACCAATTGTATATTTTTCAGGACTTGACAAATAAATAAGTGGTGGTAAAAAATCATTGTATAGTCCTAAAAATTTAAATATTCCTACCGTCATAATACCTGGCTTTGTAAGCGGCATTATAATACTCCAATAAACTCTAAATATTGATGCACCATCCATATAAGCACTTTCTTCAAGTTCTTTTGGGATAGTTTGCATGAATCCCCCCAACAGTAAAATTTCAAAAGCTGAAACAGCTAGGCAATTCATTACTATTAACCCCGTAAGGCTGTTTACTAAATGAAGTCCTCTAGCAATTACGTATTGAGGTACGAGTGAATTTATTCCTGGCAAAAATAACGAAATCATAATTAGACTATATACAACTTTTTTTCCTTTCCACTCGAGCCTTGTCAAGGCATAGGCACAAATTGTAGTAATAAGTAGGCCTATTACTGTACTTGCACCAACATAATAAACCGTATTTAACATAGCCCTAGAAATATTTAGACTCTTCCATGCCGTCACATAATTAATCCATTGCGGAGTTTTTGGGAGACTCCATGCGCTTTGAAAAAATTCCCTGTTCGTTTTAAGGGACTCATAAAAGATCCAGATCATTGGAAAAATGATGGTAAAAGACCATAGTGCCATTAAGACACGCCACATCACGTCCATAAACGTTTTTTTCTTCATGTACGGTCACCTCCCCCTAAAATTGAACTTCATCATTTGGCAAGTATTTATCCATTAACGCTTTACTTATTATTAAAATAACAAATAAGAACATTCCTATAGCCGAAGCATATCCATACTGATGGAATTGACTGTTCGTAACTTTTCCAAATGCGGTATTATACATATAAAGTCCAATAAGATCTGTAGACCCTGCCGGACCTCCGTTTGTTAGAATTAGTATTGTTTCAAAACCTTTAAGAGAACCAATCATCATAAGAAGCAATGTTACTCTAACTACTCCCCATATCAGTGGAATTGTAATTTTAAATAGAATAGTCATGCTACTTGCTCCATCAAGTGTCGCAGATTCATATAATGAAGGGGGAATTGATTTCATTGCATTCATATATATGATAATATAAAATCCTACCGCTGCCCATATCATAGGAACCATTACCGCAGCAAGCGCAGTCTTTTCATCTCCAAGCCAATATGTTTCAGCCTTTAGCCCAAACAATCTTAAAAAGCCATTTAATAGCCCATAATCACCGTCATATATAAATCTCCACAATAGTGCTACTACAACAGAAGAAAGCACGTTAGGGATAAAGAATATTACTTCGTGAAATTTATTTTCCCTATAATTTTTATTCGTGATAAGATATGCAAGTACCAAGGAAATAAAGACAGTTAGTGGTGGAACCACAAGCATTACTATCATATTATGACGCATTGCACGCCATACAAATTGGTCGGTAAAAAGAATTTTATAATTATGTAGCCCAACAAATATGGGTTCAGACATTCCATCCCAGTTTAAAAAAGAATAGTAAACTGAGAGAATATTGGGATAAAGAACAAATAAAAGGTATCCTCCAAATGAGGGTATTAGGGCAAGCGCGAGAAAAAGCCTTTTTTGAATTTTAGCATTTTTATACCAAGGCATTTCATATATGTCTTTAGGTGTAGTAGTTAATTTCTTAACCTTCGCTAACAAAACATCACCTTCCTGCAAATTAGTCTAAATGTAGGGAGAGAAGATTACTCTCCCTACATAAAAACTATTTTTTTATTATTATTTTGTCTCAGCCTGTCTTGCAGTCTCTAAATATTCTTCACATTTATTAAGAATATCAATATAGTCTGCCTTTCCAAGGGTGATATTTACGAGATTTTCACTCCATAACTTGTCTGCTTGCTTAGCAGATGGATCTTTTGGCCATGACTTAGAATAGCCTGCATTTATCATCTTTGCATTTTCAGTTGTAATGTATTCTGAAATTTTTCTTTTTGATTCACTATATGCGTCAAGAGCGTTAAAATCATTTCTAATAGATAAAACACCTATTTCCGCATCAACCTTTTGCAACTCTTGTGTCCAAAGTGATAAAATAAATTGTTTTGACCAGTTTTTGTTTAACTCAGGTTTATCAGCCCAAACAAACACTGAATCCACCTGTCCGCCTTGTAGATATAATGACTGCTTTACATCGCTTCTAAATGGTACGGCCATATAACCCCATTTAAATCCTTCAGGAGTAGCCGATTTCATTTCAGTCTCGATCCAATCACCACAAGGAACCATTGCTGCTTTTGCTTGGAGAACCATCATTTGTGCTTGGGTATGGTTCATTGCAGCTATTCCANNATATCCCTTTTTACCTAAATCAGACATTCTCTTATAGGTTTCTAATGATTCTGGCGAGTTATAATAAGGTTTTCCTCCTACTTGATGTCTTTCAGTGAATCCTTCTAAATCGCCATTTATTTCTGCAAGTTCAAATTGTTTTGGATTAAATACATAGTCTGTCAGATAACCAGCATAAATACCTGGATAAACAATAGGATTAATGTTTGCTTTCTTAATATCATCGCAAAGTTTCAAAAACTCATCCCATGTCTTAGGTGATTTATTCCATCCATTTTTATCAAAAAGACTTTCATCAAAGAACATTCCGCCTACAAAAGAACCCCAAGGTAATTGATAAGTTTCTCCCTCTGTTCTCTTTGTGTTTTCATATACTCCAGGTTGTGCTAAATCTTTTAAAGCTACGCCAGGAGTGTCTTGAGTACTTTGATTCCACAAATCTTCTAAAGACTCAATCTTTTTATTCTTAACAAGTTCAACCTCAACCGTACCCATGCCGGCAAATATATCAAACATATCCTTACTATTGCCTGCAGCTATTTTAGGTTGTGTAATATCTCCAATTGATGGGGAAAATATAGGTTCAAATGTAACGTTAGGGTATCTCTTTGTAAATGCCTCCATAGCATATTCCATATGTTTACGTAGTTCACCTGTCTCAAAAAAAGCAGCCTTTAAAACTACTTTCTCATCTTTTGGAAGCCCGTTTTCATAAAGTTCCGCTTTTACATCAGGTTTACTTTCCTGCTCAACGGGCTTCTTTTCACCACATCCTGCAACAGTACCCATAACAATTACGGACGCTAACACTAGCGCTAGAAACTTATTTAGTTTTTTCATTAAATTAATTCCTCCTTCATATTACTTTATTTATTGATGATTGAATTAGACTAGCCCTCCTTTATCCGATTATATTTACTGTTTTTAAAATCTAGGAAAATTTATATTTCAAAAATTTTACAGTCTTTAATATATGGACAAATCTTTTATTTGTCATGGGCTTAGACAAAAAATCAACATAATACAAACGCAAACATTATATTATATAAACGCTGTAAAACCATTGTTGTTAATTTTTAGTCTTCATTTATTTCAAGGGTTTTACCATTATATATTTTATAATTATTGATATAAGTTATCTTTTTTTCTACTGTTTCTCCATTTATAATCTTTAACAAAGTATCTACGACAATCTTAGCCGATTCAGCATAGTCTACGTAAAAAGTTGTTAGCTGTGGAGTGCTTAATTTCACTAGATTTGATAGTCCATATCCCACTAAACTGACTCTTTTAGGTACATTTGTTTTATCCTCTTTAAACCACTGTAGGGCTGTGAACTGTATAATTGTATTGGCACAAAAGGCTGCCGTATAAGGAATATTTAATATTTGCATCCTTTCAGCAATCTCATAACCGTCTTCCTCTATGCTCACCTGTAAGAGAGACCTGTCAATTTCAACTTTTTCTTCTGAAAGTGCCTGCTCATAACCCGCTAAAACTTGTTGATGAATCAGCAAATTAAGGGACCCAAGAAAGAGAGCGATTCTCTTATGTCCATATTTCAGAAGACACTTTACAGCTTCATATGTAATTTTATAACTATCAGGCATCAGTATATGAGTATCATCCTTTTCGATACCACTGTATACAACAAATGGAATTGTGCCTTCATTTAGTATGTCAATAATCGTGTTATCGACATCTCCACTAAGTATAATCCCATCAGCATCATCCGATGTAATAAACTCTTTAAGTTTTTGGAAGTCATCTACATTAGATTTAATGCTCATGAAAATCATCATATAGTTTTTCTTACTGCAACAACGTTCAATACTCCTCAAATCTGCAAAATATCGAGGGTCATCCCCAGAACGGTTATAGAGAATAAAGCAAATTTTATTTAAACTGTCATTTGACCTATATCCGAGTTCTTTTGCCACCTTGAGTACCTTATGCTTTGTATTTGTGGATATGGTATTGTTTTTTGAATTGTTAAGAACCAAAGAAACTGTTGTGCGAGAAATCCCTATATGGTCAGCAATAGCTTGTTTTGTAACCGCAAAAATTCTCCTTCCAAATGTTTTATAACATACGTTACTATAAACAATTATATACATTTACCTGCGTTATGGAATGGAGATATGTATTATTTATATGGAGAAATACTATTTTTGCGTTTAAACGTTCTATATTTTTAGTTAAATAGCTATTATGAATAAATAATTGTGATACCTGTCTGTCACAAACAGCAAAAGCCATCTGGGTATATTACCCAGATGGCTTTTAAGTTATATA
This sequence comes from Ruminococcaceae bacterium UBA866, assembly GCA_002295325.1. Classification (GTDB taxonomy): domain Bacteria; phylum Bacillota; class Clostridia; order Oscillospirales; family Ruminococcaceae; genus Paludihabitans. The sequence goes on along the minus strand of DBGA01000018.1, from coordinate 11,307 downwards.
TGAATTATAGCTTAACAGCAGTCTACAGGAAAAACAAACAAAGGCAATGGGAACCATGATTTTAGAGGTTCTGGCAGATTTATTGTATCCTGTAAAAAACCACCAGCTGGAGAAAATATATGTAACATTGCATCTAATTTAGAAAATTCTACGTCTGGTTCTTCAGNNGTTCTTCAGTACAATTTTCTACAGATATTTTTTTGCTATGCACTGAAACTAAAAGAGTTTCATCAGCAATTTTTATTATAACTTCTCCGTCTATCATGTCAGCATAGCTTGATTTTAATTCCATAAAGGCTTTTATTGTAGCTTTATAGTCAAAGATAAGAAAGCTATGATTTGTTGTTATTCTGTAACACTCACAAATTTTTGATAAACAAACAAGTTTTTGTTGCTCAAATAATGAAACTATGATATTAACTTCTTCTAGGTTTTCTTTTGTAACAAATGCCTTTATTACAAAAGCTAGTTTATTCAAATCACAAAGCACAAGCTCTGTAATCGAGTTGCCATTACTCACGATGTAGCCACAAAAATCTCCGTCACATTTGATAACATGCATCTTGCTTTTCCATGACGAAACAATATCAAAAAATTCAGCAGAGCTTCTTACCCCTGCAAGTTTTTGTAATTTATGAAGATTATATGCTTTTTCAATAAGCAATTCATCTAATGCGGTTATTTGTTCAATAGAAATATTTGAGCAGTCAAGCTCTTTATATGCATGCTTAACATTTGTTGCGGTTACTATAAATTCCACCTGCATTCCGCAAGGTTCATATCCAAAGTACTCGTATCTTTGACGTTGACCGCCTAATACGCTAAAATGATATCCATCATTTTTCATATCCTCTAGTGCGATATTCATAAGTTGTTTCATATATCCACATCCTCTTGAATATGGATGAACAGATACTGTACCAATGCCACATATATTTAAAACAGTATCACCCACTTTCATTTTAGATGGTAATGCCAAAACCATCGCATTGATTTCCCCGTTTTCCTTAACAAGATAGTGATGCTCAGCAGTGTTATACTTGTCAGAATAAATCTTTGGTAAAACCTCTTTAAAGTCATGTTTTGCTTCGTTTTCGCTAAAAACATAGTTTCCCAATTCAATAATTTCTTCAATATCTTCGAGTTTTCCCTTACAGTATTCAATCATAATTTGAATGCTCCTATCATATTTTTATTTTTTGTTTAAGACTTTCTTTTCTAATGCTATGCCTGTAGAAGTTGCGTTAAGTTCCCCTAATGCAGTTTCTCTTGCTCTACGCCCATGTTGTTTCCAATAGTATACATTGCACTCACTACTTCATAAAAAGAAATGCAGCATATACTATTCCAGATAGTGCCAAATCTGCATAGGTTATAGCGTTTTCTGTCCCTGATTTACTGCGCTTTGTGCAAGGAATTTCTACTAATCCAGCGGTAGCAAATAGGTTACATTAATGTCCCTACCACAATTATACCTATCATTTCAAAAACACAGTTGTACTTCATAAGTTCTCCTTAGGTCACATATTTTAATCACAAGCGTTTTGCAATACTTAATATACCCCAGTTCTTTCTAAATTGCAATAGAATTACTAATTTTAGCATGCTGACATTTTAGTGGCATATGCGCGGCTGATTTCACAGCTAATAGATCATTATTAAAGAGGTGGAGAATATTATTTGTCACAGAGCGTTATTTGGCCTTGTAATAAAACACGATGTATTGTGAGTATATAAATGCAAAAAATAATCCATGAACTCTGAATCTTCAGAGCTCATGGATTAAATATTACTATAAAAATTAATCTGCTAAATACATTTGCATTGGATAGGATAAATATTCTACATTATCTAGTTTCTCCACAGTAATGTATCCTGCAGGTGCATTAAGAATTGTTGGAATTCTGTTTACAATAGTGGCACATGTATGTTCAACAGTAGCAGGTTTTTTTACAAAAAAAGTAGTGTCAGGCTCGCCAATAATTTTCCAGTCGCACATGTCTCCATCATTAGGGCCGTAAACTTTGCCAATACATTGTGTTTCAATAATTGGTCCTTGGAAAGTTTCAGTTGTAACAACTGCACTCATACCAATACAATCTCCTTTAGGTATTGTTTTACCCAAAGTAGCAGAATATAGGTCGGTTTCATAAAAATATGGTACGCATTTTTGTGTTTGAGATTTAATAGTCCAACCCATTTTTGAGCAAAGAGCCTCATTAGAATTCCAAACATAAGCTGGCTCAAGTGTTTGGGGATGTGCAATTTGAGCTTCAAACTCTTCTGCTGTAAGTCCTGCACCATGTGCTTGTGCCAATGCCAAACCGTAATCCTCAACATTGTAGCTTACCGCTCCCTCAATTTTATCGATGCGATGAACTCCACCAGCTACACAGCCAATCATATTAATCCAGTAAATATCTTGCATACCAGAACCAACAATTGTGCAATTGTTTTCTTTTGCTAGAATGTCAAGTTTGTTGGTAAGCGCCGATGCGGTTGTCCAAGGATAAATAGCTTCCTCACAGGTGTTAACGACATTAATTCCACGACTTACACATTTTTCAAAATATGGATAAACATCATTCATAAAGCTAAACAATGTTACTACAGCAATATTGGCATCGCACTCATCAAGTACAGCATCAGCATCACTACGAATTTTAACACCTAGCTTAACACCAAGTTCTGCAAAGTCACCGATATCCATACCTACAATATCAGGATTAACATCAATAGCACCAACGATTTCTGCGCCCTTTTCATACAGATAACGCAAAATGTATTTTGACATTTTGCCACATCCAAATTGGACTACTCTGATCTTTTGATTATACATACTAATAACCTCTTTCCTCTTAGTTTATGTTTATGATGTTTGCATCATGTACTTATAGTATATAGGTTATACCAAGTATAAGGTCAATAGTAAATTGTTATAATTTTAACAAAATTTTATTGGTACTTGTAACCGTAAAAACATCCCCCTCTCATTGTCATTTATAACAGGTATGTCTGAAATAGCCTCACAAAGATAATCTCCACATATTGTATAGCCCCTCTCTTCGACTGTGTTTATTAAGCGAGCCACATATTCCTTTTCTTTTTCAAACTTATTACAATAAATACAAAGATATGTGTTTGCTGGAACGATTGTAATTAACTCCTCTGAAACGTACTCCTTATCAACAAAAACAAACACCTCTGTTGAAATAAAACGGCGTTGTTCAAGGTTATTTTGACGAAGAATTGAACCTGCATTACAAAAATAAATTTGAGGAAGATTATCTGCTGCCAAACTATATTTCAGTTCACGTAAGATTTTTTCGTAAACCTCAATTCCAAAATCGTAGAGATTTACACCTGAATCAATACAGTACATTCGGCGTTTAGGGATATACTCAACTAAAATTGTTCCGTCAGGCGGTGAGTTTTCATATCTCTCAAAGCTATCAATTGTACGCTCAATTGCACGTTGCTGGTATTTCAGTTCACTTATTTGACGGTTAATCTGATCGCTTTTTTGATAAAGGATACTAGTTAACAGAAGTGGTTCCATGCAGTCGAATTGTTGTTTAATATCTTTTAAACTAATTCCAAGCGACTTCATATATTGAATCATATCAAGCTTTGCACTTTGCTTAATATTATAGTAGCGATAACCGTTTTCAGTTCCCTTTTCGCAGGGCGATAATAATCCCATTTTATCATACAGTCGCAATGTCTGTTCCGAAATTTTATTCAGCTTTGCCATTTTTCCAATAGTTAGATATTCCAAAATAACACCACCTTATAATTACGAGTATATATCATATACTATATTATTACAATAAGGTTTTCTTAATTAAAATAATCGATTGAAATTGATTTGTTTTAGCATTATTTACGAAGATTTGATTTTATTAAGGAATAACAAGAAATCTTCTGTCGGAGCATTGGGATTATTATTGGTTTATTTAGAAATATTTATTCTCATAACATTATTAAAAAATTTACATAAAGTTACTTAGCTAACTATTGATTTATAAAAGCTNNATATTAACGTAATCAAACATAGTATTAATTATTATAAAAAAGGAGATTTCATTATGTTAACAACTTTTAAAGCAACTGCCAAAAAATTACCTGAGGGATTACAGGTAGAAACTAATTCAAGAGGTTTTAAAATTCTTATGGACGAACCAGAGGATCTTGGCGGTACAGATACTGCTATGAATCCAGTTGAAGCTGTTCTTTGTGCGCTTGGTGCGTGTCAGACTATCGTAGCATGTGCTTTTGCGCCTGCTCATGACTTTAAATTTGAAGAGTTCCATGTTGAACTTGAGGGTGATTTAGATCCAGACGGATTTATGGGTCTTGCAGATGTAAGAAGCGGTTTTCAAGAAATTCGTTTTGCAATGCACTTCAAGACAAATGAGCCTAAAGAAAAAGTTGAAGCATTTGCGAAATTTATTGAAGATACTTGTCCTGTAGGCGACTGCCTATCTAACGGAGTGAAATTAATATTATCAGGCGTTGTAATCGATTAATAAATACACATAATAAAAAGAGCCTGTTTTTCAATAAAATAGGTTCTTTTTCTATAGAATAAGGAGAGCGGATTATGATAATTAAAATGTCGACTATCCCTGGTGGCAAAATGGGTACTGTAGGTAAAATTCAAGTCAAAATTGGAGATAAGATAGTTGCCGGAGATGTCGTTGCACAGGTTGAGACCGCAAAAGGTAACCGCCCAATTAAAGCCACAGTGGCAGGTGTTGTTTCCAAGATATTACGTGAAGAGGGTGCAGAAATTGGCTCGAATGAGGATATGTTTGAGATTGATGAAATTGCACTTGTACAAGAGGAAAATTCAGTAGAAGATAAAAATCAATCACAACAAAATTCAATTGAAATTATAACCGATTTACTTGTAATAGGCGCAGGTCCTGGTGGATATGTGGCCGCAATCTATGCTGCAAAGAATGGTTTAAAAGTAACCCTAGTAGAAAAAGCTGAATTAGGCGGCACTTGTCTTAATGTAGGGTGTATTCCAACCAAAGCGATTGTCAAGTCCTCAGAGATATGCCACAACGCACATAATGCATCACATTTTGGTGTGCAACTTGATGGTGATATCACAGTGGATATGAAGCAAGTAATAAAACGTAAGGATGAGGTAAAGGATAGGCTTGTTTCTGGCATCGACTTTCTAATGAAGAAAAACGAAATCAATGTGATCTCGGGTGAGGCAGCATTTGTTGATGCGGGTACTGTAGCTGTTACTGGAAATCAGAATTATTCCATAAAGGCAAAAGATATTATTATAGCAACAGGTTCGAAAATATCCAAAATTGCAATTCCCGGTATTGATTTACCGTTCGTGTTAAATAGTACAACAGCCCTATCTTGCACTGACTTGCCAAAATCTATTGCCGTTATCGGTGGTGGCGTAATTGGTATGGAATTCGCATTTATTTATAAGAATTTCGGTGTTGATGTTCATGTAATCGAATTTATGGACCGACTATTAACTATGGTTGACAGAGACATCTCTAAAGAAATACAAGAAATTGCAAAAGAAGAAAATATTCATGTTCATACTAACTCTAAAGTCATGAAAATTCAAAGCTCTGTTGACGGAAAAGCTGTTATTACCTATGAGGATAAAGATGGCGAACATCTACTTGTAAGTGATAAGGTTTTGGTGGCAATAGGCAGAGAACCTAATTTGGACGGGCTTGCAATTGAAAATAGTGGTGTTTTATTAAATGATAGAGGCAGAGGCATTAAGGTTGATTCCTCTATGCGCACAAACATACAACATATTTATGCAATTGGTGATGTGACAAACATCATTCAACTCGCTCATGTAGCTTCTCATCAGGGTATTGTTGCTGTAGAAAATATTATAAACGAGCCCAAAGAGATGGATTATTCGGCTATTCCAAATGTAATATTTACTGCTCCTGAAATTGCTAGCGTTGGCGTAAATGAAGATGAAGCGAAAGCAAAAGGTATGAATATTACAGTTAGTAAATTTGATTTTGCCGGAAACGGAAAAGCGTTGACTATGAATGAGCCCCGTGGATTTATTAAATTGATTAAGAATAATGAAACAAATAAGATTATTGGTGGTTCAATTATCGGTGCTGATGCATCATCATTAATCAGTGCATTAACACTGGCGATTACAAATGGATTTAGTGAAAAGGAAATAACACAAACAGTCTTCCCACACCCGACCACAGGTGAGATAATTCATGAAGCGGCTATGGACTTTGGTATTGGGGCGTTACATCAATAATGAACAGAATATTTATATCTAACGAATTTGACCCTTATTTTAATATAGCAGCAGAAAATGAACTTTTTTTGAATTCAGACGAAGATACACATTTGTTTTTATGGCAAAATGATTCCTCGGTTATAGTTGGTAGGAACCAGAATCTATACGCTGAATGTGACCTTGCATATATGGAAAAGCATAACATTAAGGCGGTACGTAGATTTTCCGGTGGTGGCGCCGTATACCATGATAAAGGAAATCTAAATTTCACCTTTATTACAAAGAAAAAAGTGGCAAATGATGCAAAGTTTTTAGAACTGATACAGTCCGCTAGGGAAAAACTAGGAATTGACTGTGAATTCAGCGGAAGAAATGATTTGTTATACAAAGGGCAAAAATTTTCTGGGCACGCATATTACACAGACGGTGATAATTATATGTATCATGGCACAATTCTAGTTAATGTGGATTCAAAACAACTTGCCAATTCCCTAACCCCATCTAAACTAAAACTACAATCCAAAGGCATCTCTTCTGTTAAAAGCAGAGTTGTAAATTTATCATCTATTGATAGCGAAATAACTATAAAAAAAGTACTTCAATCTTTTATTGATACATTTGTATGCGGAAATATTGAATACATAGACAAAACTAATTTCAAGGCACCATTAGAGCAAACACTTTCGTCCTACGAATGGCTGTATGCTCAGTCTCCCTCATTTGATATAGAGTTGGAGCGAAAATACTCCATTGGGAATGTATCGGTATATATTTCGTGTTCTGATGGTGTAATCCAACGCATTAAAATAAATACTGATAGCTTGTACTCTTATGATTTTATCCCGTGTGAAAGTGAATTGCTTAGTAAACACTACAGTGACAATGCTGTGTGGACATGTATTGAACAGTATTTTGACAACTAATCTTCCGAGTTTTTTGAATATATTTTTACACATGTTTGTTTAAAATATAGAAATCACAGCAAATATGTGATATGATGAAATACAAACGAAGNNATAATATAACAAGAACTCAATGGATTGCGTTGTATTACGTTAGTGTCAGTGAAATGATAACACAAAAGCAATTGGCCGATAAAATGTCTTTAAAGGAACCAACCGTTGTTCGATTGGTTGATAAAATTCAAGCACTTGGTTGGATTACTAGAATTAATAACAAAGATGACAAACGAATAAAAATCCTAAAACTCACTGAAAATGGGAAAAAAATCGAGACAGAGATGCTAGATGTTGCTGAAAAATTCAGAAACGATGTAATCTGTGATATCCCATCTGAAGAACTTGACATATATAATTCAGTGCTTAGAAAAATGCTTATTAACATAGAAAAAGGATAAGTGAATCTCACTCTACCAAATGTTGAAGCATATCTTATTTTATAATTTGAGCCACCGTATGCAACACTGATGCTTGCATACGGTGTACTTGCTAAAGTAAGATAATGTAGAATTGCCTTTGGTAGTTTTCTTTAGAAGGCGGAAACCCTCCTTCACTTGTAGTGTTGGAACAGTTTAAAAAATTATTGACGTTCGTGAAACGGTTTGTTTTATCAACCTCATTCGTTAGTTGTACTTACACAATCGTACCATCTGCTGCCAAGTCCTCATGAAGGTCTGCCAGAATGTCTCCGGTAGATTGGAATGTTGCCGCTGAAAATGGTGTACCTGCTGCAGATGTGGGATATAGGCCGGTTGTATGGTCAACATAATATGCATCAAATCCACCCTTTCTCAAGTCCTCTATTGAAAGGTTTCTTGTTAGTTGGTAGACAATTGCACATATCATTTCAAAATGCCCGAGTTCCTCTGTGCCACGATGTTGTAAGTAATTATATTACAAACAACTATAGTGATTTATATGATAAATTACACTAGCATATTTTGTAAAATTATGGTATGATATGGATAAATACAGCCAATAGCATAAATGGTATTTTCTATATTTAGAACTAATTAAGCTTTGTATAAAGTTAAAATGCGAAGCTTATCTAATTAGACTATATTGTTATAATGTCGATCAAAAAACAATAATAAATAAAGGAGTATAATTATGTTTAATGTAAAGTTTATCAAATTCATGCCAAATGAGTATGTTCTAAGGTACAAAAAAGGAAAAATAGTACAGGAAGGTGCAGGAATTTCATTTTTTTACTATGTGCCAGTTACTTCAATTGTTGTAGTTCCAATAGAAAGTTCCGATGTTCCTTTTATGTTTGAGGAAGTAACAAATGACTATCAAACTGTTACCGTTCAGGGACAGCTTACATACAGAATAACAGATTATAAGAAAATTGTTCAAACATTAAATTATACTTTTAATATTAAAGCAAAAAAATATATTTCAGATAACTCTCAAAAAATTGCACAAAGATTAGTCAATATTTCAAAGGTACTTACCAAAAAGCATATTGGACATACTCCGATCAAAGAAGCAATAAAAGCTAGTGAAGATTTAGCTAAGGGTATCATTGCAGAACTTCGTGAAAATGAAGAAATCAAGAGCCTTGGTTTAGAAATAATGGGGTTTTCAATTCTTGCTATTATGCCTAATAAAGAAACTGCCCGTGCTTTAGAGGCACAAGCAAGAGAAGAAATTCTTAAAAAGGCTGATGAAGCCTTGTATGAAAGAAGAAATGCATCAATTGAGCAAGAGTGCAAAGTTAAGGAAAATGAGCTGAACACTGAAATTGCCATTGAAAACAAGAAAAAGCAAATTAAAGAAACCCAACTCGAAGCTAGTCGTCTTGTTATGCAAAAGGAAAACCAGATTAAAAACGAGTCGCTAGGATTCGAAACTGAATTGGAAGAAAAGAAAAAACAGCTAATTGAATTAACAGTTGCAAATGCAAAAGCTCAGTCAGATGCAAAGGCATATGAATTGACAGCAATGATGAAATCTTTTGCTGGAATTGATGCAAATGTAATGAAATCCTTAGCTAATATGGGAATGAAACCAGATAAACTTATTGCAATTGCCTTTCAGGAGCTTGCAGAAAAGGCTGATAAGATAGGACAATTAAATATTTCTCCTGACCTACTTCAAGAATTACTACAGGGAAATGATAAGTAATGGATAGACTGACACAAAATAAAATTGTGCTTATTACCAGNNTTACCAGAAAAACAAGACTTGAAAATCTACTAGTGCGTTACAACACAATTCCACAAGCTAAATTTTATATTGAGAATTTAGGTAGTGATTTTTCTGATTATATTAATGAAGATAAACAGTACAAAGACGTTATCTCTTATATTATAACGTCTTTAGAGACAATTGCTCATGTTCAGACTGTAGATAGAGAATTCCTTCCCAATTTTATCTTTGGAAAAGATGATGTAGTTGTAGTCGTCGGTCAGGATGGACTTGTTGCCAATACTCTTAAATATCTTGATAATCAGCCATTAATTGGGGTTAATCCAGATCAAAAGAGATGGGATGGAGTTTTACTGCCGTTTTGTCCTCAGGACTTGCACCAAATTGCAATAGAGGTGTTTCAGAAAAAGAGAAGATTTGAACAGGTTACATTAGCAAAAGTTCAGCTTAATGATGGACAGACTTTATACGCAGTCAATGATTTATTTATTGGTCAGAAAACTCATGTTTCTGCAAGATATATCATCCAGCTTAACGACAATAAAGAGCAACAGTCATCCAGTGGAATTATCGTTTCAACTGGTCTTGGCTCAACCGGATGGTTTAAAAGTATTCTTACAGGTGCCTCTGGTATTGCAAGCGACTGCTTTAATGAACAAATTAGTTTGAAGCAAGCTGACCGTTTTAATTGGAACTCCGAATTTTTATATTATACTGTCAGAGAGCCGTATCCGAGCAAATGGACATCTTCCCAGCTCGTCTTTGGAAAAATAGACAATCAGCATACTTTTAAAGTGTTATCGCAAATGCCAGAAAATGGTGTGATTTTCAGTGACGGTGTTGAAAGTGATTATTTGCAGTTTAATTCTGGAACGGAAGCCACTGTTGGAATTGCTGACAAAAAAGGATTATTGGTTATTTAAAGTTCAGCTTCACATTATCCTATTAGTTCCCTCACCCACAACACAACCCCTCACGAAAATTCGTGAGGGGTTTCTTATATCACTTTAACTGTCGCACTCCAACCAACACAACTTATTGCAAAAGGCAGATACCATATGGTATCTGCCTTTTGTTTTTAAACTGCAGTCTACTTTTTTCTATCAAACTGTGGATTAAATGCATAGAAGTTCTTTGAATCAAGTTGCTCTTGCTCAATGCGAAGCCCCTCACCAAACCTTTGAAAATGTACGATTTCCCTTGCACGTAGGAATTTAATAGGATCTCTTACATCAGGATTATCAACCAACCTTAAAATATTATCATAGGTAACTCTTGCCTTTTGTTCTGCTGCTAAATCTTCGTGTAGGTCTGCAATGACATCTCCAGTAGATTGAATTGTTGCTGCTGAAAATGGCGTTCCAGAGGCAGACGCTGGGTATAGTCCTGTTGTATGGTCAACATAATAGGCATCAAATCCACTTGTTTTCAAGTCCTCTATTGAAAGGTTTCTTGTTAGTTGGTAGACAATTGCACATATCATTTCAAAATGCCCGAGTTCCTCTGTGCCTATATCTGTTAATATTGCCTTAACCTGTGGGCTAGGTGCACCGTAACGTTGGGAGAGATAGCGTGTTGCAGCCCCAAGTTCACCGTCTGGACCTCCAAATTGGGTTAATATGAGTTTTGCCATGGCAGGGTCTGGATTCTTTATCTTAACTGGATACTGTAGTTTTTTACTGTATTGCCACATATATTTTCGTCCTCTCTACCGACAAATAAGTCGGCTCTTTTTTTGCCCTTAACCGTTTGAATCACTGGAATATTCCCATGGCCATGGGCCATCTGCCCAATCCCAAACATCTTTTTTATTGCTATCAGCAATTGTAAGCGGACCATACTTTTCGGTATACTCCATTTTTAGTGCCTTTGAATGTTTGCTATGTTTATCAAAATAAGCAAGAGCCTCTTTGTCTGTTTTGTGGG
>DBGA01000085.1:27560-49229 GCA_002295325.1 Ruminococcaceae bacterium UBA866 | reverse complement strand
TTTTTCTGGGCATACAAAAACCTCCTATCATAGTTTCTATTCTACAATAGGAGGTCTTTTTTGTCACTGTCCGTTTTCGACGGAATAGTTCATAGAAAACAATGCCTTATCCGTTTTATATTATTTTTTGTAAGTGGCGCCCTTTTTAGCAATGTCGCTCAAAGTGGCTTGAATACTGGGTTAGTTGCTATTTTTCAAAAAGGGCGCTACTTTATGTTCTTTTAGATTTTGCTACTATATATGTAGTCTATTTTATCCGTAAAGTATCTTTCGTGTTAGTTCAAATACACTGTTTACCGAAAAATAGTGAAATGACATCCACGAAAATGACTGATAAAAAAATGCCCTTTTTCTTAGAAAAAAGAGGTACAAATGGCGATGTCATCGGCATTTCTGCCGATGACATCTTTTTCTACCATTAATTNNGGCTTAACAATTTTTTATTATACACTAAACTTGTAAAAAAATCAAGCATAAATTTTCTAATTACTTATTTTTTATAAAATTTGTTTTTGGACAAATAATTTAGATGTATGAGTAGTATGATTTTGCACATCTAAATAAAATTTGTTGCATAATAAAAATCAAGCTAATGTCATGGTAAACATACGTTTGTGGCTAAGGTTGGATGACTTGAATTAATCGATACAGGTAGTTTTAATAACATTTTTAGTTTTAATATATACACTTAAATTATTGTCTGTATCAACGGTCGCAAGAGTAATATCTTCTTTAGACTTTATATTTTGTTTATCTAAGTTATTTTTTAGCCAATCCTCATTTAAGCCGACAGCTTTTAGATTGTCGAGCATTATTACACCATCTATAATCNNGGGCTGCTTTTCAGATACTGGCATAAAGCTAATTTTTCCGTTAGTTTCAAGTAGGGCATAAGCAATATCTGCAATATTGAAGTACCCAGCATTTCTAGCCTGTGCGAGAAGGTCATTGATATCATATTTAACTTTACTTAAGTTTTCTTGCAGTATTTTTCCTTTATCTATTAATAAAAAGGTCTTTCCTGTAAAAAATCGCCTTGCCCGAATGCTCTTATTGGTTACGTAAGATATAGTAAGTGCAATTGCTGTATATACTATCATTGCTGTAAGTGTATGTGAATATGGAATATCAGTTGAAGATGCCATTTCAGCAGCAATTGAGCCAAGTGAAATTCCAATAATATAATCAAAGAAAGTAAGCTGTGAAATTTGCTTTTTACCCATTAATCGGGTAATAATAAATAAAAAACATACAGAAATGAAAGCTCTTAAAATAATGTCACCAATATCCCAAAGAAAATCAAAATTCATAAAATCACCTCTTAAATATTATAGTACTTTAAATAAGTTTTATACCATTTGAATTTTGCTACATATAATAAAAAATGGAGTACAATTTGTACTCCATTTTTTATTATAGTATAATGCAGATTAGTCCGCCACAGCCCTCGTTTATGATACGCTCAATTGTTTCTTGTAATCGTTGTCTTGCCTCAGATGGCATACGATATAGCTTATTATGGAGTCCTTCATTTACAAGTGAATGAAGAGATTTTCCAAATATATTTGACTCCCAGATTTTCTTTGGATTTTCCTCAAATTCCTTTAGTAGATACATAACAAGCTCTTCAGATTGCCGTTCTGAGCCAACGATAGGACTGACTTCGGTAGTGATATCAGCTTTCATCATATGAATTGACGGTGCGCTTGCATTTAGTTTAACTCCATATTTTCCACCCTGCTTAACGATTACAGGCTCTTCTAAGGTTAATTCGTCAATGTCTGGCATAACGATACCGTATCCTGTAGCCTCTACTTCTTGGAGCGCAGACTCAACTTTCATATATTTACGTTTGATTGCAGAAAGTTCAATCATACAAGGCATTAATCCTGACTCATCGTTAATATCAATACCCGTAACTTCGCCCAAAATCTTATAGAATAAGTCGCCTTTTAGGCAAACAGTCATCTGTATAGATCCAGTACCCAAACAAATATTGTCGATATCACACTTAGTTACATGTTCACAGTTACATATTTTTGATGTAACAGAGTTAATATCGCAGATATTTTGCGCATTTACTGCACTATTTTTTATGGAGTCAAAAACGCTGGTCTTTAACCAGTGGTCTTTTTGGAGTGAATTAACCCATCTAGGCATATCTATTGCAATTTCACTGATAGGAAACTCAAACAATAGTTCTTTCATTATGTCCTTTATGTTAGAGTTATCAAGTTCTAAACAATTAATAGGGATTACCGGCACTCCGTATTTTTCACTCATCTGTACAGCAAGTGCTCTTGCAAAATCAGAGTTTGGTCTAACGCTATTTAGCAATACAACAAATGGTTTATTAAGTTCTTTGAGCTCAAAAATTACTCTCTCTTCTGCTTCTGCATACTCGTCACGGGGAATGTCAGTGATACTTCCATCTGTAGTGACAACAATTCCAATGGTAGAATGCTCATTAATAACTTTTTTTGTGCCTACTTCCGCAGCCATATTAAAAGGGACTTCATCTTCAAACCAAGGAGTCATAACCATTCGAGGAGCTTCATTTTCAAAATATCCTATTGAGCTGGGAACGATATATCCAACACAGTCAATCAACCTAACATTCAGTTGGGCATTCCCTTCGAGGTTAACCTTTACAGCCTCTTCTGGTATAAATTTTGGTTCAGTTGTCATAATTGTCTTTCCACCTGAAGATTGAGGGAGCTCGTCAATTGCCCGTTCTTTTCTAAACTCACTTTCAATATTTGGAATGACAAGCGTCTCCATAAAACGCTTTATAAAAGTGGATTTTCCCGTCCTTACAGGACCAACTATGCCAATATAAATATCCCCGTCGGTACGTTTGGCGATATCGGCATATATATTAGAATTTTCCATAAGTAATTTTCCTCCTATGTATAAATTAATTTATCTGCTCTAATCGGTTATGGGGATTAATAGCATAGATTTTGAGTTTACAACCTCACTGTCAAGGTCGTTTTCTAAGTAAATTAAATCAACTGATGTGTTAAATTTCTTAGCGATATCCCAAATCTTTTCACCGTTCTGCGCGAAATATAGTCGAATAACTGCGTTGCTATTGCGTTCTTTTTTGTTGGCTTCGTCAACACTAACTGAATTTAAAACGTTGTAATAACAGAATTTATATAAGTTAGTGCATACTTTAAGTTCAACCCTGATTTCAATCTCATCACTTGAAATCATGCTGTATGAAACAGAAGAGATTGTAATATGTGGGGATAACATAACATTATCTTCAGCACATTTCGCATCAATTTTTATTTCACAAGGCGCAGTTTTTTCAATTAATATAGGCATATTTTCCCGGTCAAGTGCAAGTATTGATATACACATGTTTCCAGTTATATTGATACAACCATTTTCAAAACGACAGGTATCATTCACAAAGTCACAGGTAATATCATATACACAATTAAGCTCACCTTGTGGAATAGCAACAGAGCTTTTACAGATACAGGACTCGTTCACCATACCAATCAGTTGCTCAACTTTAATCTTAGTCGAGTTTGACTCCACCTTATACATTGTAGAATAGATGTCATCGATTAGCTGTGCTTCGGTATTCTTGTTTGCCTCGCAGCAAACCCTTACAATAAATTCTGCATCAAAGGACTTGCACTCACTGTTACCATTTTGCTTCAGGTTAATATCAACGCTGGTAACATCAAAGGTCACAATGCATTTGTAATCCTCGTTTACCCCTGAAACATCAATAATTTGGCTGATAGGGATAGAGTGGTCCATAATCTCTGGGTTTGCGTTGTTCTCGTCAGTAGCATAGAGGGTGTGGAGTATGATATCACCCTTGATAATTACTTTATTAGCAATTACTTTATACTCTGTGAGTACAGCGCTTGCGGAATGGTCTATCATCTCCCCAATTGCAGGTTTGCCGTAGCTAAGCTCAAGTTCTTCGTTGATTGAAAATTCTTTTGAGGCATGTAGCTTTTTGTCAAGTGCAGTAACTTTTTGATTGTTAACTTGAACTCCCATTCCAGCAGCTTTACTTAGAATTTCAAGTTTTTTCGTAACACTTACAGTTGCTTTGATGCTAATTGCTCCGCGAATGTCAAGCCGATGTTGATTAATGACACGACAGTTAACATAATCACATTTGACAGATGCAGTAATAATTGCATCTTCATAGTTTTCTTTTAACTCAGTAGATTTAGAGAATACCTGTTTTTGTGCAATTGAATGAATTTGATAGTCGTCTTCACCTACATAGATAACTTTAATGTAAGCGACGCCATCAATCGTAAGTTTTCCATTCATAATTCGCTCTGATGTAATTTTGGGAACAACCTTGCATTTTAGCACCTTGAAGATACTCGGACAATAGTCTGGAAGTAAATAATCAAGTTCAATTGATTGCTCTAAAGCTCCGTCAAATACAATTTCATTTATACATATTGACTCATGTGTAAGTTTAAGTTCCATTAAGACACCCACTCCTTTTGTGATTTTCTATCTAATCTTATTCAACTGTAGTACAGGTTATGCTATGTATTTGCAATTAGAAGATAGAGAATAGTAATTATTTCATAATTTAGTAAAATCAAATTGTGAATATTGAGTTTATTGTTTACCTTTAAAATAATTTGTGTTAATATATATGTATATTAATTAATATTTCAAAGGAGTTAAGTTAAATGAAAATTATTAAAGCCAAAGATTACAATGATATGTCTAAAAAGGCTGCGGGCATATTCTTTTCACAGATTACACTAAAACAAGACAGCGTTATAGGGCTGGCAACTGGCTCAACCCCTATAGGAACATATAAAAAGTTGATTGAAATGTACAACGCAAACGATTTGGATTTTAGCGAGGTTAAGACTGTAAACCTTGATGAGTACGTTGGACTTTCAGGCGAAAGCGACCAAAGTTATCGCTATTTTATGAATTCAAACTTGTTTAACCACATTAATATTGATAAAGCAAACACTCATGTACCAAATGGATTGGCTTCAGATAAAGAACTAGAGAGTGAAAACTATGAAAAGTTGATTAAATCCTTAGGTGGAATTGATATGCAACTTTTAGGCATCGGCACTAACGGTCATATTGGATTTAACGAGCCAAACGATTGCTTTGATAAATATACTCATGAAGTTAATCTTACTGAGTCTACAATTAAGGCTAATACTAGATTTTTTGCTAGTGAAGCAGATGTTCCAAAAACAGCAATCTCAATGGGAATTAAAACTATTATGGGTGCAAAAAAGATTGTTCTTATTGCAAACGGCAGTGCTAAGGCTGACATTATATATGATTCTTGCTTTGGCCCAATCACACCAAACGTTCCGGCATCTGCACTGCAACTACACCCAGATGTTACAGTTATTGTGGACGAAGAGGCTTATGCAACTATCGCAGCAAAACTAAAATAAAATCTATTCAAAAAAGCTCCCGATTTTTAATCGGGAGCTTTTTTTATAACTTTATGTGTTACTATACTTTTCTAATCGAAATTTCACCACTGCTGAGTGTTTTTATTTCGCCATCTTCAAGTTTTACAATGAGATGCCCAAATTCATTAAAATCAATTGCAGTAGCTCTTCGAGTAACGGTAGGGAATATGACGTTAATTTCACTTCCTAAAATAAATGAGCGAGCCTTGTATTCTTTAAGAAAACTCTTATTTTCCAAATCATCAATAATAACATCCATCTCATTTAGTATTTCTCCAATGAGTTTACTCCTTGAAACGATAACACCATCAAGCTTTTCTTGTAGGGAAGTGGCAATCTCACTAAGTTCAGGGGGGAAGTCATCTGTAGTCACATTAATTCCAATCCCGATTACAATATAATCAAGCTGTTGTGCCTCAAAATTAACAGAAGCCTCGGTAAGGATGCCACAGACTTTTTTTGAGTCAATGTAAATATCATTTACCCACTTAATCTGACAATCAAGGTTACAAACAGTTTTAATCGCCCTGCATACAGCAACCGCTGTGGCAGAAGTAATTAACATAGATTGTTCAATTGGGTTTTTCAGACGAAAAATCATGCTCATGTAAATTCCACTTGCATTAGGGGAATAAAATTTACGGCCAAGTCGCCCTTTGCCCTCAGTTTGCTGTTCACTAATAATAACTGTACCACTTTTTGCAGAATTGTTTGCAAGAGTTTTTGCCTCAGTATTTGTAGAGGGTAGTGACTTATGTACAATAATATTGTCATATAGCTCTACATTATTAATGTAGGGTTTAATGCTTTGTGGGGAAAGAATGTCATTTTCATCTTCAAGGCAGTAACCCTTTTTATTTACTGCTGAAATTTTATAGCCCTCTTCTTTTAGCGTGTTTATGACTTTCCACACAGCAGCCCTTGTTATATTAAGTGCTCCTGCAATATCATTGCCGGAGAGCGTTTTCCCTTTGCTATCCTCTAACAACCTTAAAACATCATGTTTTGCAGACATTAATAACACAGCCACCTTTAATTTATTATTGTTTTTTATATTTCTTATTTTTACTGGATTTTTTCTTTTTTACTGCAAAACCAAAGCTACCTAGTTTTTTACCCAGTTCAAAGTACTCTCCATGTGCAAATGCGGCAAGAGAAGCCTTATCAAGCCTTAAACGTCCAGTTTCATCAATCAGACTTTCTTCGACATTGATAGCTATAATTTCTGCAAGAAACATATCATGTGAGCCAAGAGGGATGATATCTTTCACCCTGCATTCAAGGTTTAGCGGACTCTGTGCAATTGCAGGGCAGGAAAGCTTGCTTACAGATTCTTTTGTGAGGTTCATTTCTTTAAACTTATCATGTTTTCTTCCGGTTCTTGCGCCGCACCAGTAAGCCGCATTAATTAAATTTTTATCCGTTAAATTAATGACAAATTCGCCACTGGATTTAATCATTTCATATGAATATCTCTCCGGTCTTACCGATATATATGTCATTGGGGGAATTGTATTTACAATCCCTGTCCAAGCAATTGTGATAATATTTGAGTTCTCCATATTGCCACAGCTAACCATAGCAGGAGGCATGGGTGCTAAAAGAGTGCTTGCTTTCCAAGTAATTTTGCTCATAACGTCCTCCGATTTATAATTTCTTATCATAATGTGATTGCCATATTAATATTTTAGCATACAAATTTGAAATATTAAAGATAATCTTGTGTTTATTCGAATTTACAGCTTTTTTTTATTAATTTAATGTGGTATAATCTATTCATCAAAACGATGTGAAATTGTTGTTTAGTGACTAATAGTTTCATAGAAAACAGGGAGGTACTTATGGATACGAAAATAATTGAAATTGCTCAGAGGATTAAGGCTTTAAGAGAAATTTTGGAAATTTCTATTGAAGACATGGCAAATTATTTAAATACAACTCCAGACGATTACACTGGCTATGAAACTGGAGCTCAGGACTTTTCAGTTACATTTTTGCAAAAGTGTGCAACAAAGTTTGGCGTTGATGTTGTTGAGTTGCTTACAGGCGAAAACCCCAAATTGTCATTTTTCACAGTAACACGCAAAGGACATGGCATTGGTATGTCCCGTCGTGAGGGCTTCTCGTATCAGCATATGGCTCATAATCTTAAAGGCAAGCTTGCCGAGCCATTTGTAGTAGTAGCGCCTTTTTGTAGTGAAGTGCAGGAAAAAGAAATCGCCCTTTCAACACATGATGGTCAAGAGATTGATTTTGTGTTAAAAGGTTCATTGAAAATGCAATTAGAAGGACACACTGTTATACTAAATGAGGGAGATGCAATTATGTACAATTCCTCTCATGGACATGGAATGATTGCTATCAACGGGCAGGATTGTGAATTTCTTGCAATTGTAATTAAAAACTAAATGTTTATAACCATAACTTATGGTTATCATTATAATATTTATTAAAATTTTCTGGCATTATAGTTTGTGATAGTAGTTAAATTTTTATAATAAAAACTCAACTACTATCTATACGGTTGCTTCGGGGGTGTCCAATATTAACTACAGTCTAATTAATGGCGTTAAAACAAAGCTATCCTCCTGTACTAAACAACAGTTGGTAATAGTTTTTGCTACCGCTTCTATTTTTATGCCATTTTTAATTACCTGTGTTATGCTTACAGTAGCTGTAGTATGGGCGATGATAGATATGGATACTCGAAAAAAAGTCTTTACTGATAAAAGTAATCTTCCAATCTATTTATTTTCAGTATTGATACTTATCGTGCCATTATTTTATGAGAGATACATCAGCGCACTTGCAGGATTTGGATTTGTTGTTACCTTGTTATTTTCACTTTTTGTAAAATCTATTATGGACAAATCTTTTTTTAATAAAATAATGGATGTGTGCTGTGCCTCATCCGCTATATGCTTTATTTATTCGGCTGTACAAAAACTAGCACTAGGTACATCATTTAGGGCAACTGGTGGCCTGCTAAATGCAAATTACTATGGAACAATTTGCGAGATAGTTATAATTATTGCGGTATATAGGCTGATAACGAACCCGAAATATAAGCGGTTTTATATTTCTATTATAGCAATAAATATTGTCGGAATTTTTCTTTGTGATTGCCAATCAGCATGGATTGCTGTTATGCTGGGAGTTATCAGCCTAATCTTTTTTAGCGGACATAAAAAATCTGGATTTATTTTTTTAATCATTTGCATTTTTTTAATCATAATTGGCATATTTACGCCGGGGCTCTTGCCAAGGCTAGATGCCATGCCACAAACATTTTCAACTAGGATGAACATATGGGCTACAGCAATTCAAGGCATAAAAGCACATTGGCTGTTTGGGCAAGGAACATTAACATACTTATTCATATATAAGCTGTATGATGGCTATAAGACTTATCATGCGCATAGCTTGTATTTAGATCCGATTTTAAACTTTGGTATTGTTGGAGTTTCTATTATGCTTAGCTATGTTGCAATCATGTTTAGACGTGTATATTTGAATAGGAAGCGTGGCTTAAACAAGGATATTATGGCGGTTGTTTTGGCAGTAGTATTTGCAATTTGTGTTCATGGAATTACAGACATAACCGTTTTATGGGTTCAAACAGGAATGTTATTTTTGATTGTAATCAGTGGCGTATTTATCAAATCAGAAAATAATTGTTGACATTCACACTATATTAGTATATACTTGTAAAGGAAAACAAAGCAGAACAGCATTGTGCGTTCTCACCTTACAGCTAATTGCTTGTCGGGTTAATACTTTTAATTTTTGTAGTATGCTTAAATTATGTGTGTTATTGAGAAAGCGCAGACAGATTGTCTGTGCTTTGTTGTATTTTTAAGAGTAAATGGAGGTGCTTTACTATAGCTAAAAATAATGAATTGCTCATGAACGAAGAAATTCGTGACAAAGAAATTCGCGTTGTAGGTGATGACGGAAGTCAACTTGGAATTATGGTTCCAAAAGATGCTTTGAAAATGGCAGTTGAACAAGGTCTTGACCTCGTAAAGATTGCTCCTCAAGCAATACCGCCCGTGTGTCGTATTATGGACTATGGAAAGTTTCGTTATGAGCAAGCTAAACGTGAAAAAGAAGCAAGAAAAAACCAGAAGACTGTTGAAATCAAAGAGGTTAGAATGTCACTTAACATCGACATCCACGATTTTACTACGAAGGTTAATCAAGCTAATAAGTTTTTAAGTGCAGGTGACAAAGTCAAGGTTTCTATTAGATATAGAGGTCGTGAAATGGCTCACCCTGAAATGGGACTGCCTTTGATTGAGCGATTTAAAGAGGCTTGTTCTGAACATGGAACAGTTGAAAAACTGCCTAAAATGGAAGGCCGTAGTTTGGCTATGTTTATCGCATCCAAACATGCTAAGTAAAATTTTTATAAGGAGGCTCACTAATTATGCCTAAACTAAAAACACATACAGGTGCAAAAAAACGTTTTTCTCTAACAAAAAATGGTAAGGTTAAACGTGCACACGCTAACAAACGCCATATCCTAAACAAGAAAACAACGAAACGTAAAAGAGGATTGCGTAAGGGTGCATATGCTGATGTTACAAATGCAGCAACAGTAAAGAAACTAATTCCTTACAAATAATAAATCAAATTACAAACGGAGGTATAAATTATGGCTCGTGTAAAAGGGGCAATTGCTACTCGTAAGAGAAGAAATAAAACGTTAAAACTTGCATCAGGCTACTGGGGTGGTAAGAGCAAGCTATTTAAAACAGCGAAAGAAGCTGTAATGAAATCAGGTCAATATGCTTATATTGGACGTAGATTGAAAAAACGTGATTTCAGAAGACTTTGGATTACAAGAATTTCTGCTGGCTGTAAAATGAATGGTATGAACTACTCAACATTCATGAACGGTCTTAACAAAGCTGGAATTACACTTAACCGCAAAATGCTTTCTGAGATTGCAATTCATGACGAAGCTGCATTCACAGCTCTTTGCGAAAAAGCAAAAGCTGCTGTTTTAGCTGCTGCAAAATAGAATTAACTACGCCCGAGTTATATTTACTCGGGCGTGTTTTACTATTTTAACGCTATAAGATTTTATGAAATTAGGTGGATTTATGGAGCAAATAACTTCAAAGGATAATAAGTGGATAAAGGAATATGCAAAGCTTTCCACCTCAAAAAGCTATCGTGATAAACAGTCTCTTTTTGTTGTTGAGAGCGTTAAACTTATTGCCGAGGCATTCAATAATAATCAATGTTTTGAAATGGTTTTTGTGACCCAAACGTGTTTTGAAAAACATTCACACGAGTTAGAAAAACTTTTTCAATCGGTTAAATGCTATATTATTGCCGAGGAAATATCCAAAAAAATAACAGGACTTAATACCCCCCAAGGTATCTACGCAATTTGCCAAAAGCATGATAAACAGCTAACTATCGATAAAGTATATTGTGATGGCAAATATGTAATGCTAGTTGATTTGCAGGATACAGGAAATGTGGGTACAATTATCCGCACTGCTGAGGCTCTTGGAATAAACGGCATTATAATGACAAATAAATCTTGTGATATTTATAACCCTAAGGTAATTAGGGGAAGTATGGGTTCCGTTTTTCGTATGGATTTTATGATTACAGACGAACCCAACGTATTTCTTACTAACCTTAAAAACAACAACGTTAAGACCTATGCGAGTGTCATTGACACTACGGCGACCTCGCTAGAGAAAGTTGAATTTACTAGCCCATCTGTGCTGTTGATAGGTAATGAGGGCAATGGACTTACTACAGAAATACAATCTCTTTGTGAAGAAAAAATAACAATTAATATGGCTGGAAATACCGAATCTCTGAACGCCTCAATGGCAGCTTGCATACTTATGTGGGAAATGACAAATTAGGGGAGATAGTACAAATGGATGAGATGAACGAAAAATTATATTGGATATGGCTGTCACTTGCATTTTCTTATGGAAGTGACAAACCCAATGAGATTATTTCTCGTTTTGAAACGCCTGAGGATTTTTATAACCTTGGTGCAGAAGATATGCTATCTCTTGATTTTCTCACCCAAAAAGATGTTAGAAATATTAAGGGTACAAGCTTATTGCGTGCCCAAAAGGTAATAAAAGATTGTAGTAAATTTGGCATTTCAATCGTTGCGTTTAATGATGAGCTTTATCCGGAACGATTAAAACTCATTTATGGACCTCCTATCGTGCTGTATTACAAGGGTAATATTACAGATATTGACGAGGATGTTGCTATTGCTGTTGTCGGAACACGAAGGGCGAACGAATATACCTCCGAAGTTACAAAGTGGTTATCGGAAAGTCTTGCAAGGGCAGGAGTGATTATCATAAGTGGATGTGCAATGGGCATTGATGCAATCGCCCATTTTGGAGCACTAAAGGGCAAGGGAAGAACCATTGCAGTTTTGGGTTGTGGCANNATCATCTTCTTAAAGAAGAAATATTAAAGCGTAATGGCGCACTTGTATCCGAATTGCCACCTACAACGGTAGTTAATCCTAAGTACTTTCCTGTAAGAAACCGAATTATTGCTGGGCTTAGCTTGGGCGTTCTTTTAACCCATACACCAGTTAGAAGTGGGTCGTTAATTACAGCAGAGCATGCACTAGAACAGGGTAAAGAGGTTTATTGCGTACCACCATATAGCATAATAGATATGAACTGTATGGGTGTGATGAAATACATACGCGACGGTTCAACAGTTGTGTCCTGTGCAGAAGACATTTTAATGGACTTTTACGTTGCATATTCGCACAAGCTTGAAAAAAATAAAATTATCGGTGATTATATAAATCAAAAGAAATTAGAGGGAAGACCTGAAAAAATTAAGGTTCCAAAAAATATTGAAAAAGAACCGGAGCAAAAGCTTTCTCAAGAGGAAATTGTTGATAAAACCAACGAGCAAAAAGAAAAGTTCTCTAAACTTATTTCTTCGTTTGATGAAACCCAACTAAAGGTGTATAATATATTAGACTTATCACCTAAATTCATTGATGAGATATCAAGTGGATGTGGACTTAATGTGGGAATTGTTCTTTCGGTTTTGACTGAATTTGAAATATTAAGTATCGCCGTGTCTTATGGCGGAAGAAGATATGCATTGAATAATAAATAATTGTGAGGTTTAAAATGGGAAAAAATTTAGTTATAGTTGAGTCGCCTGCAAAGGCGAAAACGATAAAAAAATATTTAGGGAGAGACTATGATGTTATAGCATCTATGGGACACGTGCGTGACCTACCAAAGTCAAAGCTTGGGGTAGATTTAGAAAATAACTTTGAGCCTCAATATATTAATATAAGAAAGCAGTCTGAAACGATTAAAAAACTAAAGGCTGCGGCAAAAGGTAAAAATAAAATCTTTCTTGCAACCGACCCTGACCGTGAGGGAGAGGCAATCTCTTGGCACCTTGCCCATCTTTTAAAGGTTGAGCTGAATGAAAAAAACCGTGTTACATTTAATGAAATTACTAAAGCTGGCGTAAAAAGTGGTATGAAGGAACCTAGAATGGTTGATATTGACCTTGTAAATTCGCAGCAGGCGCGCCGTATTTTGGACAGAATTGTAGGATATAAATTAAGCCCTTTTCTATGGAAAAAGGTGAAAAGCGGACTTTCAGCTGGACGTGTTCAATCTGTTACAGTTAGATTAATAGCTGATAGAGAAGAAGAAATAAGAAATTTTGTTCCCAAAGAATATTGGAGCATTGAGGCTAATTTGCTTACTAATGAGCGCGAAAAACCCTTTGTTGCAAAATATTATGGAAAAGCCGGTACAAAAATAGATATCAATACAAAAGAGGATACTGATGAAGTGTTAGCAGGAATTAAAAATGCCGACTTTATTGTTGAATCCGTTAAAAAATCTGTTAGAAAAAAGTCTGCCGCACCTCCGTTTACAACCTCAACAATGCAACAAGAAGCGTCATTAAAACTTGGCTTCCAGTCGAGGAGAACAATGAAAGCTGCACAAGAACTATATGAGGGTGTTGATGTTACTGACATCGGTGCTGTTGGTCTTATCACATACATGAGAACCGATTCTCTTCGCATTTCAGATGAAGCAAGAGCTGCTGCTTATGAATATATTGATGCGAAATATGGTAAAGATTATATTCCAGCAACTCCTAAAGAATACAAATCAAAAAATAATTCCCAAGATGCGCATGAGGCAATTCGTCCATCTTTACCAAACATAACTCCAGCAATGGCAAAAGAAAGTCTTACTTCTGACCAGTATAAGCTTTACAAGCTTATCTGGGAGCGTTTTATTGCAAGCCAAATGGCAGGAGCGCTACTTGATACAGTATCTGCAATCATTGATGCCAACGGATATACCTTTAAAGCATCTGGGTTCACTGTAAGGTTTGATGGATTTACAGTGCTTTACGTTGATAGCAGAGATGTTGAGGAAAAAGACAATGGTATGTTGCCAGAGCTTGCTCAAAAGGACAAATTAAACCTTCAAGATANNAAGATATCTCTGGAAACCAACATTTCACTCAACCACCACCACGTTATACTGAGGCATCATTAATCAAAGTTCTTGAGGAAAATGGCATAGGTCGTCCATCTACCTATGCACCGACTATTACAACAATTTTAAGTCGAAACTATGTTGAGCGTGACGCAAAACAGTTGAAACCAACAGAACTTGGTGAAGTAACAACAAAGCTAATGAAAGAGCATTTTAATCATATAGTTGATGCCGATTTTACTGCAAATATGGAAAAAAATCTGGACGTAATTTCTGAAGGTAAAATTGAATGGATTAGCGTTTTAAATGATTTCTATGTAGATTTTGCAGAAACTTTTGCTAAAGCAGAACTTGATACAGAGGGTAAATTCTATAAAGTTGCTGATGAGGAAACTGACGTTGTATGCGACCTTTGTGGTAAAAATATGGTTATCAAAACAGGCCGTTTTGGTAAATTCCTTGCTTGTCCTGGATACCCTGAATGTAAAAATACAAAGAAAATTGTTAACGAAACCCATGGAGTTTGTCCATTATGTAATGGTAAAATATTAGAGAAGAAATCTAAAAAAGGTAAAAAATTCTTTGGTTGTGAGCATAATCCTGAATGTTCATTCCTATCATGGGATGCTCCAATTGATGAAAAATGTCCTAAATGTGAAAAGTCATTGCTTAAAAAAGTAGGCAAGGTTGGAAAGATTTACTGCTCAAATGAAAACTGTGATTATGAGAGAGGTCTAAAAGATTGATGAAAGTAAGCGTAATTGGCGCAGGTCTTGCGGGCTGCGAAGCTGCGTTCCAGCTAGCAGAGCAGGGAATAAATGTAGATTTATATGAGATGAAACCCCAAAAGTACTCAAAGGCACACAGCTATTCTGGATTTGCAGAGCTTGTTTGCTCAAACTCACTTAAAGCTGCAAGAGTTGAGAGTGCTGCAGGGCTTTTAAAAGAAGAGATGAGAATGCTAGGCTCTTTAATACTTGAAAGTGCTCAGCAGTGTTCAGTACCGGCAGGTGGTGCTTTGGCTGTTGATAGGGAGTTATTCTCAGACTATATTACACAAAAAATTAAATCACACAAAAATATAAATGTTATCACTGGAGAGGTCGAAAAAATCCCAGAGGGTTATTGTGTTATCGCAACAGGTCCACTAACCTCAGATGCACTTGCAAACAGTATAAAGGAACTGCTTAGCAGTGATGGTCTTAGTTTTTACGATGCGGCAGCACCAATTATTGCTACCGATAGCATTGACATGAATATTGCTTTTAGTGCTTCGCGTTATGGAAAAGGCGATGACGATTACATCAACTGTCCGATGAATAAGGAAGAGTATGAGAGTTTTCATAAAGAGCTTATTAATGCAGAGTCTGCTCCGTTGAATGAAATTGACAAGCGCGATTTCAAGGTCTATGAGGGTTGTATGCCAATCGAGGTTATGGCAAAACGTGGTGCGGATACCATTCGCTTTGGCCCACTAAAGCCAGTAGGTTTGCGTGATCCTAGAACAGACCACCGTCCTTGGGCAGTGGTTCAACTAAGAAAAGAGAATGCAGACTCAACAATGTATAACATTGTAGGATTTCAAACTAATCTAAAATTTGGTGAGCAAAAGCGTGTATTCTCACTGATTCCCGGACTTCAAAATGCAGAATTTGTGCGTTATGGCGTAATGCATAGAAATACTTTTATTGACAGCCCAAGGTTACTTGACTGTTATTTTAATCTGAAAGCAAACAAGAAAATATACTTTGCAGGTCAAATTACTGGTGTTGAGGGGTACACAGAATCTGCTGCAAGTGGAATATATGTAGGGTATAACTTAGGCAGAATTCTAAATGGAAAAGAGCCAATAACGCTTCCTAAACAGACAATGCTAGGCTCATTAGCTCACTATATTAGTGACGAAACCGTTGTCAATTTCCAACCAATGGGAAGTAATATGGGTGTTTTGCCTCCCCTAGAAAACACAATTCGTGATAAAAAAGAGCGATATGAGATGCTTGCATCCCGTTCAATAAACGCATTAAAAGAACTAATCTAAAAATAATTTCAACAAGTCAGGATAGACTAAAAAAAGAAAGGTGGCGAGGTGAGCATAATAATTGCCTTCTTTAATGTAGACAGAGTGTTATGCTCCAAATATGAGAATTATAGTTGATGGATTTGGTGGCGACAATTCACCTCTTGCAGTCTTGCAAGGCTGTGAAGCAGCAATCATTGAATATGGTGTTGATATTACAGTTACTGGTGACCAAGAAATACTTAAAAAAGTTGCTGATGAAAATAAAATAGACCTTTCAAAAATGAAGGTTGTACATAGTCCAACAGTTATCCCAGTCTGCGAAGACCCATCAAAAATTATGACTGATTATGCTGACTGCTCTATGGCGACAGCGTTTAAACTTCTTGCCGCAGGTGAGGGAGATGCTGTTGTATGTGCTGGAAGTACAGGTGCAATTGTAGTCGGTGCTTCTCTTATAGTAAAACGCATTAAAGGTATTAAACGTGCAGCATTAGCACCAATTATGCCATCTGAAAACGGTTGTTATATCTTACTTGATGTTGGTGCAAACCTAGAGTGTCGCCCTGAAATGCTCCTACAATTTGGAGTTATGGGCTCAATCTATATGGAAAAAATAATGGGTATTAAAAGTCCAAAAGTTGCCCTTGCAAATATTGGTGAAGAGGAAACAAAGGGTGGAGAGTTACAAATAGCTGCATATAAACTCTTCAAATCAAGTAAAGTTGTTAATTTTACTGGAAACATTGAACCAAGATATATTCCTAGGGGTGATGCTGATGTAGTTGTAGCTGACGGCTTCACCGGAAATATAATATTAAAGCTTACTGAGGGCTTGGGTAAAATGTTTAGCAATGCATTGAAGTCTATTTTCATGAGTGGGCTAAAAGGCAAATTATCTGCTTTGATGGTTATGTCAGCTATCAAGGGATTTAAAAATAAAATGGACTATACTGAATATGGCGGCGCTCCTCTTATGGGTACTGCAAAGCCAGTAATTAAAGCACACGGAAGCTCAAATGCAAAGGCTTTCAAAAATGCAATTCGTCAGGCTAGAGATTTTGCAGAACGTGGTGTTGTTGAAGAAATTACCAACTCAATTGCACAACTAAAAGCAACACCACCAACATCTGACGCTAATGAATAATCTATAATAGGAACTTATTATTGCCTATTAATCTAAGGAGGTGCAGGCTTGTGCCTATAGGGTGAGGCCTGTTTAAAATGGAAAAATTTGAAGATGTTATCCATTATAATTATAAAAATAAAGCTCTTATGAATGAGGCTTTGACGCATTCATCCTATTCCAATGAGGGTAAAAAGGGTGGAAAAGATAATGAGAGATTGGAGTTTTTAGGCGACTCAATATTATCACTAATCGTTGCTGAAAACTTATTTAAACATTATAAACATCTGCCTGAGGGAGAACTTACAAAGCTACGTGCATCTCTAGTATGTGAAAAGAGCTTATATAAATTTGCACTAAAAATAGATTTAGGGCAATATTTAAGGGTAGGAAAAGGCGAAGAGCATACAGGTGGCAGAAACAGGCCATCAATCCTATCAGATGCTTTTGAAGCAGTAATAGCGAGTATTTATCTTGATGGGGGATACGATGCTGCAAAGGAATTTGTTTTAAGCTTTGTTCCTCAAAACATTGATGTAAAAAAGGTTAGCGTGCTATCCGACTACAAAACTGCACTACAAGAAATCATTCAAAAAAATCGTGAAGAAAAAATTGAATATGTTCTTGCAAACGAGATAGGCCCAGACCATAATAAGGCATTCACGGTTGAAGTTCATCTTAACTCAAATGTAATTGGTGTTGGCAAGGGAAAGAGCAAAAAACAAGCAGAGCAATTGGCTGCAAAAGAAGCGTTGGAGCTTATGGGATATGAAACATAATAATATTTCAATATTTATTCCTCATCAAGGCTGCAATCATGCTTGTAGTTTTTGTAATCAAAATATAATTTCAGGAGCAAAAAAACAACCAACCCCAAAAGATGTAACTGAAATTTTATCGCAATCAATAGACATAATAAAAGATAAAGCTGACACCGAAATTGCGTTTTTCGGCGGCAGCTTTACAGCAATTAATCGACAATATATGTTATCACTGCTGGAAGCTGCAAATGAATTTGTAGGTGATAATAAATTTGCGGGAATTCGAATTTCAACCCGCCCCGACGCAATTGATAATGAGGTTTTGAGCATATTAATACGCTATAATGTCACCTCGATTGAGCTTGGAGCACAAAGTATGTGTGATGATGTGTTAGAGCTAAATAATCGGGGACATTCGTCGTCTGACGTGGTAAAGGCATCCAAGTTAATTAAAAAACATGGATTTTCTTTAGGACTTCAAATGATGGTTGGACTGTATGGTGATACTGTAGATGGAGCACGCTTTACTGCAAATGAAATTGCTAAAATAAAGCCCGATACTGTCAGAATATATCCTACAGTTATCTTAAAAGGTACAAAACTTGCACAGCTTTATTTAAGTGGAGAATATAAAGTAATGCCACTTGAAACTGCGATTGGCTTATGTGCTGAACTACTATTGTTTTTTATACAAAACAAAATAAAGGTTATTAAGCTCGGACTTCATGCATCAAATGATATTGAGTCTGATATGCTCGGTGGGATTTATCACCCGGCATTTAAAGAGCTCTGTGAGAACACAATTTATATGCAAAAGGCTATTGAAACTCTACAAAAACAGAACTCAAAAAATGTTATTATTTATGTAAAACTTGGTAATGTATCTAAAATGATAGGGCAAAAGAAAATAAATATAGAAAAGCTAAGTAATATGGGATATAATGTTAAAGTAATGGAGAAAAAAGAGCTTAATGATTTTGAAATAATAGTAAAGGATGTGCAAGATTGCTATTAAAATATCTAGAAATGCAGGGATTTAAGTCGTTTCCCGATAAAACCAAGGTTGCTTTTGGCAAAGGTTTAACCGCTGTTGTTGGGCCAAATGGTAGTGGGAAAAGTAATATAAGTGATGCTGTTCGATGGGTAATGGGGGAGCAGTCTACCAAAACTTTGCGTGGCAGTAAAATGGAAGATGTCATATTTACAGGTACTAAAACCCGTAAATCACAAGGGTTTGCTGAAGTGTCTTTGACGGTCGATAACTCAAACCGTGAGTTGCCTATAGATAATGACGAGATTACAATTACAAGAAGATATGATCGTTCAGGTGACAGCGAATACATGATAAATCGCAGTATAGTTAGATTGAAAGATTTGCAAGAAATACTTATGGACACTGGGCTTGGCAAGGATGGCTATTCCATGGTTGGTCAAGGGAAAATTGCAGAAATTGTACAATCTAAAAGCAATGAAAGACGAGAAATTTTTGAGGAAGCCGCTGGTATTTCAAAATTTAGATATAAGAAAAATGAATCTGAAAGAAGTCTTCAGCGTGCCGAGGAAAATTTGGTGCGCTTACGTGATATTTTATTGGAACTTGAAAGCCGAGTAGGCCCATTGAGGGAACAATCAGAAAAAGCAAATAAATTTATTGAACTATCTAATCGGAAGAAATCCCTTGAGGTTTCTTTATGGATAGATACAATCGAGCGTTCAAATCTAGCATTGAAAAATCAAAGCGACAAGATTGTTGTTTGTGCCGGACAACATGAGGAGATTGAAAATCAAATTCAAAGCATCGAAAATCAAATTCAGCAAGCTTTTTTGGACATGCAAAACTGTTTAATTTCAATTGACACTATGCGTCGTGAAAAGGATGATATTGAGGGAAATATTTCAGAGTTGACTTCTCAGGTTGCGGTTTTAGAAAATGACATTGAGCATAACAAAGAGAGTATCATTAGAATTCAATCTGAAATTGAAAATAATGCTAAGAGTTCAGATACAGTTAATTCAGATATTGACAACAAGAATGTTCAAATTAATGATATTACCCTAAAACTATCTCAAATTAATGAGTTAATATCTAGTAAGCAGGAAGAGTTATTGGCTCGATCAAATGAAACAGATCATTTTTCACTTCGTGAAAAGGAGCTCTCTGATGAGCTAAATAAGCTACTGTTAGACCAATCACAAGCAAAAATGGCAATTGCTTTGGCTGAAATTAATTTGTCTGAACTAGCAGATACTATCAAGAAAAATGAGACTGATGAGCAAGAAAAACGTAAGGAAATTGATGCATATCAAAAAGAGCTTGATGAGACAATAGTTTTTATAAGCGAGCTAAATGAAAAAGCTGAATCCTTAAACAATACATATTTAGGCCACAAAATTAAGCTTGAAAATCGGTCACAAAAACTTAATGCGATAAAACTTGAGTGTGATAAGGCTGATCTTTTGATAAAAGAAAAAGAACAAAGAGCAAGGCTCTTAGAGGGTATGGAGCAGTCGCTTGATGGGTTTGCGTTTAGTGTTAAAGAGATTATTAAGAAGTCCAAAAATGGAACACTAAAGGGCATCTTTGGTACAATTTCGCAACTAATTGAAGTTCGTGATGAGTACTCAACTGCGATTGAAACTGCACTTGGCGGAGCTATGCAAAATATTGTTGTAGCAAATGAAGCCGATGCAAAAGCTGCAATTCGTGCATTAAAAGAAGGCAACTTGGGTCGGGCAACATTCCTGCCAATTACTACAATTACAGCCTCAACGCTGAATGTTTCTGGGCTTGAAAACTACTCAGGCTATATTGATGTTGCTTCAAATTTGGTTTCATATGATAAAAAATATCAATCCATTGTTGATTCCTTGCTATCGAGAATTGTAATAGTTGACGATATTGATACAGCGGTTTTAATCGCACAAAAAAATAATTATAGGTTTAAAATTGTAACACTTGATGGGCAGGTTATTAATCCCGGTGGCTCACTTACTGGTGGCTCAAAGAACAAAGGACAATCCTTTTTAAGCAGGAAAAATGATATTTCAACTTTGAGAAGTGAGATTGGAAATTTAAGTTTAAGGCTTAGCCAAAACAGGTCATCTATGTCTACCTTGTTAGAGGATGTATCAAAAATTGAGGCAGAATTTACAGCCTTAACAAGCGAAATGACAACACTAAATGAAGACAAAATTCGTGTTGCAGGTGAATGTAAGCGTATCGAGCAGATATTGCTTCACTCAACACAATTAGTGGCAAATATGTCTAGTGAATTGAATGCAAAACGTGCAAAGCACAAGCTTATTTTGCAAACCCATAAGGAAACTACAGAGAGGCTTACTGGGTTGGATAAGGGTATACTAAAAGAATCAGTAGAACTTAATTCGCTTCAGGCAACCAATCAGTCTGCAACAAATATCAAAACTTCTTTGGCTGATGAAATTTCTGCTTTGCATATAACAAGTATTGGATTGAATAAGGACATTGAGGCTTTGGTGCAGTCAATTGCTGAACTTAAGCATAGAAAGCAAACTACCGAGGATTTGTCAAACTTACTGCAAGAGCAAATTGCATCTTTAGAAACTAAAAATGCTGATATTTCAACAAATATTGAAAAAGTTGCAGAAGAAACTCAAAATAAGCGTGATGGCATTGTAAAGCTAAACGAAAAAATTGAGAAAGCAATCACAGACCGTCAAGAATTTGAAGGCAAAACTACGATACTCCGAAAGGAAGAGCGAGTAATTACTGAGCGAAAAGAAAAGCTTGCGTCTGAAATGGCTCGTTTGGAAGAAAAGAAAAATCAAATTC
>DBGA01000085.1:0-27528 GCA_002295325.1 Ruminococcaceae bacterium UBA866 | reverse complement strand
ATATGAACTTACCCGCAGTGAGGCACAAGCTATAGCTGTTGAACTTGAAAATGTTCAAAAAAGCAGTTCCGAGTTAAATTCAATTCGTTTAAAGATACGTTCATTAGGTAGCGTTAACGTTGCAGCCATTGAAGAGTATAAAGAAGTAAGTAGCAGATATGAATTCCTTGATAATCAGGTGAAGGATGTTGAAAAATCACGTGCGGAGCTTTTAAGGTTCATTAACGAGCTTACTCAAAAAATGCAAGATATTTTTGCTGAAAATTTTGAAAAGATTAATATGAACTTTAAGAAAATATTTGTTGATTTGTTTGGTGGAGGGCGTGCTGACTTGAAGCTTAGCGACCCTGAAAACTTACTCGAATCGGGTATTGATATTTTTGTTGAACCACCTGGAAAGATTATCAAAAACCTTGCTTCACTTTCTGGTGGAGAGCAATCCTTTGTCGCTATTGCTATCTATTTTGCAATTTTAAAGGTTCGTCCTGCTCCATTTTGTATTCTTGACGAGATTGAGGCGGCGTTAGACGATGTCAATGTTGATAAATATGCGGCATATCTTCGCTCAATGAGCGACAATACACAGTTTATAATGATAACTCATCGTCGTGGTTCTATGGAGGCTGCGGACGTTCCTATGGTGTTACAATGCAAGATGAGGGTGTGTCTAAGCTACTTGAGCTTAATGTATCTGAAATTGAAAACAAATTAAGCTTAAAAATATAGCAGAAAGGTGGGACGTAGTTAAAAATATGGGATTTTTTGATAAGATAAAAAATGGACTTAAANNAAAACAAGTCGAAAGCGTTATCAATTCTTTTACAAAAATTGACGAAGACTTTTTTGAAGAACTTGAAGAAACTCTTATTATGAGTGACGTTGGTGTGCAAACTTCAACTCACATATGTGATAGGTTGAGGGTAAAAATAAAGGAAACTGGTGAAACCAATCCAGCCAACATAAAGCAAATGATAAAGGACATTATCCTAGAGATATTGGGAGAAACAAATAAGCTAAATTTAAGCACAAAGCCCACCATTATATTGGTTATTGGTGTAAACGGAGTTGGAAAAACAACTACAATAGGAAAACTTGCGGCCAACCTAAAAGCTGATGGTAAAAAAGTCATCTTAGGGGCGGCTGATACATTTCGTGCAGCAGCTATCGAACAGCTTGAGGTATGGGCTGGACGTGCTGGAGTTGAAATGATAAAACACAGCGAGGGTTCTGATCCAGCTGCAGTTGTGTTTGATACAATTACTGCAGGAAAAGCAAGGGGCTGTGATGTTATCATTTGCGATACAGCCGGCAGACTGCACAACAAGAAAAACCTAATGGATGAGCTATCAAAAATTTCAAGAATAATTGATAGGGAAGCTGCGGGTTGCGCAAAAGAAGTTTTGCTTGTACTTGATGCAACAACTGGGCAAAATGGTGTCAATCAGGCTAGGCTTTTCAAAGAGGCGGCAGGGCTTACAGGAATAGTGTTAACAAAACTTGATGGAACTGCTAAAGGTGGCATAATAATTGCGATTAAAAATGATATTGACCTACCTGTAAAATTCATTGGTGTAGGTGAGCAGATTGACGATTTGCAACCATTTGTTCCAAAAGAATTTGTCGATGCTTTATTTGACTAGAAATTAGGGGTTTTGAGATGAAGTTCATTATAGCAACTAACAATAAACATAAAGTAAAAGAGTTTGAGCGTATACTCTCGCCTCTTGGAATAGAGGTAATTTCACAGTCAGATGCAGGCATAAATATTGATGTTGTTGAGAATGCAGATAGCTTTGAGGGCAATGCCTATTTGAAAGCAAAAGCCATATTTGATATCTCACAGATACCAACAATTGCTGATGATAGCGGACTTGAAGTGTATGCATTAAATAATGCCCCAGGTGTCTATTCTGCACGTTATGGAGGGGAAGGGTTAACTGATATTGACCGCTATAACAAGCTTTTAGATGAGATGAATAATATACCAGATGATGAACGTGGTGCACAGTTTGTATGTAGTATTTCATTGGTTTTATCCAGTGTGAATGCATATAGCTTTACAGGCGTTTGCGAGGGTAAAATAGGCTATCAACCGATGGGTCAAAACGGGTTTGGATATGATCCAATCTTTATGATAGGTGATGAGAGTTTTTCCACTTTATCCCCAGAAAAAAAGGATGAGATTAGCCACAGAGGAAAAGCGTTAAGACAGATGGCTGATGAAATAAAAAATATTAAGAATAACGAATGAGGTAAATTATATGATAACTACAAAACAAAGAGCAACCCTTAGAGCCCATGCAAATAAACTTGAGGTAATTTTGCAGATTGGTAAACAAGGAATCACTCCAACTGTTTTAAAACAACTAAATGATGCACTTGCAGCTCGTGAGCTTGTAAAATGCAAAGTTTTAGACAACTCAATGCTAGATGCAAGGGGTGTTGCGCAAGAACTTGCAGAGGCTGCTGAATGTGATATTGTTCAAGTAATCGGTGCTAAATTCACATTATATAAACAAAATAAGAAAAACCCAATTTACGAGATTTAATATGAATAAGATTGCAATTTATGGGGGAACATTTAACCCTGTTCATAACGGACATATTAATCTTTGTAATGAATGCCAAAAAATATATAGCTTTGATAAGCTCATATTAATTCCAACAAATATTCCACCTCATAAAAATGCAGTGGAATTAGCAAGTAACACTCATAGATTTCATATGCTGGAGCTTGCAGTTTTTGATATTTCAAATTTTGAGGTAAGCGATATTGAGTTTAATCTTGGGGAAAAGAGTTATACAATCAACACAATCTTAGAACTTCAAAAGCAATATCCTTGTGCACAGATTTATCTTATTGTTGGGTCAGATATGCTAAGAATGTTTAAGAAATGGCATCGCTATGAGGACATTTTAAAAGAAGTTCCCTTGATTGTTGGTGCACGTCACGATGCTGAATTTCAGGAGCTATTAGAACTAAAAAGCCACTTTGGTAGTCTTTCAGCGAAAATTGATATTGTCAATATTAATGTAGTTGATATTTCCTCTACAGAAATAAGAGAAAAGCTGTTAAAAAACAAGAGCATATCGGAACTTGTCAATTATCGTGTGGAAGACTATATTAAAAAGAATAATCTTTTCNNACTCTTGCAGTAACAAAATTTTCACTAGAACTAGCAGAGCATTATAAAATACCTTTGGATGAGACTTTGAATGCAGCAATGCTTCACGATATTACCAAAGAAGAAAGCTTATCTTCACAGTTGCAAACCATAGCTAAATCTGATATAATGAATGATACTGTTTTGGATAAAAGCCCGAATATTTATCATTCAATAACAGCATATCTTTATGCCAAAGACATATTAAACATCGAAAATAATGACGTTTTAAATGCCATTCGTTATCATACAACTGGGCGAAAAAATA
This sequence comes from Ruminococcaceae bacterium UBA866, assembly GCA_002295325.1. GTDB lineage: Bacteria > Bacillota > Clostridia > Oscillospirales > Ruminococcaceae > Paludihabitans. Next base: position 24,096 of record DBGA01000085.1, on the reverse strand, counting down.
TGTCTATGCTTGAAAAGATTATTTTTACAGCTGATACTGTATCGTATGACCGTACTTATAATGATGCTAAAAGGTTAAGAGAACTGTCTTTTAATGACATAGATGGATGTATGCATATCATTACACGTTTTATAATTTCAGATTTAATAAATAAGGCAGCAGTTATAGATATTAATACTATTGATTGCTATAACAATGTTTTGCCTTTAAAGGGGCTTAAATAGGCATTTTAAACATCATAAAAGGCGTTTTTAAATGAAATTAGTAGAATACTCTTATGCTTTTAAAGCACTGTTAATATTTTGTGTATAAAAATGGGGAAGATAAAATGAAAAAAAATGAACAAAAGGCTAAGACTTCCAAAAAAGATAAGGTGCTTATTACTATTTTCAGTATTTTAATAACACTATCTCTCTTGTGTATTGCTGGTGTGTTTTTAATGAATTCACGTCTTTTTGCTAATACAGAAAATAATGCTGGTGGCAACGGTCAACTTAATCAAGATATTGTTACCCCTGCTAAAATAAAAGATAAAACCACTAACTTTCTGGTCTGTGGAATTGATTACATTGAGGGTTCTGGCAGAGGAAAGTTAACAGATGTTGTCATGTTAGTAAGTTTTGATATTGAGGGGAAAAATATAGACGTCCTGCAAATCCCTCGTGATAGCTTTATTGGAGATGATTACCCAACAGGAAAAATAAATGCAATTTACGGTCAGAGTAAAAATGGCGGTGTAAAGGGGCTTGCTGACCGTGTAAGTAAAACCTTTAAAATGCCTNNACCATTATGTTACTATAAATATGGATGCCTTTATTACTGTTGTCGACAAAATCGGTGGAGTAGAAGTTGATGTTCCAAAAAAGATTATACTTGAAGGAACAACACTTAAGCCAGGGCTTCAAACCTTGAATGGAAAGCAAGCTGAAATCTTCGTAAGAGAACGTAAAAGCTATGCAAACGGTGATTTAGGCCGTATAGATATGCAGCGTATTTTTCTTGAAGCATTGCTGAAAAAAGTTTTCTCAGCAAGCAATGGCGAGATAGTTTCGCTTGCACCTACTTTAATAAAAGAGGTTACAACTGACCTTACAATAGCGCAGATGCTCGGATATTATAATCAGCTGATGAAATTAGACAAGAGTAACGACATAAACTTCCATGTCTTGCCTGTTATTGGCGGAACACATAATGGACTTTCTGTGTTATCAATTAAAAAGCTTCCAACAGCAGATTTGCTCAATGAGCATTTTAGACCCTATTCAGATGCAATTTCAGCAGATGAGCTTGGTATCATTGAGTTAAATAAAAATTACGAATACACACCATAAGACAACAATATAAAGAAATAAGGAGAAAATATGAATTCACTTGAACTAGCAACAGCAGTTGCAAAAACATTAGACACAAAAAAAGCTGATAGAATTGATGTTATTGAGATTGCAGACCTAACTATTCTAAGCGATTATTTTGTAATAGCATCAGCTAACAACACTACTCACGTTAAATCACTTGCAGATGAGGTTGAGTTTGAACTTAAAAAGCTCGGTAAATATACTGAACGTGTTGAGGGATATCAAAATGCAAACTGGATTATTTTAGATTATGTTGATGTTGTTGTTCACATTTTCCATGAGGAAACAAGAAACTTCTATAACCTTGAGAAATTGTGGGCAGATGGTAAAAAACTTGATATAGTTGAACTTTTAAAGTAAAAAGGAGCACTTATTGTGAAATATAATTTTACTGAGATTGAAAAAAAATGGCAAAAAACATGGGATGATAAAAAGATTTTCCAAGCGAGCAACGATTATACAAAGCCGAAATTTTACGCACTTGTAGAGTTTCCTTATCCGTCTGGACAAGGCTTACACGTAGGACATCCACGTCCCTATACTGCGCTCGATATCGTTTCAAGAAAACGTCGCTTGGAGGGTTATAACGTCCTTTATCCAATGGGCTGGGATGCGTTTGGACTACCAACTGAGAACTATGCAATGAAAAACCATATCCATCCAGAAATTGTAACTGAACAAAATGTTGCACATTTTAAAAATCAGATTAAATCCTTGGGTCTTTCTTTTGATTGGAACAGAGAAATCAATACGACTGATCCTAAATATTATAAATGGACACAATGGATATTCTTACAATTATTTAAGCATGGGCTTGCTTACAAAAGCGAAATGTCTGTTAACTGGTGTACCTCTTGTAAGGTAGTATTGGCAAACGAAGAGGTTGTTGGCGGCAATTGTGAGCGTTGTAATAGCGAAGTTGTTCGCAAGGTTAAGAGCCAATGGATGCTTAAAATTACTGAATATGCACAAAAATTGATTGATGACCTTGACTCTGTCGATTACATAGAAAGAGTAAAGTCATCACAAAAGAACTGGATTGGTCGTTCAACCGGAGCAGAGGTTAAATTTACAACAACTACTGGTGATGAATTGTTCGTTTACACAACACGTCCAGATACACTTTTTGGCGCAACTTATATGGTAATTTCTCCAGAGCACCCAATGATAAAAGAAAAAATTGATGTGATTAAAAATATTGATGAAATCACTGAATATCAAATAAAGGCCTCCAAAAAATCTGACTTTGAGCGTACTGAGGTAATCAAAGAAAAGACTGGATTAAGACTTCAAGGCATTAATGCAATAAACCCAGTAAATCAAAAGGAAATTCCTATTTATATTTCTGATTATGTGCTTATGACATATGGAACTGGGGCTATTATGGCAGTTCCAGGGCATGATACTCGTGACTATGAATTTGCAAAAACATTTGATTTGCCTATTATTGAGGTTGTTGCAGGTGGAAATATCGAAAATGAAGCATTTACTGACTGTGCAACTGGAGTTATGGTAAATTCAGGTTTTCTAACTGGATTGACAGTAGAAGAAGCGAAATCAAAAATTATTGATTGGCTTGACGAGAATAAACTTGGAAATCCAAAGGTAAACTTCAAACTTCGTGACTGGGTATTCTCACGTCAACGTTATTGGGGCGAGCCTATTCCAATTGTATTTTGCGAAAAATGCGGATATGTGCCAATTCCAGAGAGTGAGTTGCCTTTAAAACTTCCTGAAATAGAGGATTTTGAGCCAACTGATGATGGACAATCTCCACTTGCAAAACTGGATAGCTTTGTAAATACAACCTGTCCTGATTGTGGAGGGCCAGCGAAACGTGAAACTGATACCATGCCACAATGGGCGGGCTCATCATGGTACTTCTTGCGTTATTGCGACGTGGAAAATACCGATGTGCTAGCAGCTCGTGAGGCACTTGACTACTGGTTACCGGTTGACTGGTATAACGGTGGTATGGAGCATACAACTCTTCACTTGCTTTATTCTCGTTTTTGGCATAAATTCCTATATGATATCGGTGTTGTTAGCTGTAAAGAGCCATATGCAAAACGTACTAGCCACGGTATGATACTGGGTGAAAACGGCGAAAAAATGAGTAAATCTCGTGGAAACGTTATAAATCCAGATGATATCGTAAGCGAGTGCGGTGCTGATACAATGCGTCTTTATGAAATGTTCATTGGTGACTTTGAAAAGGCTGCTCCTTGGAGTGCTACAGGAGTTAAAGGTTGTGCACGCTTCCTTGACCGAATTTGGAGTTTGCAGGATATTTTAGTTGATGGTGACAGTTATTCAAAAGAGCTTGAAGTTTCAATGAATAAAACCATTAAAAAAGTAACTGATGATATTGAAAGCTTAAAATTCAATACAGCAATTGCTGCTATGATGGCACTGTTAAATGATGTTCAAGCTGTAGGTAAGCTAAACAAGGCAGAATATAGATCTATCTTAATTATGCTAAATCCATTTGCACCACATATCACAGAGGAACTTTATGAGCTATGTGGGTTTGAAGGAATGTTATCATTACAAAAATGGTTAACCTACGATGAAACCAAGTGTATGGATGATACTGTAGAACTTGCAGTGCAGGTGAACGGTAAAATTAAGACAAAAATAAGCTTGCCAACTGACTGTGACAAGGATACTGCCATACAAACTGCAAAAGCTGACCCAAAGGTTCTAGAGGCAATTGATGGCAAACAAATCGTTAAGGAAATCGTTGTTCCAAACAAGCTTGTTAATATTGTTGTAAAATAGCAAAATTCTTACAAATTCACAAATTGGCATAAAAGCTTGACATTCAATAGGTATATATTGTATAATATATTCGTTGCAATAAAGTTTGTAAACCTCTGCCTATGAGGCAAAGGGAGGGAATAAAATGTCAGAAGTTCGTGTAAAAGATAATGAGTCTTTGGATAGTGCCCTTAGAAGATTTAAAAGATCTTGTGCAAAATCTGGAGTACTAGCTGAGGTTCGTAAAAAGGAACACTATGAAAAGCCTTCTGTAAGACGTAAAAAGAAGTCAGAAGCTGCTCGTAAACGTAAGTTTAAATAAGTGTTTGACAAATTTTAAATGAAAGCGAGCATTAGCTCGCTTTTTCATTTTTAAAAATAATTCTATTCAAGGAGCTAAATTATGTCAGTTTTCTTACCAGACTTAATATTAAAAGATGTTACTTATATTAATGAAAAGCTTTTAAAAGAGCATAATATTAAGGGTTTGATACTTGACGTCGATAACACTCTTGCAAAGCATGGCTCACAAGAACTAGCAAATCATATAAGCGATTGGCTAGATGAGATGAAAAAGCTTGATGTAAAGCTAATGATAGTCTCAAATAATAACAAACAAAGGGTAGAACCCTTTGCAAAAAAACTTGGTCTTGACTTCGTGTCAATGGCACTAAAACCTATGACTTATGGGTTTGGTAAGGCACAAAAAATATTTAACTTTGAAAATAATGAAATCGCTGTTGTTGGCGATCAAATATATACAGATATCATGGGAGGAAACTTGAAAGGTATGTTTACAATTCTTGTCACTCCATTTTCACTTGAAAGTCACTTTTTTTTCAAGCTGAAACGCAAACTTGAAAATATTCACATTAATAAATATAAGAAAAGAAACGGAGTAAAGTAATGAATGCTAAATTCGGGCCTGCGGGTAATTCCGAAAGTTTTACAACGTTAGGTTACAAAAAATCAATTGACATACCCGCATATATAAAGAAATTTGACCTTGATGCATATGAGTATCAATGTGGTCATGGGCTTCGTGTAAACGAGCAAACTATGAGGGATTTAGGTGTATTAGCAAGGGAGGCAAATATTGCTCTTTCGCTTCATGCGCCCTATTATATTTCTCTTTCAAGCGTTGAAGAAGAAAAGCGTATGAATAGCATTAACTATATCCTTGAATCTGCAAAGGTTGCGGATATGTGTGGTGCGGCTAAAATAATTGTACATTCAGGCTCTTGTGGGAAATTGTCTCGTGAGACGGCTCTAGAGTATGCAAAAGAAACACTGAGATTATCTCAAATTGCACTAGATGAAAACAACCTTTCTCACATTCATATATGTCCTGAAACAATGGGTAAAGTAAATCAGCTTGGTAATCTTGAAGAAGTTATGGAGCTGTGCAAGATTGAGGATAGATTTATTCCATGCATTGATTTTGGACATCTTAATGCCCGTACTTTTGGTGCAATAAAATCTCAAACCGACTATAAGAGCATATTGGATAGCATTGAAAATGCCCTTGGACTTGATAGACTAAAACTTTTTCATTCACATTTTTCTAAAATTGAGTTTACCGATAAGGGTGGCGAAAAACGTCATTTAACTTTTGAAGATGAAATTTATGGGCCATTGTTTGATCCACTAGCAGAGTTGATAGCAAAAAAATCTTTGACACCAACATTTATTTGTGAATCTGCAGGAACACAAGCCGAAGATGCTGTGGAAATGAAGAGAATCTATAATAGTTATAAATAAGGAAGTATTGACATGAAAAAAAATATATTAGTTATCCATGGTCCTAATATTAATTTGACAGGTGAGCGTGAGGCTTCGATCTATGGTAAAGAGAGTTTTGAGAGCATCAATCAACAAATTGCAGATTATGCAGCACAAATTTCAATTAACTGTGAAATTTACCAGTCCAACATTGAGGGTGAATTGATTAATAAAATTCATGATGCAAGGAATATGGTTGATGGAATTGTGCTTAATGCAGGTGCTTATACCCATTATAGCTATGCGTTGCGTGACGCAATTTCAGCAGTTCATATTCCTTGTATTGAAGTGCATTTTTCCAATGTGTTTGGGCGTGAAGACTTTAGAAGCAAATCGGTTATTGCTCCGGTATGCGCAGGTTCTATTTCAGGGTTTGGAAAACATAGTTATACGCTAGCCATAAATGGTCTAGTGCAAATAATTTAAAAGGGGAAATTTAAATGAAAAACTCATTAAAGACACTTATGCAGAAACTACCGGACGGAATTGACGGGGCAATTATAACCTCTGATTTAAATCGTCGTTATTTTACTGATATGAAGTCGTCCGCAGGCACGCTATTGCTAACAAAAACAGCAGCACACTTTATCATTGACTTTAGATACATTGAAAAAGCGAAAGAAATTATTACTGACTTTGATGTAGTTCTTCAATCTGATGATGTATACAAACAAATTGCAGATTTTTTTGCTGCCTCAAATGCAAAAAATATCGCAGTAGAATCTGATTTTGTAACAGTTCAATCCTACAATAAATATTGTGACAAACTTGAAGGACTTCATATATCTAACGACAATTCCTTAAGTGATATCATTTCAGAATTACGTTCGTTTAAATCAAGCGAAGAAGTAGAATATATGAGAAAAGCCCAAGATATTACAGATAAAGCGTTTTTACATATCTGTGATTTTATTAAAGTTGGGCAAACAGAACTAGATATTGCAATTGAACTTGAATATACAATGAAAAAGCTTGGTGCAAATGGTCTTTCATTTGACAGCATTATAGTTTCAGGTGTCAACTCATCACTTCCTCATGGTGTGCCATCAGATAAAAAGATTGAGCAAGGCGACTTTATTACTATGGATTTTGGTGCATCTTATAATGGATATTGCAGTGATATGACAAGAACTGTTGCAATTGGAAAGATTTCTGATGAGCAACAAAAGGTTTACGATACTGTTTTAAACGCACAGCTAATGGCAATTGATGCGATTAAAGTAGGTGCAAAATATAGTGAAGTTGACAATGTTGCAAGAAGTTATATTTATGGACAGGGTTATGAAGGTTGTTTTGGACATGGTCTTGGACACTCATTGGGTTTATATATCCACGAAGACCCACGTTTTAGCTATTCATGTCATGAAATACTAAAACCAAATGTTATGATGACGGTCGAACCTGGCGTATATCTTAGTGGTAAATTCGGTGTAAGAATTGAAGATATGGTTTTAATTACTGAAAATGGTGTTGAAATTATTACTAAAAGTGAAAAGAAATTAATAACTTTGTAATTTGCTATTGAAAAAAGTTCAATTTTACGATAAACTATACTTAGGATAGTTATAGCAAATTAACAACAATATATGGAGGTATCTTATGATTTCAGCAGGAGATTTTAGAAATGGCGTTACATTTGATATGGATGGCGACGTTTTTCAAATTATCGAATTCCAACACGTAAAACCTGGCTAAGGCGCAGCCTTTGTTCGCACTAAAATAAGAAATGTAATTAGTGGTTCTGTTACTGATAAAACATTTAACCCATCAGATAAATTCCCAACTGCCTTTATCGAAAGACGCGATATGCAATATTTATATCAAGATGGTTCCCTTTACTATTTTATGGATATTGAATCTTACGAGCAAGAGCCAATTGATGAACGTAATCTTGATGATAACTTTAAATTTGTCAAAGAAAACATGGAAGTTAAGGTTCTTTCATACAAAGGTGCTGTATTTGGTGTTGAGCCTCCAAACTTTGTAGAGCTTCTTATTACTGAAACCGATCCTGGATTTAAAGGTGATACTGCAACAAATGCAACAAAACCTGCAGTTTTAGAAACAGGAGCAAAGATTAGAGTTCCTCTATTTATTGACGAAGGCACATTGATTAGAATCGATACTAGAACAGGCGAATATATGGAGCGTGCATAAAATATTATTTTTGTAAATAATATTCTATGTGATGAATAAATTTATAGCCAATTCATTTTGGCAGAATGGACGGAAAATATGAGTATGGTTGAAAGCGTAGCTTACCTAAAAGGGCTTGCAGAAGGTCTTGATATTGATGCCACTAAAAAAGAGGGCAAACTCCTATCTGCGATTATCGATGTTCTGGGTGAAATGGCAACTTCTATTACTGATTTAGAAGAAATTTGCGATGAGCTTGATGAACTAGTTGACATCATTGACGAAGATTTAGGCAGCGTTGAAGAAGACTTGTATAATGATGACGACGACGATGACGACGATTATGAAATGGAAGACGAAGAGCTATACGAAGTTACTTGCCCAAATTGCAATAACATAGTATATCTTGACGAGGAAATGATTATCGGCGGAGAGATTGACTGTCCAGAATGTGGCCAAAAACTTGAGTTTGATCTTGACGATTGTTGTTGCGAAGATGACGATTGTGATAGTCACGACTGTGGCTGTGGCTGCAAAGAATAATTCGATTTAAAATGAAATCTGTTTCAGGGCGGAGTGTAATTCTCCACCGGTGGTAAAGTCCACGAGCACGAAAGTGTTGATTTGGTTAAATTCCAAAACCGACGGTTAAAGTCCGGATGAAAGAAACAAATGCACTATAATAATTTTGCATTAAAACGCCCGCAGAGTATTTCTGCGGGTGTTTTTATTTTTATCATTATTGTGTACTTATTTTATCTTCTGATTTCCAAAACAGATCTCAAATTAAATATATACTATACCATTATAATTTAATTTGGAGGTTAAAAAAATGAACAAGAAACTTGACATTTCAACAATCGCAAAAATAGGTATTCTTTCTACAATAGCTACAGTCTTAATGCTATTTGAAATTCCTTTATGGTTTGCACCACCTTTCTATGAAATTGATTTAAGCGAGGTTGTTGTATTAATAGGAGGTTTTGCATTAGGTCCTGTTGCGGCAATTTTCATTGAACTGATAAAGATTTTTTTGAATTTTTTACTTAATGGCACCGTTACAGCAGGAATAGGAGAAGCTGCAAACTTTTTAATAGGGTTGTCTTTTGTACTACCGGCGGTATACATATACAGGCATAAAAAATCTATGAAAACTGCAATCATTGGAATGTCAGTTGGAACTGTTTCTATGGCAGTTATCGGAGGATTGGTTAATTTATATTTGATTTTACCCATGTTTGCAAACATCTATGGTATGCCTATTGGGGCTTTGGTTGAGATGGGTAGTAAACTAAATGGGAGTATTACAGATATTTATACATTTGTACTTTTGGCAACAACACCATTTAACATACTCAGAGGAATATTGTCATCTGTGATTACTCTACTTTTATATAAAAAATTATCTTCGATTTTACACAAGTAAAACATTGGTTATTTTATGAACATTAGTTTTTTAAATTGATATATTTCATAATTAATGCTAATATATACTATAATAGATATAACTATGTTATCTATTATAGTATATTGTTTTTTATAATAGTAATTTTGATTTTAAAATGTTAGCTATCTTTTAAAATTAAAGTTACTATCAATGCCTAAAGGCGGAATAGGGTGATTTTTATTGTCTAAGCAAAAAAAGCAAAGCTNNAATGTGCTTCATGAAAGTGGAATGGGATACTTCAACTCAGCCTATACTATATACACCGCAGTGTACGCGCTAACAGTTACTGGGTTTTCTGCTGCGGTTGCAAGAATGGTTGCAGAAAACTGTGCAAGAGGCAGATACCGTGATGTAAAAAATATACTTAAAATTGCTAATAGAGTTTTTGTTATAACGGGAACCATTGGCTTTTTAATAATTTCACTTTCGGCAAAAGCATTTGCCGCTGGAATTGATAGTGAGAATTCATATTGGACAGTTGTAATGGTTGCGCCGGCAATTTTATTTTGCTGCCTTATGGCTTCATACAGGGGCTATTATGAGGGATTAAGCGATATGAAGCCCACAGCGATAACACAGGTAGTGGAGGTTGTGACAAAACTTATAACTGGATTGGCATTTGCCTATATCGTGATGGGGGTAGCAGACAAACAGTTCAAAATAACAGGTTTGGTATTTGGAATCGCTGTAGATAACGCCGAGGCAGCAGTTACAGCAGCAATACCATTTGCTGCGGCTGGAGCTATGCTAGGCGTTAGTGTCAGCACGTTTATAGGCTTTTTATATATTTATATAAGCTACAAGGTAAAGGGCGATTACATAACTAAAAAAATGTTAGATACATCGCCTCCACCTATGCGATCAAAGGTTATTTTAGTTAGGCTTGTGAAGATATCTATTCCGATTACCCTTGGTGCTGTTGTGCTACAGCTTTCAGCATTAATTGATATGTTTACAATAATGAACAGACTCACCTATACTTATCAAACTTCACCCGATATATTAAACGCAAGCTATGGAATGTACCTTAAGCAAAATGAAAATATGCACCAGTTTCTATATGGCTGTTTTATGTCCTCTGTAACCCTATTTAATCTCGTTCCAGCGTTTACTAGTATATTCGGCAAAAGTGCGTTGCCTAACGTTACAGCGGCGTTCACAGAGCGTGATAGGTTAAAAATCAAAATAAGCATTGAATCTGTAGTTCGTGTCACAACCCTAGTTGCAGCACCTATGGCGTTTGGTATTGCATTTATGTCAGGGCCAATACTTCGACTGCTTTACAAAAACCTTGATGGAGCAGTCAACATAGGAATGCAATTGCTTCCAACATTGGGTGTTGCGGCATTGTTCTTAGCACTGGTTGCACCGCTAAATGCAATTTTCCAAGGAATTGGAAGAATGGATTTACCTGTTAAGTTTCTTTTTACTGGTGCTTTAATAAAGCTTATTTTAAACCTCATTTTGATTGGTATTCCATCAATTAATATCGTTGGTGGTGCAATCAGTACAATTGTTTGTTATGGCGTTATTGCTACTTTAAGCNNCCTGAATGTGTCACTAGATTTTAATAGTATTCTTATAAAGCCGATAATTTCTGGATTAATTTGTGGTTTTTCAGCATATTTGTGTAATTTTGCTTTGACAAAGATAGCAACAAATAGTATAATAACTGTAGTAAGTATCGGTGTTGGCGCAGTTTGCTATATTATTTCTTTGGGAGTATTAAATGCAATTTCACCTGATGATATTTTAATGTTGCCCCAAGGCAATAAAATTTTAAAAACACTTGAAAAGTTGCATATTATAAGGTAATATATAAACTGTATTCTAAATCATGTATAAAAAGAGGCGTATTGTGGACTTTAAAATTAAAGATAGTTATAACATTGATGATTTAATCAATATTATGAAGCTTCTTAGAAGTGAGAATGGTTGTCCATGGGATAGGGAGCAAACCCATGAGTCTATTCGGAAAAACTTTATAGAGGAAACCTATGAAGTATGCGAGGCGATTGATGAAGCTAACCCCGACAATTTAAAAGAAGAACTCGGTGATGTGTTATTGCAAATTGTCTTTCATTCACAAATGGAGGATGAGAAGTCCAGATTTTCATTTGGTGATGTGGTAAACGATATTTGTAAAAAACTCATTATTCGCCACCCCCATGTATTTTCAGATACGGTGGTAGGTGGTGTGGAAGAAGTATTAAGTAACTGGGCTGATATCAAGCAACAAACCAAAGGGCAAACTACTGCTGGTGAAACCTTATTGTCAGTACCAAAACAACTTCCTGCGCTAATGCGTGCCGATAAGATTCAGGGGAGAGCCAAAAAGGCAAACAAAGAGTTTGGATACACCAGTGAAAATGCAGTGTTAGCTGATTTAAAGAGTGAGGTTTGTGAACTCGAGAGTGCTATAAATAATAATGATGTGCAAAATATTTCCGAAGAAATTGGTGATATTTTATTTTCTGCTGTTAATATGGCTCGTTATTATAATATGGATGCGGAAGAACTTTTAACGGTATCTTGCAACAAGTTTATCAAGCGTTTTTCTCAAAGTGAAAAGCTGGCTCAAGAAAAGCATATTGATTTTAAAACTGCTGATTTCGATTGCTTAAATGCACTTTGGAATGAAGTAAAGAAATCAATGAATTAATTTGTAATTCAAGAGGATTGCTTCCTCGTGAATATATTTAAAAATCTATAGGAGGTCAAAAAATGACTAAAGTTGAACTAATTGCTGCTGTTGCAGAAAAAGCTGAACTATCCAAAAAAGACGCAGATAAAGCTGTAACCGCTACAATCCAAGCTATCACAGAGGGTCTTAAGAAAGACGGTAAAGTGCAACTTGTTGGTTTTGGTACTTTTGAAGTGCGTGATCGTGCTGCTAGAGAAGGCAAAAACCCTGCAACTGGCGAAAAAATCAAAATTGCTGCAACAAAAGTTCCTGCTTTCAAGGCTGGAAAGAGCTTAAAGGATTACGTTAAATAATTTATCTATAAAATTAAGTCGCCTTTTTTCAAGGCGATTTAATTTTATTTTTTTTTATTTCTAAATGCCCTGTGATTTCACCAATAGGTTCATCACAGATGACAAATTAAAACTGTATGCTACAGTTTTAATAACTTCAGTAACCAAAAAATAAAAGGCGGTGACGTGGGCATATTAGATGCTCCAAATATGAGATTAGATAAGTACTTAAAAGTTACCCGTTTGATTAAGCGGAGAACAATTGCCAATGAAGCTTGCGATGCTGGAAAGATTCTTATCAATGGAGCCCCTTCAAAGGCTTCCTATAATGTCAAGATTAACGATATCATTGAGATAAAAATGGGCACAAGAGCCTTGAAAGTTAAGGTCTTGAGTATTAGCGAGTTTGCTAATAAGGATAATGCGGCGGATAATTACCTTGTTATCGAAGGNNAGGATAAAATAACAAATTCAAAATAATAGTATATATGTTGTGAGTACTGAATAAAATGTATTAAATTCAAATTATGAAAGGTTTGATTTGATGCAAGAAAAAGATAAGGCGATTAAGCTACCTCACAATATTATATTGGAAGATAGAAAAGTGCTCTCGATTTCAGGCGTAAATGATATAGACAGTTTTGATGATAAACTAGTTGTACTTTATACCGAGCTTGGTGAGCTTACAATCAAAGGGAATAATCTTCATATTAACAAGTTAAATGTTGAAACGGGCGAGCTCACAATGGATGGCGAAATCATTGCAATTTTCTATAACGATGACAAACCAAAGAAAAACAACAAACTTTTTTCTAAAGTGTTTCAGTAGGCTAAAGTATGGATATAACACACGAAGTTTTCATATTTTTTCAAGCTTGCATTTTAGGAGCCTTTTTTGGTGCATTATATGATGTTTTTCGTATTGTAAGATTATCTTTTCCCAATCCAAAGTTCCTGGTTTTTATCGAAGATGTATTATATTTTTTAATCATTACTTTAGCTAGTTTTACCTTTATCGTAATACAAAACAGTGGATATCTTAGAGCTTTTTTAGTTATAGGAGAACTGCTTGGTGCGATATTATATTTTTTCACAGTAAGTATTATCATCATGAAGTCAGCAAATATTATTATTAAGCTTATAAGAAAAGTGTTGTTATTTGTCTATAATCTAACATTAAGGCCATTGGTAAAATTTTTCTGTTATATTATTTTGAAGATAAAGGGTTTTATAGTAAAATATAAAAGCAAAATTAAAATTATTATTCCTAAATTTAAAATTCACTTGAAATAATAAGGCTTAATAGTGTATAATAAGCAGTGAGCCAATATAATTGTAAAATTAATTTTTATGTGAGCGTAATATTAGGAGTGATAAGAATGACGCAAAGAAAAGCAAAGAAATCTAAAATTATGCGTGTTGCTTTGACGGTCTTTTTTATATACGTTGTAGCATCGTTTACAGTAATGCAAATTGACATATCTAAACGTAGAGATAGCCTTAATGCACTGCAGGCAGAAATTAATGAACAACAGTATCTTAACAAGGAAATTCAGAGTATACTTGATTCAGGAACTGATACCGAGTATATTATGCGAATAGCCCGTGAAAAGCTAGGCTTTGTATTTCCAGACGATGGAGTATTCGTCGATCCAAATCGGAAACAATAAAATTAAAAGGAGTTAAAGGTTTTCTATGCAGCATGAAGTAGGTAGTATTGTTGATGGCAAGGTAACAGGTATCACGAAATTTGGTGCCTTTGTAGAGCTTGAAGGTGGAACAGTTGGAATGGTACATATTTCAGAAGTTTCACAGACATATGTAAACGACATTTCTGAGCACCTAAAAGACCAACAACAAGTAAAGGTAAAAATTTTAAGTATTGGCGAGGACGGTAAAGTTAGCCTCTCGATTAAAAAAGCGTTACCACCAGCTCCTTTTGTAAAAAGAGAGAATAAACCTAATAACTTTAATAATAAAGTTGGTAGCGGAGCACCAAGACCAACGTCTAACAAATTTAATAGACCGGCTGGCAATACATCCGGTGGTGGTCGTCCGCAAAGTTTTAACAGAGCACCACAGCCTGCAAAAGGCCCTGCAACATNNTGCTTTCTAAATTTATGACGTCCAGTGAAGATAAATTTACTGACATTAAAAAACCATCTTCAAACAGACGTGGTGGGTATAACAAAAAAGGCCCCAGGGATTACGATTAATTTTAAATTAAAGCTCTGTCATTTTATGACGGAGCTTTTTGATTGTAGCACTAAACCTCCAGCTAAGCTAATGGATACTTATCATAACGCTATAACAGCAGATAAATACATAAATAATAAAGGGTAGGCATAAAGCCTACCCTTTATTATTTATAGTTCAAAATCTTGATTTGTATAAGATGGAAGTGCAACAGGCTTTTTTGGAATACGCTTTAGTGGAGCATATATGTAAGACCTACAACTGAAAGATGGCTCAACTGAACCTCTTTTTTTACAAATCACAGTTTTCAAATCTTTGCTAGATTTACCATTCTCACAGTATTGACAGGCAGGTTCAATATTATTTCCAAAAAGATTAAACTTCAAAATCATATCACCCTTTATTATTACTTAGGTTAATTTTATCAGATTTTCTTGTAAAAAACAACAGCATAATTGCAAGTAGTATCATGAACATAGTTGCAGTAGGAGAAACAGAGTAAATATCCTGCTTAATATTTGAGTTATAGCTGATACAGCTTGTAGTTGCTGGAGAAAGAGTAAGAAATAGCTTCATTGATAAAATGCTTATTAACGTGTATATAATTCTAAGGATAAAGAATTTTGTCATTTTAACGCCATTTTGGCTAATCATTGCATACACCTGTAAATGGACGCATACTCCGCCGAAGGCAGTGAATGCAGTGGCTAATAGTATGGCATTTGGTGAAGAAATTTCAGAAAGATTATTGCAACCCGTAGTTACCTCCAAGAAACCCTGAACTATGTGGCCGTACTCACTTCCGAGATATTTTAAAATAACCGAAACCATCGGCATGAATGCAGAAAATGCAATAATAAAACCACATATGATTGCCATTGACTTTACGGCATCATTAACGGATTTTACGAATAAAACTGAATAAGGAATGCTTTTGGATGTGTTTTTTGAGATATTATTTTGAATGCAATTTTTATTAAAAAATGACATGATAAAACCTGTAATAACACAGGCAATAATCTGTGATATATACATATAAATGCCTATTTTAAAGCTTGAAAATATGCTCACACCGATACCACTAATCAAAAAAGCAGGCCCGCAGTTTACACAATAGCAGAGTAAATTACTCGCTTCATCTCGTGATAAGCTATTTTGATTGATAGCATTGCTGATTAACTTTGCACCAACTGGATATCCTCCCACCAAGCTTAAAATTACAATTGCTATATTACTTTCAGATATTCGAAAAATATACTTTGCCAAAAACTTAAATGGACGTGAAACGATATGTTTAAACTTTGAGTTTATTATTATATTTGAAAAAATCATAAAAATAAACAAACTAGGCATTACTAGGTTCATTGACACATTAATACCATTTTTGATACCAGACGAAAGCTCGCTTGAAAAAAATATAATTAAAAACATTGCAAAATATATCACAATTAAGGCTAATAATCGCTTAGAAAAACGCAATAATTTTTTATTCATTTTACCACCTCATCAAATAAATGTATATGAAACAAACTTTGATAATATATTTATAATACTAACTTTTAATATGAAATAAATATAAGGATAGTAGTTTGAATAAATTTATAACGAAAGGTGGTTATGGGCAGAAAATGTCCTTTGCTCACTTGCAACTCTAAAGTAGGGTGGACATAATGCTCTTAATATGGGAATGAAATCTACAAAAAACAAATTAAAACAGGTACTCCAATCCACAAAAGATGCACTGCTTTTAAACTCCCAAATTGAAATTGTAAGCAATACACATGTTGTTATTCAAGGTGCAAAAGGTATTATGGAGTATAATGATGATTCTATCAGAGTTAAACTTAATGACAAGGAAGTGCAATTTTATGGTGAAAAACTTTCTATTGAATGCTTGTCACAGGATAGTATGGAATTGAAAGGCAAAATCAGCCGTATTGAATACATTTAAATAGGCGGTGTCTTGATGGTTATAAATAAAATTATTCGATATTTCAATGGAAAAGTACATTTTGAAGTCAGAAATGGTTTTAGTGAACGATTGATAAACCTTTGCTCTGCTAATAATGTATTAATGTGGGAATTTGAAAAAACGCAAGAGGGATTTCGTGCAACTGTTGCAGCCAAGGATTATAAAACTGTAAAAAAGTTTGCGAAAAAAGCAAACGTTGAAACATCAATTGTTTCAAAACATGGCTTTATGTTTAAANNGTTAAAGCAAATAAGTATAAAAGCAGATGGGGATTGGTCATTGGAATTTTAATGTTTATAATCTTCACAGGCGTAATGCAGTGTTTCGTGTGGGAGATTGAGGTTATTGGAAATGACAAGGTGAAAACCTCGGCAATCTTATCTGAACTAGAGCAAATTGGTGTTCATAAATTTAGTTTTATACCTAATATTGATTTTCGTATGAAAAAGCAGGAGGCACTTCTTAATATGCCTCAGTTGTCATGGCTTACAATAAATCAAAGGGGGTGTAAGCTCACCGTAAAGGTAACGGAACGAGCGTTGGCACCATTGATAAGGGAAAACGCACCTTGCGATATTGTAGCGTCAAAAACAGGTCAAATTCGCTATATGGAGGTGTATAATGGAACCAAGTTGATTGGTGAAAATTATACTGTTACAAAAGGAGATAAAATTGTAAGTGGAGAGCTTACCGATAAGAATGGAAAGATTTCGTATCTCCATTCTGACGCAAAAATAATAGCTGAGGTACAATTTGATAAAATACTTTCAGTGGATATAGAGCAACTTTCAAAGGAGTATACCGGAAAAACAAAGACAAGACATTTTCTTAATATATTTTCATTTAAGCTTCCGCTGTTTATTGCAACAAAGTTAGATGGGACGGCTGATGTAACCTCACAGGATAATCCTATCGTGATTTTTGACAAAAAGCTTCCGATTGGAATTTACTCTTTGCATTATAATTTTTATAATAAGAAGCCACAAAAGCTTTCAATAGAAGATGCAATGGAAGTGTTGGATAATTGCTTTTTACAATATGAGGCAACAGAGTTAAAAGACTGTGCGATAATTGGAAGGACAAAAACCGAAACGCTAACCAATTCAGTATTAAGAATTAATGTGGCATACATAGTAGAAGAAGATATAGCAAAGAAAGAACCTATAATAATTAGTTAAAGTAAAAGTCCCTCTGATTTTCAGAGGGACTTTTGTTGAAGTTGTAAATATATGCAAAGTTGTTGTTGGTTATTTATCTTTTATTTTTTTGTTCGTAACTTTTGCAAGAAGAGTTACAACTAATGCAATGATAATTAACACGAAAAAAATGCCAGCCATTCCTTGTCCCATCACCAGAAAGGAATCCATTAAATCAGCCATATTAAAATCCATAATTGTATCTCCTTTACTTAATTAGTTGTGGGATAAGGTAAAGCACCATACCACCAGCTAAAACGGAAGCAATCTGTCCTGCAACGTTTGCGCCAACAGCATGCATTAAAATGTGGTTTTGAGGATCTTCTTTTAAAGCCATCTTTTGAATAACCCTAGCAGACATTGGGAATGCAGATATTCCAGCTCCACCAACCATAGGATTAACCTTATTCTTCATGAAAAGGTTAAGGAATTTGGCAAATAAAACGCCAGCCACTGTATCAAAGGTAAAGGCAACCAAACCTAACCCCATAATCAGTAGAGTATCCCATCTAACAAATTGCTCTGCAACCATACTGAATGAAATTGTAATACCGAGCAGTAGGGTTACAAGGTTTGCCAGTATATTTTGAGCGACATCGGAAAGAGTTCCAAGTACACCACACTCACGAATTAGGTTACCAAACATTAAGAAACCAACAAGAGCAACTGATGCAGGAGCAACAAATCCAGCTACCATTGTAACAATAATAGGGAAGAGTATTCTTGTAGTTTTAGAAACATTTTTAGGATTGTATGGCATTCTTATCATACGTTCCTTTTTTGTAGTAACAGCTTTAATAGCAATTGGCTGAATGATTGGGACCAATGCCATATAAGAATAAGCAGCAACTGCAATCGGACCAATATAATTTGACTTCAGTGTTTGTGAAACAAGAAGTGAAGTAGGTCCATCTGCGGCACCGATGATTCCGATTGAGGCTGCATCTTTTAAGTCAAACCCCAATAAAACAGCAATTGAAATTGTGGCGAATATTCCAAATTGTGCAGCGCCACCGAATAAAAACATCTTAGGGTTTGAAAGTAATGGACCAAAGTCTATCATAGCACCAATACCGATGAATAGAAGTAGTGGTAATGCCTCAGAGGCTTCAATTCCAGTTTCAAATAACCATTGAATAATGCCGTGGGTTTCCCCGATGCCTTCCACTGTTTGGTTTAGAACACCAGAAAGAGGTAAGTTTACTAAAATTGCACCAAATCCCATTGGTAAAAGTAGCGCAGGCTCGAAGTTTTTTGCAATTGCAAGATAAATTAATAGTGCACCAACAACGTACATAAAACATTGTTGCCAGGTTAGAGACATAATCCCGTCTAAAAGAAAGCTCATTTTAAAATTCCTCCAATATAGTTACAAAAGAGTAGACACGCTTTTAATATTGTATAATAAAATTATCCATTTGGCAATAAAAATATAGTAAAACTAACAGAATTTATGAGTTTTTCATTATTACGCTCTCAATTAAAGTCGAAACATGTTCACAAGCATCACAGCATTTTTCCATTCTACTAAATGTTTCTTCCCAAGAGAAAATCTCAACAGGGCTCATATCCTTTGCAACAAAAAGGGAATGAACAGCCTGTATATAAAGCTTGTCCGCGTCTTCTTCAAGGCGATTTACATCAACAATGTAGTTATGGATAAGCTGTGATTTTTTAAAGTTGTGAAACTCCTCCATAGTACGTTTGAGTGCCTCACAGCATTTGACAATCAAAGTGGAAAATTTAAGAGCATCTTCACGAATTTCAGTTATGTTAAACATATATATCCTAAGTAGAACATCCTCAATTGTATCCGTTACATCATCAATCTCATTTGCAATTGCTACAATATCCTCTCTTTCGATAGGTGGGATAAACTCAGCAGCAAGCAATGCTAGCAACTCATGTTTTCCTACATCAGCCTTGTGCTCAATTTCATGTAGTAGCGCCATAGTATCAACTAGTGCATTTGGATCATAGTTGTTTAGGGTTACGTGTAAGTTTATTGCTGCTTGGCAAGAATAATCTACAAGATCTACAAACATATTAAAGTAATTATTTTGTCCTTTTTTTGACATGGTATACCATTCCTTTCTAAATTAGAATATCCACATAAATAACATAGCCATTAAATAACCGATTAAACCACAGCCTGGAAAGGTTAAAAACCAAGTCCATACCATTTCCTTTACCACACCCCAGTTAACACAGGATATTCTTTTTGCAGCACCGACACCCATAATTGCGGTTGTCTTGGTGTGTGTAGTACTAACAGGAATACCTATGAGTGAAGACAGCAACAGGCAAGAAGCTGCTGCTAAATCGGCAGAAAACCCTTGATGTTTTTCAAGCTTAACCATATCCATGCCAACGGCTTTAATAATTCTATATCCACCAATCGAAGTGCCAATTGCCATAACAGCCGAACATAAAATCATAAGCCATAGTGGAATTGTAAAGCTAGTTACGTTACCTTGACCCTTTGCAAGAAAAACACCCAGTAAAAAAACACCCATGAACTTTTGACCATCTTGAGCACCGTGCATAAACGCCATAGCACCAGCAGAAGAAACCTGAGCACCTTTAAAAAACTTTGTAGTTTTTCGTTTATCAACATTCTTACAGATTTTTACAGTAAGCTTTGAACAAAAATAGCCCATTATAAATCCTAATACTGTCGATAGAAGTAAGCCATATATAACCTTAACCCATTCATTACCGTTAATTCCTGCAAATCCACCATGCAAAGCAATAGCGGCTCCAGAAATACCTGCTATTAATGCATGGCTTTCACTGGTTGGAATTCCGAATTTCCAAGCCACCGTAGCCCATGTAACAATAGCAAATAGAGCGGCACAAAGGGCAACCAGTGCTTCATGTGAATCTCCACCAAAATCAACCATATTATAGATTGTCATTGCCACAGTTGCATTAAACATTGTCATAACTAAAACGCCTAAAAAGTTGAAGACAGCTGCCATTAGTATCGCTGCCTTGGGCGACATTGACCTAGTTGAAACACAGGTGGCAATTGCATTAGGGGCATCTGTCCAACCATTTACCAATATTACTCCAAGCGTTAAAATTACTGTAATGAGAAGTGCAGGGTTGCTAAACAGCTCTGATAAGAAGCTCACAAGAGATATTTCCATGTATTCACTCCTATATTATAAAAATATTGCAGCTTTTTACTTAAAGTTTACAATTCAATTCTTATTGTAATACAAAATACGTTGAATTACAATTAAATTCATCATATTTTTTTACGTAAATAAGAATACAATAGTAACTATTACAACTATACTGATTTATTAAAAAACTGCATTAAATACCAATAGTCTAGCAACATTTCGTCATAATAAAATAATACTTCTCTAAGTAAAAAATAAATGTTATACTATACTATAATAAACAATATAAGTCTTAGGAGATAACATGAATATAATTAAAAATAATGTATACGAACTTAAAATAACAGGAACCACAAGTGAGGGCAATGGTGTAGGAAAAATGGATGGATTTGCAATCTTTGTACCGAATACGGCAGTTGATGATGTTTGTTTAGTAAAGATTGTGAAGCTGAATAAAAGCTATGGGTTTGGCAAGTTAGAGAGCATAATAACCCCATNNCCCCATCGCCATCCCGTATTGACGTGGATTGCGATAAATTTGAACAATGTGGAGGCTGTACTTATCGCCATATTTCCTACGATGCTGAACTGAAAATTAAAGCGGAGTTTGTAGAAAATGCATTTAGACGGATTGGGAATATAGATACTCCAATTAGTCCCATTATCCCTAGTAAGTTTCAATCTCATTATCGAAATAAAGCACAATATCCTGTTGGAAAAAATAGTGATGGAGAGGTTATATCCGGATTCTATGCCAAACGAAGCCATCGCATCGTTTCAAAGCGTGATTGTGATTTACAACCAGAATTTTTTGCAGATATTCAACAGGACATTTTATCATTTTTGCGTGATAACTATATTTCCATATATGATGAGGAAAGTCACAAAGGCCTAATCCGTCATATTTATATAAGACATGCACAAATTACGAATGAAGTTATGGTCTGTTTAGTTGCAACAAGCTCTAACATTCCTAATATAGATGCACTTATTACATTACTTACAAAAAAATATAATGCTATAAAGAGTATCGTAATCAACTTAAATAAGGATAAAACAAACGTAATATTAGGGCGACAATGTAAGACAGTTTTCGGCGCAGATTTTATCACAGATATAATTTGTGATATTAAAGTTAAAATTTCACCACTTTCTTTTTATCAGGTTAACAGAACTCAAGCAGAAGTACTTTATAATATTGCAATTGAATATGCTGACTTAAAACCTACTGATACACTAATCGACCTATATTGTGGCACGGGAACAATAGGGCTTTGCGCTGCAAGCAAAGTGAAGAATTTAGTTGGCGTGGAGATTATAGAACAGGCGATATCAGATGCAAATGAAAATGCAAAAACTAACTCTATTTTTAATACAGAGTTTATATGCTCTGATGCTGGAGAAGCTGCGAAAAGACTTGCTAATGAGGGGAAAACACCAAATGTGATAATTGTTGACCCTCCACGCAAAGGCTTGGATTTAGATGTTATAGATGCAATTGATAAAATGTCTCCGAGTAGGCTTGTAATGGTATCATGTAATCCAACAACAGCCGCAAGAGACTGCAAATTACTTGTTGAAAAGGGGTACGAGGTAAAGTCGATAACGCCAGTAGATATGTTTCCGAGGACAGGTCACGTTGAGGTAGTGATAATGATGACACGTTGTGGTTCTGATAAGAAAAATGAGGGTTAGACCACAAGATGTTGTGGTTTCGGAGCGAAAAATGAGCGAAAAACAGGCTCAAAAATGGCCGTTTTTAGCCCTGATTTTTAGAGCAAAATATAGATGACATCGGTTATTTTCGATGATGACACCCTAAAAGCTAAATTTCCCACAAGAAAATCCAGAGGCATTGAGATAGAAAAATCTTGATGCCTCTGTTTTCATATAAACCCAAAATACAATTTAATAATCTGCCATCGGCAAATATTTAAGAGGTTATGTTCTTCGTCACTGAAAAACATAGCCTCTTTTTTTGTTGCCTAAACCAAGTAGAATAAGAAAGGACTGATACCAATGTTTGCAAAATTTATGAGAGGTACACCTCTCGCTGATATAGAAATAGAAATGCAACTCATCCCCGGTTTTACACCTCCTGCCAGTGGCATATTCCGAGGACAACAAAGATACATGAATCTATGCTCTGTTCCATATGAAGAACTGCTGGGGCTGTTCATGAAAGAAATTGAACTTCAGGCATTTGCTCTGCGAGTGCAAAGAATAATAGAGGTTACAAGTAACCGCCGAGAAAGCGAGGCGAAGCAAATGCTTTTTAGAAATGCAGAGCATAAAAGAAGATTTCAGAGTATCGGAAGAAGCGGTCTGTTTCCAAAGCTAGATGAAAGCTATGGATATGCAGCCGCCATTTTTTTACTCACTGCGGATGATTTTATATGGAGCGAGGCAAAGAATCATGTGGATAAGCAGCTCATCCATTTTGAAGCTATTCATATTCATGGTGTGGATTTAGAGGGGTATGTCATCTTTCATATGGCAAAGGAGCTTTACTCCGGTAAGACACATATCACAGTGTCCGAACTCAGTGATCCGGAGCTGATAAATGATAAGCTTCTGCGACTTATTGTAAATGCCTTTTTGGTGAGGCGGTATGGAATCAATGCCCTCAAAGGAGGAAGATAGCAATGGAAAAACAAGAGTTTTTTGGAATGACGATGGGAGGATAAAAAATGGCAGCGTTTGATGCAAAGAAAGAGGGATATGAATTAGGAGAAATTGATGGAAAGTTGGTAGCCTTTACGAACATGAGGTTAGACAGGCAGACCATACCGGAAAGTCTATATTGCTATGATATCAGAGATTCGGACAACTTGGATGGAAGCTGTGCAGAACTCAAAACCCATATCATGGTTAATCATTGGGGTACGGTTTTGTGTAAAAAGCCATTTGAGCTTGATAAAGGCGGATCTTATTATCCAGAGAACGATATGGATTATCTGGGTGTTTCGCTTTCGCTGGATGAATTCCAAAAATTTTCAGAAGTAGAACTGAGGGAAAGTGTTTCTATTAGAAACCAAACCAGTATGTCTGGGATTTCATAATTTTGAAGCAAATAGTAGCCCGGAAAAGGGAGGTGATGCAATATCAATAGTTTTATCAGTTGGGTGGGCGGTAAAAAAGCTCT
>DBGA01000049.1 GCA_002295325.1 Ruminococcaceae bacterium UBA866 | reverse complement strand
TTGGAAAATCAATTATCTTTCTACTAATTTTCACTTTACTATGTGGTGTTATTTACTCTCTTTTCATAACTGGCATCGCACAACTGATTTTCCCAGATAAAGCAAACGGTAGTATTATTGAAATTGACGGAAAAAAATATGGCAGCGAGTTGCTTGCCCAACAATATACTGATGAAACTCACCTATGGGGACGCATAATGAAAATAGATACACAGACCTTTATAGATGAGAATGGCAAAGCCTTGATGTATGCCGCACCATCAAATTTAAGCCCCGCAAGTGATGAATACGAAAAAATTGTTGCAGAGCGTGTGGAGATGATAAGAAGGTTTCATCCAAATCAAAAGGATACCCCCATCCCCGTTGACTTAGTCACCACCTCTGGTAGCGGACTAGACCCACACATCTCTGTCGCAGCGGCAGAGTATCAAATTGGCCGTATCATTGAAAATACCAGATATTCCGAGCAAGAAGTAAAAGATATGATTGACCGTTACACCACAAATCGATTTCTTGGCATTTTTGGAGAGCCTACGGTAAATGTGCTAAAAGTAAATTTAGCGCTTGATGGAATTTTGAAGTAATTTGAACTATAGCTACTATTCAGCCAAAAAACGTGATATAATTTTAGTTATTAGAGTCGATTGAAATGGGGTGAATGATATGAGCGAGAAACGTCCAAATCCAGACTATCTTTTAAGGCAACTATCCAATATAGAGTCGGAACAAAAACGTGGTAAGCTCAAAATATTCTTTGGCTATGCAGCAGGAGTTGGTAAAACTTTTGCAATGTTAGAGGCAGCTCATGAAGCAAAAAGCACCGGTCTTGATGTAATCGCAGGTTATATTGAGCCACACACCCGACCAGAAACGCTTTCTCTTTTAGAAGGACTAGAAATCTTGCCACCCCTACAAATTACATACAAAGGAATATCACTCAATGAGTTTGATTTAGACACTGCAATTAGACGTAACCCAAAAATTGTATTAGTAGATGAGTTGGCACATACAAATGCTGACGGTTGCCGACATCTAAAACGTTATCAAGATGTTGAAGAGCTTTTGAAAGCTGGCATCAACGTTTACACTACAGTTAACGTGCAACACATAGAAAGCTTAAACGATATTGTAGCCTCAATAACCAGTGTTGTGGTACAAGAACGAATCCCCGACAGCGTCTTTGATAGTGCTGATCAAGTTGAACTCGTTGACATTGAACCAGATGATTTAATTGATCGCTTACATAAAGGTAAGATTTACAGGGAAAGGCAGGCTCAAAGGGCACTTGGAAACTTTTTTACAAAAGAAAACCTAGTCGCCTTAAGAGAAATTGCCCTACGTCGTACTGCTGATCGTGTAAACAAAGCAGTAGAAAAAAGCAGAACCTTAGCCCAAAAGAACGAATATTTTACCGGTGAGCATATTCTTATTTGTCTTTCAAGTTCCCCTTCAAACTCAAAGGTTATTAGGACAGCTGCGAGAATGGCTGATGCATTTCATGGTACGTTTACTGCACTTTTTGTAGAAACACCAAGAACAAAGGAATTAACTCCTGCGATCAGATCTAGGCTACGAGAAAACTTAAAACTTGCCGAACAGCTTGGGGCGAGGATTGCCACTGTTTATGGTGAGGATGTACCTGAACAAATTGCAGAATACGCCAAAGCAAGTGGCATCTCCAAAATTGTCATTGGACGCTCAAACAATAAAAAAATGTGGTTTTTTCAAAAACAAAATTTTATTGAAAGACTTACCACTCTTGCACCCAATCTCGATATTTATGTTATCCCTGATAGCCACCCACCCTATTCTGCCAAGTTGAAACGAAAGCTAAATTCTCCGAAACTTTCCCTATTAGATACATTAAAATCCATTGCCATTTTAGCACTTGCGACTGGACTTGGCTATTGGTTTTATCACTTAGGCTTTAGCGAGGCAAATATCATTACGGTTTATATATTAGGTGTATTGTTTACGGCTATAGCAACGCAAGGTAAGCTTTACAGCACAGTATCTTCCTTTGTTAGTGTTGTAATCTTCAATTTTTTCTTTACTCATCCACGATTTTCATTTGAGGCATATGATCCTTCCTATGCAGTTACATTTTTGATAATGTTTATATCTGCTTTCATCACAAGCACATTAACCAAGCGAATAAAAGAACAGGCACGCCAATCTGCGCTAAAGGCTTATCGAACTGAAGTCCTGCTAGAAACTAGCCAAAAATTACAACGTGCCAAAAACGCCAAAGAAATTTTAGATGAAACCGCGCACCAAATGATAAAATTGCTTGATAGGACGGTTATTATCTATCCAGCAGATGAAAATAAACTTGGACAACCAATTGTTTTTAGAAAAAATGATGATACCAATGAAACGCAACTTTATATTGATCCCAGTGAGCAAGCTGTGGCTGAGTGGGTGTATAAAAACAACAAGCATGCTGGGGCTACTACAAACACATTACCTGCCTCAAAATGTCTTTACTTGGCTGTCAGAAGTCTGGATACTGCATTCGCTGTTGCCGCTATCGCCATCGAAACTGATTTCGATTTAGATACCTTTGAGAAAAATCTCTTGCTTGCTATTTTGGGAGAATGTGCCCTTGCTTTAGAAAAAGAGAAAATTAATGAAACAAAAAATCAAATTTCTTTGCTTGCTGAACAAGAAAAACTTCGTGCAAACCTACTTCGTGCAATTTCCCATGATTTGCGTACCCCACTTACTTGNNAACAATTCTAGTATTTTAGATGATGCAAAAAAAATGCAGCTCTATACAGATATTTATGATGACTCCATGTGGCTTATCAATTTAGTTGAAAACTTACTAGCTGTTACAAGAATTGACAATGGGTCTATGAACATTAGTATGGAGTCCGAGTTACTTGATGAAATAATCATTGAAGCATTACATCATATTAACCGAAAGAGCTGCGAGCATACAATAGGTGTGATACACGAAAATGATATGCTTATGGCAAAAATGGATTCACGATTAATTGTGCAAGTTATTATAAACATTGTAGACAACGCTATTAAATACACAAAGCCAGGCTCACATATTACAATATCAACAAAACAAAGGGGCAAAATGGCACTCATTGAGGTTGCTGACGATGGTGATGGAATTACTGAAGATGTAAAAGAAAAGTTATTTGATATGTTCTTCACCTCGAATAACACTAAGGGCGATGAAAGGCGCGGACTTGGGTTGGGACTTTCCCTTTGTAAGTCAATCATTATGGCACACGGTGGCACAATTTCTGTTAATAATAACACTCCTCACGGAACTGTGTTTTGCTTTACTTTAGAAGTGAAAGAGGTGAACTCCAATTAATAGACCATCAATACTTGTCGTAGAGGACGATAACGCTATCCTCAATCTAATCACCACAACCCTAGAGACACAAGACTATAACTACCATACTGCAAAAACGGGCAGAGCTTCAATTTTAGAGGAATTATCCTATAACCCCGATATTATCCTTCTTGATTTAGGTTTACCTGATATGGATGGCGTAGACATTATTAAAAAAATACGTACATGGTCAACTGTGCCAATTATCGTTGTAAGCGCTCGTAGCGACGACAAAGATAAGATTGATGCGTTGGATGCTGGTGCGGATGACTTTTTAACGAAACCTTTTAGCGTAAATGAACTCTTAGCAAGATTACGTGTAACCCTTAGACGTATCAAGTATAATAACTGCAGACAGCTAGAAGACACCTCGGTCTTTATTAACGGTGACTTAAAAATTGACTATGCTGCCGGTTGTGTGTTTTTAAATGAACGTGATGTTCATCTAACCCCTATAGAGTACAAATTACTTTGCCTGCTTGCAAAGAATGTAGGTAAAGTTTTGACTCATAATTTTATGATAAAAGAAGTATGGGTAAACGCTACCTATGAAGATACTCCATCTTTACGAGTTTTTATGGCAACGCTTCGCAAAAAAATTGAGAGTACACCTTCCAATCCTAAATATATTCAAACGCATATTGGGGTAGGTTATCGTATGTTGCGAATTTAAGATGAACAGCACAATAAAATAACATTAAATATATCTTTTTAAAATAACAAACCCGACACCGTGAATTTGGTGTCGGGTTTAGACTATGATATTGACTTTTTAGAATGTTTGGTTATTAAATTCGGTCACTATAAAGTTCCCTGCATTTTCATAGTACTTTATTGAAACGCTATCCCCTTTTTGCGTCAGCGATAGTTTGTTGCTTACCAAAAGTTTTACTGCAAAAATCTTATTCGGCACAGAATCGAGTGTGAAACTGTAAATAGTATCCTCACCACTGATTGTAAAGTTAATGCGATCAATAGTTCCTGTCAAGGACAGTTGTTGCTCTTTTTCTGTGTCCTTGCCAAATATAGGTTTATCAGAACTATCCTTCATTACCTTGAAGTAGTCAGTTTGAGCCTCTTTCATTGTATCACCAACTCCAACTAAGCTATAATCTTTTACCGAAACAAATGCATACTTTTTGATAAGTCTTGCAGAGTCTTTTAATGTCATAAAGTAGGTTGGCTCGTCATAAACGTTTAGCAATAATGGCGCAGTAGCCATATAGCCCAAGTCTTGAACCTTACCTTGTGCAGAGCGTTGCCCTGCTTCTTCAGTTGCACCACTCATACGATAAAGAATTGGTTCTTTGGTGACCATATCTACCATATAAAAACCTGTGGCGCTGTTGTCAGAGCCAACACTTGTTATACCGGTGAACAGATAACATCTGCCTTGGTTATAAATAATGTTTGTTCCCGGGGAAATCTTATATTTTTCTTTATTAGAAAAATTGAAAACCCCATGAATGTACTGGCCTTTGTTGTTAATTTGATTAACAATAAAATCTTCTGGTTGAACTCTATCCACCCAAGTTGGAACATCAGCGATAGGGTACTTTTGGGTTGCTCCATTTTGAGCATCAACAATAATTACTCCTGTAGCCTCTGGTAAAGCAAATCCAAGAGTATTTTTATAGGTAGTTACTACCCAGTGTGGTTTTCCAGTATCATCAAGCTCAAATGAATAATCTGTGATACCAGCAAATAAGCCTCCAGAAAACCTAACTTTTCTTGTTAAGTCGTGTAAGAAATATGAATGTGGTTGAATTTTTATTTTATATTCATCAACATAATCAACATTTTTTAAGTTCGTCGCAGAAACCTTAATATAGCCTGCCGCACCTTCAATATTTGCAAGCCATTTGAAAAATCCTGAATGTTGAAGTGGCACTACCCATACTAGTTCTCCATTTACCTCTTGCATAGTAGGCTCACCTAAAACAACCTGACTACCAAGTGATGGCTTTTCACCTAGTTTTTTGTCAGCCAAATTTGCTGCTAGCTCTTTATCTACAATAGGTATTTGATTGATATCTACGGGTTGAACCTCAGCTGTAAACTCTTTTTCAACCGGGTCTTTCATTTGATTTTTATAGCTTCTCGAAAATAATAAGGGAGTAAATATAAATTGCATTAAAAAGAATGCAGCCCATAATATTCCGAGTGTTATAAGCACCCATTTTTGTGGGAGCTTTGATTTATCAAAATTAGTTACCGCTCTTCCATTGCTGTCAATAAATTGTGAAATGCTGAAACTTGTCACGGTTGCAACCAGCAAGTATGCAGATATAAGTACAAGCCAAAAGAATGCTCCATCAGCATAAAGTGGATTTAGGTTAGGTGATGCGAAGAATACGTAAAGACCAACTAAAACAGTCATTACTGCAAGAATAATAGGTTTCTTTTTCATTATGTCCCTCATCTTTCAATCAAGTAAGAATAATAGTTAAAGATAAATATAATAGTCAGTAGTGTAGTAAACCCACCTGAGATTAGCAGGTATCCAAGTCTTGATGCCTTTGTTTTATGCTTGCTTGAAATAATCCCCATTATGGCCACTGCAATAGCAAGTCCTAACACATCTGTGCCAGCCTTAACGTTGACACTAATAGAAATTTTAAACAAATCATAGATTAAATTTGATATTGTATGGAAAAACGGAACTATAAGCAATGGCGCTGTAGCTAACGCAAAGTCTTTCCTTCCACTCCTCATAAACATAAACACCATAATTGTTAAAATTAATATTATGCAAATTGATTCTACTAACATTTTAACACCACCTCAAATTAAATTATAAATACTTAGACAAACCGCAAGCATAATTATTAATTAAATGCTTGCGGATGAATTTTCATTTTAACTGTGCTACTATACATGATACTAGATAGTAATTGACTTAGTATATAAATTTTAAAAAGAATCTGTGAATATTTTTTTAGCTTTGGCGTTATCGTTACAAATTGCAAAAAACGCATACTTGCCTTTAGTTTCAATTACAGAATCTTTAACCTTTGGCATCTCATTTGGAGCATAAGTTTCAAACAACTCAGAAATTTGTTTTTTTCTATCTTCCATCATTGTTTTAACTTCTGCAACCTTAGACTCATCAGTCATCTCTACAATGAAAATTTCATCTGTGGTTGCTCCGCTCCCTGCAATAATATAGGACATATCAACAATATCATCTGGATTAATTTCATAGTATCCAGAAATGCGGTCTTTTGTTATATCTGCCATATCTGGTAAATCAATTTCACTTCGAATTGTTTTCATTATAGTGGAGATATCCACAGTTTTGTTCTCGCTTGCACATCCTGCAAACGTAAATGTCATAATCAATGCCATTAAAGCTATCAATGCTTTTTTCATAAATTATTCTCCTTTGTTGGGGTCTTTCTCTATAATTGTCGCCACACCGTCTTTGGTTACAGTATGATTTTTGTAGTATTCGTAAACTGCAGCATGCCCTTCTTTTTTCAAATGAATACCGTCAGTAGCAGCATATTCTGCTTTTAGATAACCATTTTTATCCATCAACACTTCTTGAATATTAAGATGATAGACTGATTTTTCCTCCGCCATTTTCAATATCATATTATTAAAACCATTGATTTTTGCTGTTGAAAATGTTTTTCTAATATATGTTGAATTTTTAGTTATGGGAGTGATAGATTGAATATATATAAGTGCATCGGGAAATTTCTCTTTAAGTTTATCAACTAAGTCGTTATAAAACTTCATGTGATGCTCATTTTCATAGCCTGGAATACCATTTGAACCCAGCAGTACATATATTTTCTTTGGGTTTGGCATCTTTTTTTCAATGGCTTTCCACAGAGTAGTTTTCACTTTAGCCGAGATAAAATATACATCTTTGTTATTATAAATTTGATCAAGCCCTACGTTTTGGTCTGCAAGCACATTAGCTTCCGGCACAACTCCATACATCTTCAATCCTTTTGAAATTGAGTCGCCAATGAATAGTGCATCCTTGAAATAATCGTCGCTAACCGGCACGGTTTGGGGAACTACAGTTTTTACTTGAATTTCTTTNNGAACCTCGGTGGCTGAGCTTGAAGGAAATTCAGAAGAGACAGTTGAAGAAACCTCAGATGAAATCACAGATGAAACTTCGGACGAAACATTTGAGGACGTTCCAATTAAGTTTAACATACTAGAAGTCTGAGAACTAATATCCTCATTCATAAAACTTATAAATATTGCTGCAATAATACAAATCACAACGAGTATCATAGCTAGTAGTACAAACAACGGTGTCTTTTTAAGCTTTGTTTGCCTTTTAACTCTTTGCTGCATACTTTCTACTCCTTAATGTTTGTATATTTATTATAATACAAATTGTTACTAATTACAAATTAAAATTCAACCATTTTGGTTACAATTTAATAACATATCTTATTTAAACACGCACGCAATTGTTTTTCCTAAGATTGAAAAATCCTCTTTCATGCTTAAGTGCTTTAAATATTCTAAGTTATATTTCATTTTATCAGGTAAAATATCATCAATGTAAACTTGTTCGGGATTGCTTGCAGAGGTAAGCATATCGTTTTCATTTTTATATTTTACACTCGCTAAGCTTACCATGCCTGGCTTAATCAAAAGTGTTGCTAACATCTCATCGGTATAAATATCTACATAACGCTTAACTTCTGGACGAGTTCCAATGATAGACATATCACCCTTTATAACATTAAGCAGCTGTGGCATTTCGTCCATATTGATGCCACGCAAAAACTTTCCAAAAGGAGTAATACGGCTATCATTTCCATTCGTAAGCTGTATCCCCTTTTTTTCAGCATCTTTAACCATTGTGCGAAACTTTAATATATGAAAGGTTTTTAAATCTTTCCCTATTCTCTCCTGCTTAAAAAAAACAGGACCTCTTGAGGTAAGTTTAATTAGCACTGAAAATATTATAAAAAACGGTAATGTGATAATAAATATTACCCCACAAATTAAGACGTCAACAATATGTTTAATCACTAGGGTTGTCTGTTTCGTTTTTAAAATATCGTAATACTGTTTTACAGCATAATTTTGCATTATTTTTGGTAGTTCGTCGAACTTTGAGATACTCATTCTTGACCTCCGCATCCGTTTATCGCATCAATAAAACGCTTTGCAAGCTTTTCATAATCATGATGCTCAAGGACATATTCATACCCATTCTGTCCCATTGTATTTAGAGAGGTTTCGCTAAGTGACAGTAGTTGTTTTGCGCCCTCTATAATTGCATTAGCACTCTCCGGTTCAATCGTTATTCCACAGGTTGCATCCTCTATCATATTGTTTGACGCCTCTATACCATAGAGTATTGGTCTCTTAGCGAGCATATAATCAAATATTTTGTTCATCCCAACACCATATTGATAAAGCTTGGTCCGTTTTGCTCCAATATACAGTGCATCTGCAAGCCTTAGAGTGCTGTTCACCTGTGTTTTTAACACAGAGGGCATCAATGAAATGTTCTTAATAGAATTTAGCTCTATTTTTTCTTGATAGGATTGCTTTAAAGGCCCATCCCCCACCATCATAATTTGCACTTCTTCAGGCATATGTTTTGCACTCTCAAATAAATCATCTAGCGCGTTTGCTTGTGAAAATCCACCAAGATACATTAATATAAACTTGCCGTTTTCTTTTTGTTGTTTTATTTCATCTGATATAAAATCAGGAGCAGGCAGATTACTTTTAACGTCAACAATTATGCCATTGGGAATATGCACGTAATTTGTGCTGTAAAAACCCAATTCCTCTATGTGACGATTTACGTCAGGCAAAATAGATACTATTAAGTCAGCAGTTTTATATGCAAAATTTTCTGCTTTTTGCAAACTTCTCATATAAGGGTTTTTAGAGCTAATCTTGTAGATTTCAATTAGTGAAAGTGGCCATATATCGTGAATTTCATAGCACACTTTCGTATTTTCTCCGAAATTTGCAATGTTTTTTGCAGACTTAACATCATAGGGATATGTAGAGGACGCAATTATGATGTCGGGTAAGTATTTTTGGTATAGCATTTTGCTGTTCATTTTTAGCTGAATTAGAAAGCTTATCATATTTAAAAAACGTTTTATGTTATTTCTTTGATACTTTACAGTTTTTATAAAAACATATCGTACGCCCTCAATTATTTCCTCTGTAAAACTCCTGTCAATCACAGGGTTATTCTTTCTAAGATGCGAACAGTCCGCAGCAATTACCGTAACATTATGTCCTAGCTTTACAAGTTCACGTGACAAATAAAAAGGTCGAAACTCCATACCGTATTTATCGCTACCCGCATAGTGATTAATAATCATTATATTCACAGCTTTGACCCCATTTCTAGTGTTTAAAAGTTATACAGTGTGATTAATTTCTGTTTTTCTATATCCCAGTTATATTTCTCAATAACCATTCTTCTGCCGTTTTGTCCCATTTCCTGGGCAATGTCATCATTTTTTATGATAAAATCAATTGCTGCTTTTATCTCCTCTACATCAAGGGGGTTTACACAGAGTCCACATTTAGCGTCATCTACAATAGCCTGCCAATAGGGAAAATCAGATGCAATGACTGGAATTTCTGCAATCATATATTCAAACATTTTAACCGGCAATGACAACACATATGTAGGGGTTGGATAAAGAGTTACCAAGCCCGCCTTTGATGTCGACAATACCCCTCTTATTTCTTCTCTATTTAAAAAGCCTCTATACTCAACATTTTGATAGCCTGATTTTTGCTCGACCTCTTGTTTTATTGTCTCAGTTTCAAATGCACCCGCCAATATAAGTTTTACATCTAGGCCATCTACGGCATCAACCATTTCAAATAATCCCCGAATTTTTGTAATTCCACCGACATAACACACCTTATTCTCTCGAATTTTACCGTCATTTGACATACCCTCAAACTCTTCAAGCTTTGGATAATTGCAGACCATTACAGTGTTCTTGTTTTGCTTTATCATACGATCGTAGATAACCGGTGCAGCAGCTACGATTGCATAAAACTGTCGTGCTCCATAATTCTCATAGCTTTCTACAATTCTTGAGGAAATTTTTGCAATAAATGGCTTTAAATAAGGTTTAGTTAAAATTTGTCTGGGAACGTCCTCATGGATATCGTAGATAACCTTTGCTTTTTTCTTAAGAAAAAGCCCTGTTAAAATTAACTCTGGATNNTGCTACCTTTAAAAATCGAAATGGTGCTGTGACAATTCTTACAAACCTAGATTTTGGCATATTTACTTTTATAAACTGAATGCCATTTTTATCTGTACCCTCAAAATCAGGACAGATAATTGTTACATCAAAGCCTTGTTCTCTCAAGGTTTGTGCTTCTTTATGGTAAATTCTAACGTCATCGTAATGATGTACGCTTGTCATTATGCAGATTCTCATATACTAGCTCCCTTTTTTGCTCTGGTGGTAAAATATAAATCATAAATATAGCTATCAACATTCCATGGGTGCCTAGATTGGTAACTAACGCTGAATTAGATAGTGAGGATACAAACATGATAATTCCAGAAATTACAATGGTGTTATTCTTGTCTTTTGACACAGCATCTAAAATTTTAAATACAAAAGCCGTAAATATACTCCAGCAAAATACACCTATATATCCAAAGTTAGCAAACCCATCAGCGATAATACCGCTGTTAAAATTCGAAGTACTTCCTACAAAAATTTTACTGATAAACTGTGCTGGTTCTGCCTGAAATCTGTAATTTGAAAGACCAGAAAAAATACTATGGGAAAGTTGTATCTGTCCTGCCTCAATAAAAAAATCATAGTAATACTGTGAAATTCTTGCAGGAACTAGGAATACCCGTCTGGTTAGTAATGATATAGGTAGAATTTGATTAAAAATGCTGTATGCTACAATGCAAAATACACTAGCCAAAGCTAGGGCAATCATTAAATATAGGCTTACATCTTTCAATTTTAGAAATGCTGCAAAAATGATAACAATCGGTATTGTAAAAAGCATAGATTTCATTCCTGTTGCAGAAAATAGCAACAATTGTGAAATAATAGGAATTATCGATAATACATATTGCTTTTTAATAATAAAATACATAAATCCCATTGGTAGAATAACATTTGATGACCATGTAAATAGGTATGATGAAAAGGGTATGTGTGCTTCTTTGTACTCGGCTCTTTGATCATAAACATTCAATATATTAAAGTTAAATTTAAAGCCAAATGTCTTAATTACGTAATAACAGCAATATAGGCAAATTAAAGATACAACCAATAAGAAAATAAACTTACACGCTTTGGGATTTAGTTTGGGTAAATTAATAGTTGGTAGAAATTTGATAATTGAGAGCAAAATAATCCAAAATACTGTATTCATAAAAATGAAACCATAAGTGGCATCACCATAAGAAAAAATGGTAAGTGAAGGTATATATGTTATAATTACTAAGCAAATACTCAAGATATTTGAAGGTTTATCTAGCTTAGTCGGGATAAAAAACATCATTAGGAAAAATAATATTAACCCTGAAAAAACCTTCATACCATTATCTACGAAAACAAAGCCCATGTACTCAAACTGTGGAAAAATAATTTTTACATATGATAAATCAAGCAATAGCTTAAAAGCAAGAAGTGCTAAATAAAACAAAACACTTTTGACTTGGATATCTAAAACACCTTTTTTTATAAAGCTGTATGATGTATTATCAATTTTGCATTCTAGGTCATCGTGAAGAAATAACTTTTGTTGCTTGCGTTGCAAATCTCCACCACCCTCTTTCATACTAACCCTTTAAGCACTAATTCTATTGGCTATTTTTTTTGATTGCGTATAAGATTCAATAACAAATACAGCCAAAAAACCTATTAATACAGATGCAATAATTTCAATAATAA
Source organism: Ruminococcaceae bacterium UBA866 (assembly GCA_002295325.1). Classification (GTDB taxonomy): domain Bacteria; phylum Bacillota; class Clostridia; order Oscillospirales; family Ruminococcaceae; genus Paludihabitans. Next base: position 12,181 of record DBGA01000049.1, on the reverse strand, counting down.
TATATGGTATTAATACTTTTGTAAGTTTCAGTCCCGAGAAGTCTACACTTTTTATCACTAGTTCAGGTGGTATTTCACTTGACAATAGTCTTTCAAACCTATTTGCCACATTGCTGTTTGCGTTAATATTATTGGATAATCCCGACAGCGAGTTTAACATTTCTATCCCTTTATTGAGATTAATAATGTCAATAAACCCCGTACTCTTCTTTAAAGCGGCATACTCATTAATTAAACCATCGGCATTGGCTTGGTCACTTGTAATTGAAGTTTTAATTGCATCGTTTGCAACTCCTACTTTATGTTTAATTCTTTCCTCAATATATCTTGGCATATAGGCAATGATATTGTCATATGTCTCTGTTGTTTTTTTGGCAGTATCAGCAGTCACCCTAAGTGTTAGTGTCTCAGATTGCTCCACAATATTGATTTGTTCAAAACCTGTAATTATTTTTTGATCGACTAGATTTGACTTAAACAAATGAGAAGTAATTTCAGAATTCATATACTCTTTGGAGTTTAACTTAAAAATAACCTGTTGATAGTCAAGCATATTAGATTGGTCAACTAAACTTTTGTTGTTTTGCACATATTCAATAGCAGATTTATCATCAAGCTCATTTAGCTTTAGCTCAATTCTGTTAATGCTCTTTTCATTTGTTGAGGCTGTTGCATTTGTAGTAAGAAGAATATTCGCATCAAGCTTAAATGTTGATGAAATTTCATAATCTACATTATTAAAAAACATTGTAAACAGCAACATCGCTACAAACGAAATAAATATAATTGAAAAAACTAATTTCTTTCTCTTTTTCATTAATGATATAAAATCAAACAGCTTCATAAATATTTTCACTTCCTTTTACACATCTCTTGCAAACTCACCTTTTGCTAGCTTTTTGGTGTAGTTAAAACTTACCATATAGAGAATTGTTTGCACAATGCCGTATAGCAACAGCATAACGTATGGATTTTTTGTTAGAATATATCCTAGATAGAAGGCAATAGTTGAACTTACGCATAACGCAATCTGCCATTTCATATCATAACTTTGGCGTCTTGCTATGTATGTCATAAATGTAAGTGGGCTCACAATAAACTTTACATAGTAAAATGGTGCCATCAATATAATGAAGTATGCCGCCATATTCCACAAATCGCCAAACAGTATGTTTAGTATTGGTTTTGCTCCCAACATTATCAATACAAATGGAATGATTGCAACTAGCGAGAGCGACTTGAAGGTTTTAATAAAAGTACCGTAGCATTCATTGTTTTGAGCATATTCCTTGCTCGCCTTTTGACGGAACACATCTCTTATTGCCTCGGAAATAACCGTAATGGGTGCACCTAGTATCCTATTCATCATTGCATATTGACCTACAACGGAATTTCCTGCAAAGAAACCTAATAGCAAAACAGGAAGTCTTACCGCAATGTTGTTGATTACCCCTGAAATCGAGGATATTTTAGGGAAATTAATATACTCTTTGGCAAGTTCTTTTGTTCTTTTAACTGATAACTTAAACTTTTGTTTTTTATAGTCAATAATCATGCTAACTATAAGCATAACCATAACAATTGCTTGTGCCGTTATATATCCTAATATCAGACCATAGCGTCTATCAGGTAATATAAATGCATATCCCAAATTAAAAACCACAAAAAGGACACCCTGTATAACTCGATTAATCGCAAGGTTTATATACCTTTTCTTGCGGTTAAGCCAATAATTACAGGAATAGTATATACCTAAAATTGCAAGAGTTATGGGTAAAAATATCATCCAGCCAAGTTCTATCCCCAAAAGATAGAGTACAAATAAAATAATTGTCGTTACAATCGAAAATGCAACTGACAGTCCTGCTGAAAGAAGTGCTATCATAAAACCATCGCTATCCTCTTTAGGCAACATAATTGCAAGCTCATATCTCCCAGTAGCAACAATTAAAAAAATGGAATACGCAGTACAAAAATACTCATATATTCCCCACATATCATCAGCGTAAAATTTGCCAAGCCAAAACACTGACAACGTTTGCAAAACCATAGAGATTACTGTACCAGCCATCAAAATAGTGGAGTTTTTAGCATACTCACTTTTCTTAAACTTATTTAAGACTCCCATTAGAATTCTTCCTTAAGCAAAGGTTTGTCCACTACCGCAAGATTTACAAAAACACAACTAAAGGATGTTTTTGCATATTTAATTATACTCACTACATTATCTCCTTTTTAAGCCACTAAAGCCACTAGCTCTTTGCTGTGGCTACACATTTATTCAGTATCTTTTTTATTATTGTGGTTAAATGTTGGCACAATGTTTTGAACAATATGAAACATACCCTCAATATCGTCTGTTTTTACGATGTTTTCAAGCTGCTTAATGCTACGAGAAAACTCCTTAGAATCATGCTCAACAGCCTTATTGACGTATATCTTATTGTTACTTGTCTTTGACGTATCCTCTTCAGCAAGGGATATTTCCTCAAATAATTTTTCGCCCGGTCTAAGACCTGTAAACTCGATAGCAATATCCTTATTCGGTTCTAACCCATGCATTTTAATCAGATCACAAGCGAGATCATAGATTAAAACAGGCTCACCCATCTCAAGTACAAAAATCTCTCCGCCGCTTGCCATTGCACCAGCCTCAAGTACAAGCTGAACTGCCTCTGGTATTGTCATGAAATAGCGTTTCATCTCTGGGTGAGTTACAGTTACGGGACCTCCCATCTCTATTTGCTTTTCAAAGAAGGGCACAACACTACCGTTACTCCCAAGCACGTTTCCGAATCTTACAGCGGCAAAATCAGTGTTGCTTACTTTATTCATAATTTGGGTCGCAATTTCCGCCATACGCTTTGATGCACCCATTATATTGGTAGGGTTTACAGCTTTATCGGTGGATATCAAGATAAACTTTTCTACATCGTGAAAAATTGCTTCGTTTGCAACATTTATTGTTCCTAGAACATTATTTTTAATGGCTTCCTTAGGGTTTCCCTCCATCATAGGAACGTGCTTATGCGCTGCTGCATGGAAAACTACATTCGGCTCATATTCTTGAAACACTTCTTTAAGACGATTTCTATCTCTGACTGAACCTAATATAACTTCAAATTTACCATCATAACCAAGCTCATCAAATTCATTTTTAATATAAAATAGTCCATTTTCGTTTATATCGAATATAATTAACTTGTCCGCACCAAATTTAAGCACCTGTCGGCAAATTTCAGACCCAATTGAGCCAACTCCACCAGTGACCATAACGACTTTGTTTTTAATAAATTTGTTCACGATATCCATATTTAATTTAACACTGTCACGTCTTAACAAATCTTCAAAGTTTACCTGTTTAATTGGAGCATTTCTAAAGTCTTCAACTGTAACATCTGCAAGTGAGCCGTATTGCTTTACAACTACGTTGCACTTTTTACAGCGCATATAGATATCTTTTACAAATTCAGCCCTAGCGGTTGGAATTGCAATAATCAGTTCCTCGACTTTTAAATCATCAATAATAAATTCAAGAATATCTCCGCCACCAACTATAGGTACATTTCCAATCTTTCTTCCCCACAGGCTTTTGTCATCGTCGATAAATCCTATTGGATAGGTATCTACCTTATCCTTTTGGTCAAGATTGGTTAAGAGATAGTTTCCAGCCTCACCAGCACCATAAATCAAGGTTCTCACAGAATTATTTCTTTTTAAAGATGGAGATTTTTTGTTTGAAAATGCCTGATATGCCTTCGGTGCAAACCTACATAACAGCATAAATATGAACATTAATGAAGGTATTAATATAAACATTTCAAATGGCAATTCAAGCCCAATGAAATTGTCAATCAAAACTACAAATAAAGACGTAAGTAAAGTTGAACCAATCTGGCGCAATAAATCCTTGTATCCAAAATAACGCCATATAGAGCCATAACATCGAAGAATAATATTTGACATAATCGCTATCAAACTAATTATAATTACATAATATATCATATCGTTTGCATATGTCTGGGGCAGAGCCCCAACAAGTCCAAATCTTAATTTGAATCCAATTATTATAGCGAGATAAACTGAAATGATATCAAATAAAATCAGAACAGCTAAATTTAATTTAAAGTCTTTTTTATTAAATAACATGTCTTTACCTCCTAAAATCATAATTAATTTTTATCAATATTGGTTTTATACCCAACTAAGTATACACATTTTCACAATTTAAGTCAATTAATAAAATATGTACGTTTTTGGTTTTATTAATAACTTAACACATAATAACTATATTATTGCTAATAATATAGTTATTATATTTGAAGAAGGTGTTTAATTTTGAAAAACAATATAAAAGATGGTAATAATACGAAAATTGATCCAAAAAAGCCTGTAATCCCATTTTATTTAACTAATACTATAACACCTAAAAAAGAGCAAGTGGGAAATGTAGTTCCAGAAACTATTGAAGAAAATGCGTATCATGCTAAAAAAGAAGTTGATGATAATCATAAATAATCAAATTCAATTGAATAGACTGCAATATTGTGATAAAATAGTAACAATATTGCAGTTTTGGAGGTTATTATGAAGAAAATATTAAGATTTCTTACAAGCCGTCTATTTATTTTTGGAATCTGCATTTTTGCACAGATTCTTGCATTAGTGCTTATGGTGTTGTTTCTAAGCCAGTATGGCTTTTATATGTATGCGGCCTTCTCAATAATGAGTTTTATTACAATACTCTATATTGTTTCGAAAAATGATAATCCTATTTTTAAACTTGCATGGGTAACTCCAATTGCACTTTTTCCACTGTTAGGTTGGTTTATTTACTACATAGCAGGAAAAAATAAAAAATCAGAGGCTAAAGCAACCAGAATTAAGACAATATATAATTTAACTAAGGATTTAGCTATACAAGATGAAACTATAATTGATGACCTTAAAAAAAATCATATTGAGATTTCAAAACAGGTTACATATATAAGGAATACAACACTTCTTCCTATATACAAGAATACTATAACAGAGTATTTGAGCCCTGGAGAAGCTTTTTTTGATTGTCTTTGTAAAGAACTTGAAAAGGCAGAAAAATTTATCTTTATGGAGTATTTTATTATCCAAGAAGGAGAAATGTGGGATAAAATTTTAGATATTCTTGCAAAAAAAGCTTTTCAGGGCATTGAGGTTAAAATGATGTACGATGACCTTGGCTGCATTAGCACTCTTCCAACTAATTACTATAAAAAAATTCGTGATTTGGGAATAGAAGTTCACGTATTTAACGTATTCAAACCCTCTATTGATACTTTTATGAATTATCGTGACCACAGGAAAATAACTGTAATTGATGGGAATGTCGGCTTTACTGGTGGCGCAAATTTAGCAGATGAATATATAAATTCAGTTGATAGGTTCGGGTACTGGAAAGACTCCTCTATTATGCTTAAAGGTGAGGCAGTTTGGAGCCTGTCTGTACTGTTTTTACAGATGTGGCAATATTATGACTATGATGATATTAATTATCAAAAATATAGACCAACTAAAGAAGAAACGGCGAATGGATATGTTATGCCTTTTGGTGACGGTCCCCTTGACGATCATCTGATTGGTGAAATGGTTTATATAAATATGATTAACAACGCAAGAAACTATATTAGCATCACTACCCCCTATTTAATTTTGGATAACGAAATGATTACCGCTTTATGCTGTGCAGCTCAAAGCGGAATTAAAGTTTCAATTATAACCCCGGGAAATCCCGACAAGTGGTATGTTCATCTCGTTACAAAATATAACTATCAAACACTTGTTGAAGCTGGTGTTGAAATCTTTGAATATACCGGAGGGTTTATGCACGCAAAAACTGTTGTATGTGACGATGAGCTTGCTATTGTTGGAACACAAAACTTTGATTTTAGAAGCTTTTATTTCCACTTTGAGTGTGGTGTCTTGCTATACAATACTGATTCCGTTGCCACAGTAAAAAAAGATCATGTTGATTGTTTTGAACGCAGCAAGAGAATCACACTTGACGAATGCCGCAATCAAAACTGGTTTGTTAGGGTGCTTCAGTCATTTTTAAACCTATTTTCACCACTAATGTAGGAGTATTGGTATGAAAAAAACTTCTTTGTGGTTAAATTTAGGTTTGATAATTGCCTGTATACTTATGGCGATTATTGAGCTTTATATAACACCATCCTATTTAATTAAATCAATTTATAAACTTATACTTTTTATGGCGGTCCCTTTCCTTTTTGCTCTATGCAGTAAGGATATTAATTTTAAAGCTTACTTTAAAATTAAATCTAGGAAGCAACTCCTTTACTCCTTTTTATTAGGACTTGCAGTTTACTTTTTTATACTTGTTGCGTATTTTATTTTAAAGTCATTTATAGACCTCGACATCATTGCACTAGAGCTACAAAAAAGCCTTAATGTAAACAGCTCAAACTTTATTTTTGTGGCAATATATATTTCACTCATTAACTCACTACTTGAAGAGTTTTTCTTTCGTGGATTTGCTTTTTTCTCACTTAAAAGACATTGTGGCAGAAGCTATGCTTATATCGTAAGTTCACTTTTGTTTTCGCTTTACCACATTGCAATTATAGCAATGTGGTTTAACTGGATGTTGGTTATTTTAATGATTGTTGGGCTTTTTCTTACTGGATTATTATTTAATTGGCTTAATGAGAAGAATGAAAACATTTATAATTCATGGTTATTGCATATATTTGCTAATCTAGCCATCAACACGATTGGACTTTTTATGTTCTCAATTATTTAATCTGTCAATAAAAATATCCCTCACAAATTCGTGAGGGATATTTTTTATTTTTTACTCATTAAAATTGCTATTGTTTTTTCTAGTTCGTCAAAGGCATCAGTTGGAGAGGAAATGTTTTTAACGGTTTCCTCCATCGGACACATTCCGGTATCTGTACGATTTTTAATGTATGGAACGGTTTTGCCACATTGATAGCCAATATGATTTTCTTTTAACACACCAATCGCAGCCTCGCTCATAATCTCGCCATAGACTTGCTCTGCCCCACCGAGTGTCATTAAAAGTGCAGCAGCTTTTCCGATAATTTTATCTGCAATAACTGCGTTTTGAAAGAAGTTTTTGTCTTGTCTCAAAAATATCATTAGTGGCTTTATTCCAAAATCGGTTGAAGTGAAGCACTCATCATCTCTTATTACAACACAACAAAAATTTTCATCGTGTAGTTTTTTTATTGCCTTATCTAGATTGTTTTGCAAGGGTTAATCCCCCTTTTTTTAATGCATACATTATAATAGGTATGAAAACTAATTGAATTGCTATACCAGGTAATCCGGTTACAATTCCGCCAAAAAAGGCAGTAGTATTTGCAAACTTAAATGTCATACCAAATAGGTTTACAGCAGCCACTAATCCTAGTCCATAAACAATTCTTCCGCAAACAAGTGTAATAATTAAGTTTAAATAGATATTTAATTTACCAGACAATAGTCCTGATATCACTGCATATGTAGCTAGTTCAACAAGCATAAAATAAAGCATTGGAACTGGTGGCATCCCAGTAATGAGTGAGCTTAAAATTGGAGTTGCAATTGCAACACACAAACCCCAATATGGGCCGATTAACAATCCAGCTAACAGTACTGGAATATGCATAGGTAAGAACGTTTGTCCTGCTGTTTGTCCGAATACATGGAAAAGTTGTGGAAGAATTATTCCGAGTGCAATCAACAATCCCCCATATACTATTTTTCTAACTCTCATATTTGCTCCTTTTTAGCCGATAAAATCGGAAATTTGATATTATACTATTTTTGCAATTTCTTTTAACCGCTCAATAATCGGAGGGTGTTGTGTACATTGTTTTTCACACATTTTACATGCAATACATTTTGATGCATCTTCTATCTTGACACCCCAATGATACAGTATACGATCTTTAACTTCAAAATCATTGCCGCCTAGAATTTTCTCGTTATATGAATCCATGAATTTTGGAATAGAAATATTCACAGGACATCCCTTGCAATAATCACAGCCAGTGCAAAGGTTGTTAAATGACATTCCCTTATCTACATATTGAGCAACAATTTCACTGGATTTGTATTCTTTTAAGCCCTCAACAGCCTTTACAGCGTCATCAACATGCTCCTTTGTTGTACAACCAGCAAGAGTGATTGTGATTTCCTTGTGTGAAGCAACAAAACGTAACGCTGCTTGCGCAACATTCAAATCTGTTCCCTGTGTGAGATATTCAAATGCTAATGGGTTTTGTGGAATAAGTCCTCCTCCTAGAGGGTTCATTGCAACAACACCCATTCCCTTTTCATAGGCTAACTCAATGCCACTTTGTCTGAAACGATAATTTAGGGGGTTATATCCTATTAACATTCCCTTAAATTTATTGCTTTCAATAACATTCTCAATCTCTTTGCCTTGCATATGTGAGGAAAAAACAATATTTTTTACTATTCCTTCGTTCTTTGCTTCCTCAAAAAAGCCATATAGAGCATCCATTTGTTCTTCATATGATTCTAGGCTAAGCAAACACCAAAGGTGGTAAAAATCAAGATAATCAACTTTTAAACGAGTGAGCGATGTTTCTAATCGGCGTCTAAATGTATCTCTTGAAATTTCTTCGCCAATTGCATAAAAACTTGTTTTTGAGGACACATAAATTTTATCACGTTTGAGCTGTGAAATGGCAATCCCTGTAATTTCCTCGCTTTTATCCTGACAATAAAATGGTGCAGAATCAAAATAATTAATCCCTTTTTCAAATGCATATAATGGTATTTCAGCACATTTTTCTAATCTACCAGCCGTAATATCCTCATCATCATAACGCATAGTACCAAGTCCAATCGCTGAAACTTGCATATCTGTAAATCCATATTTTTTGTAATACATAATTTTCCTCCTTCCATAATATATACTTTATAATACCTTAAAAGTATATATTATGCAACAAAAAAATCTTAAATCAGATTTACTGCTTTTAATTAATATTTTTTTATTTTTCTAATGTGATATTATCACATTCATCCATAGTAATTTATGGTATAATAAAACTACGTTTTATTATACTTTAAAATGCCCTTTGCCTTATCGGCAAAGATAGCAAATATTGACCATTTCAATTTTTGACTATGTAAAAGCCGTACGTTTCCGATTATATCAAATAAACTATATTAGGAGTTAAATGTGATAGCTATGCAGTACTTAATCTTATTCTTAGAGGGTATCATTACCTTTATTTCCCCATGTCTACTTCCTATGTTGCCTATTTATGTTTCCTATTTTACAGCAAACGATTCTGGAAATACTAAAAATGGTAAAAACAAGGCTGTAATAAATGCCATTGGCTTCGTTATAGGTTTTTCGTTGGTATTTATTATTCTTGGAGCCTTTGCAGGGACTGTAGGGAGATTATTGCGTGATTACTCCACTGTTTTTAATATTATTACAGGACTAATTGTAGTAATATTCGGACTTAATTTTTTGGGTGTTCTTAAAATAGGTTTCCTTAATATAACCCATACTGGTAAGGCAAATACAAAAAATTTGGGATTTTTGTCAGCAATGCTTTTTGGTGTAGTATTCTCAATTGGCTGGACCCCTTGTGTTGGTGCTTTTTTAGCTTCAGCATTAATGCTCGCCTCACAGCAAGGCTCGACACTGCAAGGCACTTTAATGCTATTAACATTCTCATTGGGGCTAGGCATACCCTTTATCTTAAGTGCAGTTTTAGTAGACAAGTTAAAGTCTACATTTGATTTTATTAAGAAAAATTATAAAATTATCAATATCATTTCGGGAAGTTTATTAGTTATCATCGGCATTTTAATGATGACTGGCTATATGGGATATTTTCTATCCCTACTAACATTCTAATTAACTTTTACATTATTTAATAGGAGGAGAAATCTTTGAATAGCAAGAAAAAAACAATCATTGCAGTATTGGCCTTTATAGCCTTTATTGCAGTAGCTACACTTGCATACAATATACTAAGCAAAAAAGCAAAGCCACTAAACAATATAGATATAGCACAAAGCCAAGGCGGAGTTCAGAGTGATACTGGTAGCTCTGAAAAAGAAAAGGTAAAAGCTCCCGACTTCCGCGTATCGGACAGCGATGGGAATTCCGTTAAATTGTCAGATTTGTTTGGCAAGCCGATAGTCCTCAACTTTTGGGCAAGTTGGTGCCCACCCTGCAAATCAGAAATGCCTGAATTTGATAAGGTATATGGCGAGGTCGGCGAGGATATCACTTTTGTAATGGTCGACTTAGTTGATGGTCAACGAGAAACAAAAGAAAAGGGTCAAAAATATGTTGAAGATAAAGGATTTTCATTCCCAGTTTACTTTGACGTTGATCAAGCAGCTGGGTATGCCTATGGTATCACATCTATTCCAACTACGCTTTTCATTGATAAAGACGGTTATATTGTAACAGGTGCACAGGGTCCAATTGATGAGGCTACCCTCCTAAAAGGCATTGGATATATCGACGGTGAATAAGTAAAAAACATAAACTCCACTGATTTTATATCAGTGGAGTTTATGTTTTAATTTGGCATCTGTGGTAAGCCATTTGCGAAACAATAGGGCTTAATAATTAATAAAACAGAAACTGTTTTATTAATTATAGCACTAAAGATGGTGGGGCATAAACCCTTGCCAATAATTCAGTATTCATCAAATATAAAGATTTTGGATCACTACCAAACAAATCATATTTTTTGCATAAATCATTTGCATTTTTCTCTTCCTCACCCTGTTCTTTTACAAACCAATCTAAAAACTGAGTTGTTCCAAAATCCTTAAGGGATAAAGCCTCATCATAAATATCATATATTGATTGTGTAATCATCTGTTCATGCTCATAGGCGCTAACAAGAGGATCTTTAGCACTTGCAAATTTCAAGTCAGGTGCGTCTATCTTTCCAAGGGAAACTGAGCAGTCGGAATTTTGTAGGTATTCCATAAACAATAGTGCATGGTCTAGCTCTTCTTTTGCCTGTATTTTAAACCAATTTGCAAACCCATCTAAATTTTCATCTAAATAATAATTAGACATATCTAAGTATAAATAGGATGAAAATAATTCCTTATTAATTTGCTCATTTAGCATTTGAATAATTTTTTCGTTCATCATTTTGTGCCCTTCTTTCTAATCTCTTATAATAAGCTCACTTTTTCGTAATGCTTATAAGTATATTATACCATAAAAGTATATAATTGCAATCTTTTATTAAAATTTAATATTAAATAATTGTAAAAAACACAAAAACATGGTGATTTTTAAACTATATTAAGGATAATTATTATATCAACAAATCTCTATTCGCACTGTTTTTTTCAAACCATTTCACTACATATGAGCAAGTTGGTTTTACTTTTTTATTCTGCTCCCTTATCTTATTTACAGCAATTTCTAATAATTTCCCGGCAATCCCTTGTCCTCTCAGAGAATCGTCTACAAAGGTATGGTTAATCTCGACAACATGATCAGAGATGTATGGAAATGTAACTTCTGCCACCATTTGATTAGACTCATTGTTTAGATAAATTCTGTTTTTTTCAATAATAAAATTCATATAATTCACTCCTATCTTCTACCATTTTATCGAAGTAACATTACAATGTCAAACATAGTATATATCACATATTTCCTATTTATTGAAACAAAATTATCTTAATTTTGTTGCTAGTTTAATATTTATGATATTTTTGTTATAAAAGCATCACTCTTTTCATTAATATACACATTTTTATCCCTTTCATTCAAATCTATGCTTATAAATTTAATAAAACACAGTAACTATATAAGGTTAGACATAATAAATAAAAAATCTCGCAAACACCGTTAAAAACAGCATTTGCGAGATTTAAATTGGTTGGGGTAGATAGATTCGAACTATCGGAATGCAGGAGTCAAAGTCCTGTGCCTTACCGCTTGGCGATAGCCCATTAAAACTTGTGATAAAAAAAAATTCCCTAAAAGGGAAAGGTGAGTACAGGGATTCGAACCCTGGGCCTCCAGAGCCACAATCTGGCGCGATAACCAACTTCGCCATACCCACCATAATTTTCACACCTTGGTTAGAGATGTGAAACGAGCCTGAAGGGATTCGAACCCCCGACCCACGGCTTAGAAGGCCGT
>DBGA01000074.1:72685-77814 GCA_002295325.1 Ruminococcaceae bacterium UBA866 | reverse complement strand
ATGACGGCACTTCAAACACCGCAGACAAGTATGTCGCCAGATCAACCTATTATAGCAGTTCAAACCCCACAAGAGTCATTCGAGGCATACATGAAAGCAAACCCAACGACAGGTTACTTAAAAGTAAAAGCGTTCACTGCAAGAAGAGCTTATCCTGTTGCAAATGCAGTTGTTGAGGTAAGTAAAAACTTTCCAGGCGGCAGGTATGTAATTAGTGAGTTGGTTACAAACCAAGATGGGATTACAGATGTTATCTCGTTGCCAACACCCCAAAAGCAACTATCGGAAGTGCCAGGGAACCCAAAGCCATTCACCACTGTCGATGTAAAAATTAAACATAAAGATTTTGTAGAAATGAACTTCATAGATGTTCCAATATTCCAAGACATTACTTCCATTCAAAAGGCAGACCTTTTACCAACTGCAGCTGCACCAAGTGAAGTACAATCAATAGATATACCTGAATACGAACCATCCGACTTGTAAAAGGAGTTTGAGTGATATGCCACAAGTAAACTTACCATATATCCCAGAATATATTACAGTACACCTTGGAAAGCCAGATCAACCTGCTGAAAACGTGCAGGTGTCATTCATTGACTACATAAAAAATGTTGCCTCAAGCGAGATTTATCCCACATGGCCTGAAACTGCGATAAGGTCAAATATCTACGCACAAATATCCTACGCACTCAATAGAATTTATACTGAGTGGTACCGTAGTAAGGGCTATAATTTTGATATAACAAATTCAACTCAATTCGATCAAGCATATGTTCCGGGCAGAGAAATATTTTCTAATATAAGTGAAATTGTAGACGATATTTTTAATGACTACGTTGCCAAGCAAGGAAGTGTAGAACCATATTTTACACAATATTGTAATGGTACCACCTCTACTTGCCCTGGGCTATCTCAATGGGGAACAGTTGACCTAGCAAAACAAGGATATACACCATATGGAATACTACAAAACTATTATGGAAATGACATTAATATCATTCAAAACGCACCAGTTCAATCAATAGAAGAATCCTATCCTGGAGTACCGTTAAGGTTTAGTACTACAGGAAACGAAGTTAGAACTATTCAACTACAATTAAACCGAATTGGAAAGAACTTTCCATCCATTCCTAACATTTCCTCTACAGATGGCACATTTGGTTATACCACCGAAAAAGCTGTTAAGGAATTTCAGCGCATTTTTGATTTAACTCCCGACGGAATTGTTGGAAAGGCTACATGGTATAAAATCAAAAATATCTATAACAATGTCAAAAAACTGTCGGAGTTATCTTCCGAGGGTGTGAAATTAGAAGACGTGACTAACTTATATCCTTCAATTTTAAAAGAGGGATCAACCGGAAACTTTGTTAGCGTAGTTCAATATTACATAAACGTAATCGGATATTTTAATCAGGCCATTCCCCTTATCCCAATTGATGGATTTTACGGGCCAAAGACTAAAGATGCTGTACTCCAATTTCAAAAATTCTATGGGTTAAAAGAGGATGGAATTGTCGGAAAGGTTACATGGTATAAATTGCAGGAAATTTATAACGGAATACTTAAAACTCTGCCAGTAGGCTATGAGGGTGCGCGCGCTGAGGTTTATCCAGGCTATATCCTTAAAAAAGGCATGGAAGATAGAAATGTGCAAGACCTACAAACCTATCTCAACGTCATTGCAAAGCATAATCCAGCTATTCCAAAGACAGAAGTTACAGGCTATTTCGGTGACAAGACCCAAAACGCTGTTAAGGCGTTCCAGGAAAACTATGGGCTGAACGTTACAGGAGTTGTAGGGCCAATTACTTGGTACAAGATTGCTAAAACACATGACGAGTTGTTGGATTTAAGCGAATAGTCTGTTCTAATGTAAAATATAATATATTACATAATATGGATACTGTGACCGAATCACAAAGCCCCCATACAGTACGTATCGTACTGTATGGGGGCTTATATTGTGCGACTATAGATTAAAATAATGAGTAAGCAAGGAACAGCGCTGCCATCAAGGAAGCAACAAGTGATACGACAGTAATTTGTGTATTAATTGATGGACCAGCCGTATCTTTAAATGGATCTCCTACAGTATCGCCGATAACCGCTGACTTATGGGCATCTGAACCCTTACCACCATTGTTACCCGACTCAATATATTTTTTCGAGTTATCCCAAAGTCCGCCTGAATTTGACATGAACAATGCAAGCAGCAATCCACTGACAATATTACCAGTTAAGAAGCCACCAATGGCACTTACACCACCAATAAATCCTACTGCTAATGTAGCCAAAATTACGAAAAGTCCAGCTGGGATAAGTTCTTTAATTGCGCCATTTGTAGCAATTTCAATACACTTATCATACTCAGGAACAACGCCCTCTCTTCCCTCTTTTAGACCATCTATTTCATTAAACTGCCTATNNCATCTATTTCATTAAACTGTCTATGAATTTCTCCAACCATTCTCTGCGCATTCTTGTCAACGCCAAGCATTAACATTGCAGAGAATACTGCTGGAATTGCAGCGCCTACTAAAAGTCCAAAGAATACTACTGGGTTCATAATGTCAAAGCCAGTTAGGCCTTTTACTCCAAGCTCGATGGCCGCAGTATTTACCTCGCTCATAAATGCGCCAAGCAATGCGATAACAGTAAGTCCAGCTGCACCAATTGCAAACCCTTTTGTTACCGCTTTTACTGTGTTTCCTGCACTATCAAGTTCATCTGTGATTTCCAAAACTTTATCACCAAGGCCACCCATTTCAGCAAGTCCACGGGAGTTGTCAACGATAGGTCCATAGGCGTCGTTTGAAACAATCATACCAACGATTGATAGCATACCAACAGCAGCCATTGAAATACCAAACATTGCATATCCATCGCCCAATGGCTCACATATTTTATAAGCTGCCAATGCCGAAACTGCAATACCTACCATAGCAGGCAACGTGCTTATGAAACCATATGACATACCAGATAATAATGTAAACGCTGGACCTGTTTCACTCGCTTTTGCGACTTTGTGAACAGGTTTTTTGTTGTCATTTGTAAAGTAGTCACTAGCAAGACCAATAATTACGCCAACCGCAAGTCCGATGATGCTAGCACCCCAAATACGCCACTCAAAACCAAAGCCCCAAGTTGCAAGTGCTGTCAAAACAGCAAAAACAAAAGTAGTTACATAGGTACTTGAATTTAATGCACTTGTTGGATTACCTTTTTTGCCCATTCTTGCTGTTGCAACACCAAAGATTGAAGCAAGAAGTCCAATTGCAGCGTAACAGAAAACCATAGCAGGGTTTTTGCCACCAAGTGTAGCACCCATAACCAAAGCTGCTGCCATAGAAGCAACGTTTGAATCGAATAAATCTGCACCCATACCGGCAACGTCACCAACATTATCGCCAACGTTATCTGCAATAACTGCTGGGTTACGAGGATCATCTTCTGGAATTCCGAGTTCAACCTTACCAGCTAGATCAGCACTGATATCTGCAGTTTTTGTAAAGATACCGCCACCGGCTTTTGCAAATAGAGCAAGAGAACTAGCACCAAAGCTGAAGCCGAGTAATGCAGTTGTATCACCAACAATTAAAAATACCAACGAAACACCTAACAAGCTACTGCCGACAACAGCCATGCCCATTACTGCTCCGCCTCTGAATCCAGCTAAGAAAGCTGGTTTTATGCCCCTTTGGGCAGCTTCTGCGGTTTTAACGTTTGCAATTGTGGCAATACTAATACCAATTTTTCCTGCCACTCCTGAAAACACAGCACCAAATATGTAAGCCAAAGCCATTGTAATATTTTCTATAATGCCATTTGGATTTGCCCAAATTGGCTTAGGTAAAAAAACACAGATTAGAACCGCCGCTATGAGTACGAATTTTGCAAGAACAGAATATTCTTTTTTAATAAAAGTGTTCGCGCCATTTTTAATAAGTTCTCCGACTTCCGCAATGCGTATATTGGAGGAAGGTTGTTTTGTCACCCAAATGTAAAGCCAAGCGGCAAAACCAAATGCAACCAACGCTACGGCAATCGATACAAATAAGAAAAAGTTAGTACCGATGTTCATAAAATCATCTCCGATATTCTATATTTTTTATTTCACGCTTTTCTAAGCAATTTGCTTAAAAAAATCGCTAACAGGATATATAATATCACACTATTAACAAAAATACATAACAAATTTACCCAATATTTTTATGTATTTTGCTATTTTTTTCAAGTAAATTACTGTAAGATATGTTTTTTAATATCTATTGGGCAATCAAATTTTCATTGTCTTAGTGTATGCGAACTGCAAGTAACTTAGAACGTTATGTCTATCAATAATCTGGGATATAAATTTGTTTTTAACTTCCATATCTTCTTTTAAATATGGTATAATAATAGCAAATATACAAAATTAAATGTTTATTTGAGGGGGCTAGTATGTTTAAAATTTTCAGATATCTAAAAGGGTTTAAAAAGGAAGTCATTATAGGACCAACTTTTAAGCTTACTGAAGCTATTTTCGAGCTGATTATTCCACTTATTATGGCTATGATTATTGATGTTGGTGCAAAAAACAATGACATTGGCTACGTGCTAAAAATGGGTGGAGTTATGATACTATTGGGTGTAGTAGGACTTGGCTGTTCCCTCATCTGCCAGTACAATGCTGCAAAAGCCTCCCAAGGGTTTGGCACTGTGGTTCGCAACGAACTTTTTGCTCACATTAATACCCTTAGCCACAACGAACTAGACAAAATAGGAACTGGGAGTCTAATTACAAGAATGACAAACGACGTAAATCAGCTCCAGCTTGCAGTTGCAATGCTAATTCGCCTAGTTATTCGTGCACCATTTTTGGTAATTGGTGCTGCCACGATTGCATTGCTCATTGACGTAAAGCTTGGAAGTATATTTTTGATTGCAACTCCCTTTATCGTTGCAGTTTTATACTTTGTTATGAGTAAATCCGTTCCTTTATATAAGAAGGTGCAAAAACAGTTAGATAGTATCGCTCTAGTCACCCGTGAAAATTTAGTGGGCACTAGGGTTATTCGTGCATTCTCAAAGCAGCAAACTGAAAACGAACGTTTTGATGAGGCAACAAATGAATTAAAATCAGC
>DBGA01000074.1:67708-72666 GCA_002295325.1 Ruminococcaceae bacterium UBA866 | reverse complement strand
TTTTTGACGGTGTGCTTACACAAGGTCAAATTATTGCACTTGTCCAATATATGACACAAATCCTACTCGCCCTTGTGGTTGTTGCTAACCTTGTGGTTATCTTCACAAAAGCATCAGCATCAGCAAGACGTGTCAATGAAATTTTTGATATAAAGCCAAGTATAACTGACGACTTAAACAGTGTTGTAACGCCTATACAAAACAGCCCTGCAATCGTTTTTGATGATGTTTCCTTTTCCTACGGAAGTACCGGTGAAAATGCGTTGGAAAATTTAAGTGTTAGCATAGATAAAGGCGAAACTGTAGGAATAATTGGTGGAACAGGCTCTGGAAAAACAACACTTGTAAATCTGATTGCAAGATTTTATGATACAACTACTGGAAATGTCTATATCAACGGTGTGAATGTTAAAAACTATCCCTTTTCACAGTTGCGTTGTTTGATTGGAGTTGTTCCTCAAAGTGCAACTTTGTTTTCGGGTACTGTCCGAGAAAACCTCAAATGGGGCAATGAAAACGCAAATGATGCAGAGCTAGACGAGGCTGTGAGTATTGCCCAAGCAAGTGAGTTTGTGAGCAAACTTAATGGCGGATATGATTATAAAATTGCACAATCCGGCAAAAATCTATCGGGTGGTCAAAGACAAAGGCTTACAATTGCTCGAGCCCTTGTTAAAAACCCTGAAATTTTGATATTAGACGACAGCGCATCTGCATTGGACTTTGCAACTGACGCAGCACTACGCAATGCAATTTCAAAAAACACGCAAGCTATGACGGTCATCATTGTTTCGCAACGTGCAACTACCATAAAGAATGCTGATAAAATAATTGTCCTTGATGAAGGTGGGGTTGCGGGTATCGGCACTCATGACGAGCTGTTTCTTTCGTGTGAGGTATACAGGGAAATCTGCTTATCTCAGCAAAGTGTTGAGGAGGCAAGCAGATGAATAAATCAGTATTAAAACGAATTTTATCCTACACAAAACCATATATAGCCTATCTTATTTTAGCACTCATCAGCGCCATCATCAGCGTTGCCGCTTCCCTATTTGTACCTGTTGTCATTGGTGAGGCAATTGACCTTATCATTGGAAAGTCCAATGTTGATTTTCTTATCATATTTTCTTTTTTGCTTGTTCTAGCGATTACTGTTTTAATTGCAGCAATTTTTCAATGGCTTATGAATTTTTGCACGAATATCATTACACAAAAAACTGTAAAAGATATCCGTGACAAAGTATTTGAAAAACTTCAATATGTTCCTTTAAACTATATCGATCAAACGCCACATGGTGATATCATAAATAGAGTAGTTAATGATATTGATCAAATATCAGACGGGCTTTTACAGGGGTTTACCCAGCTGTTTTCTGGAATCGTAACAATTATAGGCACGATAGTTTTCATGCTGACAATTAATGTTCCCATTGCGTTAGTGGTTATAGTAGTTACTCCACTTTCCCTTTTTGTTGCATCTTTTATCGCCAAACGCTCATTTCATATGTTTCGGGAACAAGCTGCCGTTAAGGGCGAGTTGGGTGGATATATTGAAGAGATGATTGGCAATCAAAAGGTTGTTAAAGCATTTGGTTATGAGGAACGTTCACAAGAAAAATTTACTGAAATTAACAGCAGACTTTATGATTGTGGTGTAAAGGCACAGTTTTATTCCTCACTGACAAACCCTTGCACACGTTTTGTAAATGGTATTGTTTATGCAAGTGTAGGAATTGTTGGTGCAATCAGTGTCATTAAATTCGGGTTGTCGGTTGGTATGCTCTCTACATTTTTAAGCTATGCCAATCAGTATACAAAACCATTTAACGAAATTTCCGGCGTTGTAACCGAGTTACAGAGTGCGTTTGCATCTGCAAGGCGTGTTTTCTCGGTGCTTGACGAACCAGTTGAAGTGGTAGATGATGCAAATGCAAGGGTGATAACTGATTGTGATGGAAACGTTACAATCGAAGACGTATCTTTTTCTTATAACAAAAATGTGCCCTTGATTGAAAATTTAAACCTTGTTGCGAGATCCGGACAACGTATTGCAATTGTTGGTCCAACTGGCTGTGGTAAAACTACAATCATAAATCTGCTGATGAGGTTTTATGATGTGGATAAAGGTAGTATTAAGGTCGACAATACTAATATAAATGACATCACTCGCAACAGTCTACGCAAAACATATGGTATGGTTTTGCAGGAAACTTGGCTGTTTGCTGGTACAATAAAAGAAAACATTGCATATGGAAAACCTGATGCAACTGATGAAGAAATTATAGCAGCATCTAAAATGGCACACGCACATGGGTTTATTAAGCGACTTGAGCAGGGTTATGATACTGTGATTGCCCAAGATGGTGGCAACATCTCACAGGGGCAAAAACAACTATTATGCATTGCGAGAATTATGCTTACTATGCCACCAATGTTGATACTTGACGAAGCAACAAGCAGTATCGATACTCGTACAGAAGTAAAAATTCAAAAGGCATTTCAGACCATGATGAAGGGGCGAACCTCCTTCATCGTCGCCCATAGACTTTCCACCATTAAAGAGGCAGACATTATCTTAGTGATGAATTCAGGGAAAATTATCGAGCAAGGCAACCACGACGAACTACTCCAAAAAGGTGGTTTTTACGCAGAACTTTACAACAGTCAGTTTTCAAAGACATAAAGGAGATTATATGACATTATTAAAACAAAACACACTATCAAAAGAACAAACCACTCAAATTCACGCACTTGAACAGAATTGCAAATCTTATGACGGATTAAAATCAAGTCTATATCTATCTAATGAAATTAACTTTGACAAAAATATGAACTGTTTTTTTCTACTCTATGACGAGGATGTCCTTGTAAGCTTTTTAACTATATTTTGCCCTACCAAAAGTGAAGCCGAACTTATCGCATTGACAAAACCAGATTATCGAAACAAGGGCTGTTTTAATCAGCTTTTTGAGGCTACTAAAGCAGAGCTCAAACAGGCTGGCGTAAACGAAATTCTATTTGTTCATGAGCCACAAAGCCATGATGCAAAAGCAGTGCTTGATAAACTACCTATTTACTATGACTTTTCAGAATATGTGATGGACTACGTTGGTGGTGCTATCACTACCTCAAATACAGAGCTTTCACTTTTACCAGTTAATCAAGCTGACCGAGATGCTATCGTTTCCTTGTCCTCTTCTTCTTTTGAGGGTGAAAGCCTAGATGTTGCTCGCCATTGGTTTGATTCCAGATTTTCAAGTAAAACCACTACAGTCTACAAATCGATTGTAAATAAAAAAATAATCGGAACACTATGTGTAAATTTTGAGGACGAACCAAATTCTATATACGGCTTGTGCATAGGCGAAGAGCATCGAGGAAAAGGCTATGGAAAGCAGATGCTTTTGACTATTTTGTCCATGCTCCTAAAAGATAACAAGGCAATTTGTTTAGAAGTCAACAGTACAAACGATGTTGCCTTTGCGATGTACAAAAAATATGGATTTGCAATTCGAGCACAAAACGATTATTATCGTTACAAATTTTAAAGCACGCAATTATAAAACATTATCCCTATGAAATCGGAGTGATATTTATGCCAATTAATATACCTGGAACCCTACCTGCACGGGCAATACTCGAAAATGAAAACATATTTGTAATGAGTGAGGAACGAGCTGCTCGTCAGGATATTCGTCCCTTGAAAATTGCAATTTTAAATCTAATGCCAAAAAAAATCGAAACAGAAACCCAACTGTTGCGTTTACTTGGAAACACCTCACTACAGGTTGACATTGAGCTTTTGCAAACTGCAACCTATACCGCAAAGAATACCTCATCAGAACATCTGCTCAAATTTTATAAGACCTTCAACGATATTAAGGATGAATATTTTGATGGGCTTGTTATCACTGGTGCGCCTGTGGAAACTTTGAATTTTAGCGACGTTGACTATTGGGATGAGCTTTTACAAATTATGGAGTGGTCAAAAAGTCACGTTTATTCTACAATGCACATCTGTTGGGGTGCACAGGCAGGGCTTTACTATCACTATGGGATAGGCAAAGAACCTCTCCCTGNNGAACATAACGTAATTTCACCAAATCATAAATTGATGCGTGGTTTTGATGAAATTTATTATGCACCACACTCACGCCATACAGCTTCTATCGACAGCGAAATCAAAAATTGTGACAGTCTTGAGGTGCTTTCATCCTCAAAGGAAGCTGGAATAAATATCATTGCATCAAAAAATGACAGACAATTTTTTGTCACAAGTCATTCGGAATATGATAGAGATACCCTTGCAACCGAATATTTTCGTGATATTCACAAAGGGCTTTCCATTGCCGTACCACACAATTACTTTCCAAATGACGACCCTAAAAATCTTCCTCCTTTCATTTGGCGTGGACACGCACATCTTCTTTTTACAAACTGGCTAAACTACTATGTATATCAAAATACGCCATATGATTTGAAAAGTGAATTTTAATTAAGGAGTAGTGATATGAAATTATTAAACTATCTCAAAGTGAGAAAAAATCGTGATTGGCTAATTNNTAATAAATGTAGCCTTGTCAATTTTGCTCGCCTTCATATCAGTGGTGATAGATGAAAGATATGGCGCAGCTGCACTCACAAATATTTATATTTTACAAGCAATTTGCACTATAAACTGGGTCATTGCTTTTGCGCTAATCATATGGAATATATGGGATAAAACAAAAGCAAAACTTGAACGTAGAGATAGAGAAAAAGGACGAGATAAGTAATTAAAACTCCCACACCAAATGGTGTGGGAGTTTTTTTGTTTAGTCAGCAAGTTTGATTCTCAACTTCTCTAGCAGTTTCTTTTCTCTCCTAGAGACTTGAACTTGAGTCATTCCTAAAATTTTGGCTGTTTCAGATTGTGTTTTACTCTTGAAATAACGCAATGCAATTAAATTTCTATCTGG
>DBGA01000074.1:67051-67623 GCA_002295325.1 Ruminococcaceae bacterium UBA866 | reverse complement strand
GTTCTCGTGCCCTGACCGCTTTCATCGAAAGCTCTTTCAGACTTCGGCTCACTTTTATTGCTCCACCATCGCGAAAAAGTCGTTTAATCTCACCTAAGATGACTGGCACAGCGTAGGTGGAAAACATAATGCCCCTCGTGTCATCAAATCCATCAATTGCCTTTAAAAGCCCGACACAGCCTGCACCAAATAGATCATCGTACTCTATATTGCGTCCACGAAAACGATTTGCACAGCTATGCACAAGTCCAAAATTCTTCTTGACGAACTGGTCCTTTTCAATATCGGTTTTAACCATTTTGTTGACGTGACATAATTTTTTTAGTCATAACTACAGTTGTGCCACGTTCTTTTTTCGATAAAACCTTTACCTTATCCATAAACGATTGCATGACAGCAAACCCAAGTCCTGCACGTTCATCATTTTGAGCAGTTGTAAAAAGGGGTTCCATTGCTTGCTCAATATTTTCAATTCCACAGCCAGTGTCACGAATTTTTATGTATGCTGTCGCATTATTCAATATGCGCAGCGTGATATAAACTACACCGATTTTGTCCTTGTATCCATGAAC
>DBGA01000074.1:37645-66938 GCA_002295325.1 Ruminococcaceae bacterium UBA866 | reverse complement strand
CCAATTGATGCAGTTGTATTTGCAATTTTAACCTCTCCACCAATCGAAGACATCAGCTTAAATCTACCCATGACAAGCCCAATTCCACTCGAATCCATAAATGACACATCGGCAAAATCCAATATTAAGGTCTTAGGTAGCTTTAACTCAACCTTACTGTCGATAGCCTCTCTAATTGTTCTTGCAGTGTGATGGTCAATTTCACCATAAATGTAGGCGGATAAGCTTGTCCCATCTTGTTCAATTCTAACCATTAAACTTNNTGAAACTTCCTCCTGTTTAAATAAAAAAATCCCTCTATCTTTGATAGAGGGATTTTTTAAAATATATAATGAATAGACTTCATATGGCAACTAACCAAAGCAATTCTCATCCCTCACATATAGTATAGAGGGTTGTACTAGAAAATTATGTCGAACTAGAGAGCTCTTAAAAAAGATTTTACATTTTTTCTCATATCGCTTGCCATATAGAAGGAACCACATATAATAACAGCACCATTTTCACCTGCAATATCCAGAGCTTTGCGGAGGGCTTCATCATAATCACTCATAGGATAAACTTCATTGCAATATTCTCTTGCAACATTTGCCAAAGAGACTTCATCAATTGCACGGGGATTGTCCACAGGAATTGTAATAATGCACTTGCATTCCTTTGCAATTAACCCAACTGCGGAATGAAAATCCTTGTCAGCCATCATTCCCATAATAGCAACTTTTGGGGTTGAGGTAAGTTTTTGCAGAGTTAATCCAAGCGATTCAGCCGCTTGTTTATTATGTGCACCGTCAACGATAATAAGTGGATCTTTGCTCATTATCTCAAATCGGGCTGGAAATTTCGCTTTTTTTAGTGCTGTCTTGATATCCTCATCGGTGATATCAAAGGACTTGCCACGCAAAATCTTCATTGCCTCAATAACAGCAACTGCATTGTATATTTGATGAATTCCTACAAGCTTTATGCTATAACGAACTCCATCATAAATAAATTTTGAGCCTAACACACCACATTCAATAATCTTGATTGCGTTTTTGTTGGGCAGAATTAACCTTGATTTGGTTTTTGAACAAGCCTCCATAAACACTGCAACTGCATCTGCTTCTTGCAATGGATAGGTAACTACATCTGTTTTCTCCTTGATGATACCTGCTTTTTCGCCTGCAATTTTTGTTATTGTGTCCCCTAAAATTTCAGTATGGTCTAGCGAAATGGAAGTGATAATTGCCGCAATTGGAGTTTTTATGACGTTGGTTGCATCATATTTACCTCCAAGACCTACCTCTAGGCAGACAATGTCACAACCGTTTTGCTCAAAATACTTGAATGCAATGGCAGTTATAAGNNTCACTTGATGCCCAGCCCTAGCCAGTTGTTTTACAAATTTGTCAACATATTCAACTAATCTAGCAAAATCAGACTTTTCAATCATTTTACCGTTAATCTGAAAACGCTCACGAAAATCAATCACAAATGGCGAAATATACATTCCTACCTTATATCCGGCGGTTTGTAATATTGTTGCACTCATTTTTACCGTTGATCCTTTTCCATTTGATCCTGCAATATGAATAAATTTAAGCTTGTTCTGTGGATTGCCCATAAGACTTAATAGTTTCCCCATGCGTTCCAAACCCAGCTGTGAACCAAAGCGTGTAAAGGAATGAATATAACTTTCTGCCTCTTTATATGTCAAGAGTACCCCTCCAATTGTTGTAATAATACCAGTTAATTTAGTTTAATTTATCATAAAATATTATAGCATTATGCCCATATAAATACAAGTAGTCGCCACACTCGATGAGGTATTTAAGTATGGTAATTTATTATACTCTAAAATTTAAAAAATTTTTTCAAAAAAACTATTGACAACCAAATTGTATTACTGTATGATTGTATCAAGTCATTAGTACAGGAGTACAGTAGCAAAAATACAATAGGGGGGAAAATAAAATGAAGTGGATTTTAGTTGCAGACCGACCAATATATTCNNAGCTAGTTGAACAGATAACACTGGCAATCGTATCTGGTGAGTATAAAGCCGGCGACAAACTTCCATCAGTGAGAGACCTTGCTGAGGAAGCGGCGGTTAATCCAAACACAATGCAAAAAGCATTGGCAGAGCTTGAACGTAACCAATTGGTATTCACACAACGCACATCAGGCAGATATATTACGGAGGACATAACTATGCTTACAAAAATTAAATCTGACCTTGCAACAGAGCAAATCAATAAGTTCTTTGAGCAAATGCAAAGTATGGGCTTTACTAGGGAAGAAATTATCAAATTGATTGAGGAGGCAAAATAAATGGACGCAATTTTAGAGTGCAAATCACTGACAAAGCGTTATGGCGACCAGCTTGCTTTAAACGCAATTAACCTATCAATCCCACGAGGAAAAATTGTTGGTTTACTTGGTTCTAACGGAAGTGGTAAAACAACATTAATTAAGCTTGCAAGCGGACTACTTACTCCAACTGGTGGAGAAATTCTAATCGGTGGCAAAGCTCCTTCCATTGAAACCAAAAATATCGTTTCCTATTTGCCAGACAAAAATTACTTAAATGACTGGATGAAAGTTTGCGATATCATTGAATTTTTCAAGGATTTTTATCAAGATTTTGATGATGCAAAAGCATATGAAATGCTAAAACGTCTTGGTATTAACTCTGCCGATAGGCTAAAATCTATGTCAAAGGGTACCAAAGAAAAGGTACAGCTAATCCTTGTAATGAGCCGAAAAGCAGAACTTTATTTGCTTGACGAGCCAATCGGAGGAGTAGACCCAGCAGCTAGAGATTATATTCTTAACACAATCATTACAAACTACAGCGATAACGCTACCGTATTAATTTCTACCCACCTAATCGCAGATATTGAGCGTGTTTTAGATGAGGTTGTATTTATTGCAAATGGTCAGGTTGCTCTTACTTCTTCGGTTGATGATATCAGAGAGAAACAAGGCAAGTCGGTAGACAGCCTATTCAGGGAGGTATTCAAATGCTAGGTAAATTATTAAAATATGAATTCAAATCCACAGCTAGAATGTTCTTACCGTTTTTTGGTGTATTGCTTATCCTTGCAGTGCTCAATAAAATTTTCCTTTCCACTTTTGAAAATGTAAGTTTTCTTAATATTCCACGTTTTCTATTCATGGCATTATATATATTTATGATAATCGCTACCTTCATCATGACATTGGTGGTAACTATCCAACGTTTTTATAAAAACTTGTTGAGTGATGAGGGTTATCTCATGTTCACCCTGCCTGTAAAAACAAGTCAACAGATTTTCTCTAAAGGAATTGTTGCTTATGTTTGGGTATTGACTTGTATTTTCTTCACTTTACTTTCTATCTTCATAATGCTTCCTGATTATAACTGGATTAAAGAAATTCCACGAAGCCTAAAAGATGCAGGTGAGTTGATATATCAATATACAGGGATGAGATTATCAATCTTATTTGTTGAATTTATTTGCTTTGCTTTAATTGGTCTTTCCGCATTTTTATTACAAGTATATACTGCAATTTCTATCGGACATCTTTCCAATAAACATAAAGTATTGGCTTCGTTTGGTGCATATGTTGCAATTTATGCAATCATACAGGTTATCACTTCAATTGTATTTACAATACTAGGCTTTACAGCATTTGATGGTAATTATGATTATAGCCCAGAAAAAATTGCTCAATTAGTTCAGTTAGTCTTTGGTATAGCGATATCTATAAATGCACTTTTAATCGTTGGATATTTCTGCACTACACGATATATTTTGAAGAACAAGCTAAACTTAGAATAAAAAGTAAAGAAATATAGATTTGGGGGAATTACGTATGCAAAAGAAACAATATATCTGTGATAAATGCGGTTGTACTTCATATGAAAGTGACCAGTTCCAAGCGACTGGCGGAAACTTCGCTAAAATATTTGATGTACAAAACAAGAAATTCATTACCATTAGCTGCATGCAGTGTGGTTATACCGAGCTGTATCGTTCAAGTACCAGTGATGGTTGGAATATTCTTGACTTCCTAACAAACTAGTAGTACAAAAAATGCCACCCAAATGGGTGGCATTTTTTCTCTTATGTAGTAGTCAGTTATTAATCTATACCATTTTCTTGTATTTTAAATCGACTTAATAGATTGTTTAGAATTTGCGCTTGGCTTGAAAGTTCTTCACTTGCAGCAGCACTTTCTTCAGCTGTAGCTGAGTTTGTCATAACCACTTCTGAAATCTGTTCTATACCTAGTGTGATTTGGCTAATTGAGTTTGCCTGTTCATTTGAGGCACTTGCTATTTGGTTAATCAATCCAGCAGATTCTTTCATTCCCTTCACAATGCTTTGTAATGATAAGGCTGTTTTATCAGCAATGCCCTTACCATTTTCCACAGCAAATATTGAGGATTCAATAAGTGTAGCTGTATTTTTAGCTGCATCTGCGCTCTTAATTGCAAGATTTCTTACTTCATCTGCAACAACTGCAAATCCCTTTCCTGCCACTCCAGCTCTTGCCGCCTCTACAGCTGCATTTAATGCAAGAATATTTGTTTGGAATGCGATATCCTCAATTGTCTTGATAATTTTGCTGATTTGATTTGATGTATCGCTAATTTCTGTCATTGCCTTAATCATATCCTGCATCTGCTGATTTCCTTGTTGAACTGCTGCGTTTGCACTTTCTGTAGTGTTTCTTGCAAGTCCTGCATTGTGTGCGTTATTTTTAACTTGCTCTGCTATTTCGCTAATTGTTGCCGATAGTTCCTCTAATGAGCCAGCTTGTTCGGTTGCTCCTTGAGAAAGTGCTTGTGCACCACTTGCAACCTGCTCGGAACCGCTTGAAACTTGATCGGAACTTTCTTTTATTTCAATCATTGTGTGGCTTAAAGATGCAATGATTTTTTCCATGGAGTCTTTAATTGAAGCATAATCTCCTATATATTCCTGCTCGATTTTGACATCAAGCTCGCCATTCGATATTCTGCCAAGAACGTTNNACGTTTGCGATATCAGTAATATAATTTTGCAGTGACATCACTGTTTCGCTAAGAGATCGATATAATACTCCAACCTCATCCTTTGATTTAATTACTTCAATATTAGATGTAATATCACCGTTAGATAATTTTTCAAGTCTTTTACTCATTTTTCCGATAGGTGCCGCAATTGATTTTGCAATTCTATTTATAATGAACAGTCCAATAATTAAGAAGATGACACTTGAAGTCGTAAGTCCTACTACTGTGTATATCAGTGATGACATCATCTCCTTAGTTGGGGCTACAACACCATACGACCATCCATCAGTTCCTTCAATCGGTCCATAGTAACAAATTCGCTTGTTACCATTAATTTTATAATTTCCTATATCAGTTTTACCATTAACCATATTTTTTTGAACTTTTGCAATAGATTCATATG
Source organism: Ruminococcaceae bacterium UBA866 (assembly GCA_002295325.1). Classification (GTDB taxonomy): domain Bacteria; phylum Bacillota; class Clostridia; order Oscillospirales; family Ruminococcaceae; genus Paludihabitans. The sequence continues at coordinate 61,512 of DBGA01000074.1, read as the reverse complement.
TTTTATCAGTTTTTGCTTGTTCTATACGATTAACACCTGTCTCAACAGCTTTTTGGTTCTGATCTGCTATATTAGTACCTTTTTCATCAAGCATATAAACATTACCTGATTTATTTACGGTAATGTCTTTAATTATATTACTGTATACCTGAGAATTTAAGGTAGCACTCACAATACCTTTATATCCAGTAGAATTATTTACCTTTGCATTTAAAAATACTCTCATTTTCCCATCTGTATCAATTTGAGGTGTAGATATTAATGTTTCTCCTGCCATTGCATTCTTAAAAGAGTCATAATCCGCAATACTCTTTCCAGTTTTATTTTTATCTGTACTGATAACGTTTCCTTTATCATCACTTAAAAGTATAGACTCAAAACCATATTTTTTATTTTCTCGCTCAAGATTTTCAAGTAATTGTTCTCTTGTTATGTTAGGGTCTCCAAGATACATTTGGCTTGCTACGCTTTCAATTATAATCTTTTGCTTTTCAAGTGATGCTTGAATTGCCACTTCAGCCACCTGACCTATAGATTTTAAGTCATCATGAACAGTTATTTCTATGCCTTTGTAAGTGCAAAATATGCCTGTTACCAGGCTGGTGATTGATACGCCGATTAAAAGCGCGGCTATACCAATCATCATTCTTTGTCTGATCGTTTTCAATCTCATTTCCCCCTTATTGATTTACATTATTAAGAAATTATGTAAGTAAATCGTTAGTAAATAAAACTCGTCTTCAACTTAAGTATATAACTTCCTTATTACAACATATCGACAAATTATTCATAATATTAACAATATTTATCTATTTGTGATAATTTTCGTTTATTCAGATTCAATTCTTACTGTTCTTGGGTTGCATTTTAATCTAATTGTATAGAAAGATATTTGATTGCATAGCCTAATCATACTAAAACAAAGATGCCGCCCGTATTGGGCAGCATCTTTTCACTTTTATAGTGCGTTTAAACTATCGATAATCTTTTGCATCAGCTCCCGCGCTTTTGCTAGTTTCACCTTAATATCATCAACTACCTTGGCAGGTGCTTTGGCAACGAAACTTTCATTTGCAATTTTTCCTGCAAGCATATCGATATCTTTTTGGCAGGTTGCTTTTTCACGGTTAAGACGCTCAAGCTCCTTATCCTTGTCGATAAGCTCATCTAGCGGCAAGAAAATTCTTGCACTTGTTGTTGCAACTTGAACTGCGCCCTCAATATTTTGGGATGTAGCAACGTTCACTTCGCTCGCAGATGCCAATCTCTCGAAAAATGCCTTTGAGGAATTAAATGTATCAACAAATTCAGTTTCAATGTAAACTGCTGCTTTTTTGCTTGGTGGAACATTCATTTCTGTACGAACATTTCTAATGCCCTTGATTGCATCCATAATCCTTGCAAATTCAATCTCATCAGCCTCAAAATTAAGCTCATCCATATATACTGGGAAGGATGCAGTCATTATTGTCTCACTGTCGTTAGGCAACGCTTGCCAAATTTCTTCTGTGATAAAAGGCATAAATGGATGAAGCAATTTGATTGCACCTGACATAATGTAAAGCAACACTTTTTGTGCATTTAAGGAAGTATCTCCACCAGCCTGTAAGCGTGACTTCGTTAACTCAATATACCAATCGCAAAGGATATCCCAAATAAAATCATGCAGCTTTTGTACAGCGATACCAAGCTCGAATTTGTCTAGGTTATCTGTTACATCTCTTACTAGAGTGTTATATTTTGAGAGCACCCATTTGTCTTCAATTTGCAACTCATTTGGAAGTTCTACAGTTGTGATTTCATCAGATATATTCATCATAATGAAACGTGTTGCATTCCAAAGCTTGTTTGCAAAGTTGCGGGCTGCCATAATTTTCTCCTCAGAAAAACGCATATCGTTTCCTGGACTGCTACCAGTAACCAGTGCTAGTCTTAATGCATCAGCGCCATACTTCTCAACAGCCTCAAGTGGGTCAACACCGTTGCCTAGCGATTTTGACATCTTCCTACCCTGTGCATCACGAACTAGCCCGTGGATAAACACTGTATCAAAGGGAACTTTGCCTGTTTGCTCTAGTGCTGAGAATATCATTCTTGCAACCCAGAAGAAGATAATATCATAGCCTGTTACTAGTGTGTTTGTAGGATAGAAATAGTCCAAATCCTCGGTGTTATCTGGCCAGCCCAATGTGCTAAATGGCCATAGTGCTGAACTAAACCAAGTGTCTAAGGTATCTTCATCTTGCTTTAGGCTATGCGAGCCACATTTTGAGCTNNAATGATAATTTCACCACACTCTGCACAATAATAAGCAGGAATACGATGTCCCCACCAAAGCTGACGTGAGATACACCAATCCTTAATATTCTCCATCCAGTGGAAGTAAACCTTATCAAAACGCTCTGGAACAAACTTTGTTTCGCCATTTCTAACAGCGTCAATTGCAGGCTTCGCAAGAGGCTCCATCTTTACAAACCATTGCATAGAAACTCTAGGCTCAACCGTTGTGTGACAACGGTAGCAAGCACCTACATTGTGAGTGTGCTCCTCAGTTTTCACTAAGAAGCCACCCTTATCTAAATCTTCAACAATACGTTTTCTTGCCTCATAGCGGTCTAATCCTTGATATGACAAGCCTTTTTCATTGATGTGCGCATCATCTGTCATTACATTGATGATTGGAAGGTTGTGGCGAAGTCCTACCTCAAAGTCGTTAGGATCATGGGCAGGAGTAATTTTCACTACACCAGTTCCAAATGCCACGTCAACGTAATCATCAGCGATAACTGGAATTTCACGATTTACAAGAGGCAAAATTACAGTTTTTCCAATATGTGCTTGATAGCGTTTATCACTCGGATTAACTGCAATAGCAGTATCTCCAAGCAATGTTTCAGGGCGAGTAGTAGCAAGTTGCAAATAACCACTACCGTCGGATAGCGGATAGCGGAGATGCCAGAAATGACCTTGTTGCTCCTCATACTCAACCTCTGCCTCGGAAATTGAAGTCTTACAATGAGGACACCAATTGATGATGCGCTCGCCACGATAGATTAGACCTTTATCATAAAGCTTAATGAAAACTTCTTGTACCGCCTTTGAGCAGCCCTCATCTAGTGTGAAGCGCTCTCTTGACCAATCACATGAAGTTCCCAGCTTTTTAAGCTGGGCGATAATTTTTCCGCCATAGGTTTCTTTCCATTCCCATGCACGTTCTAAAAAGCCGTCACGGCCTAAATCATCTTTGGTAATTCCCTCTTTTTTCATCGCTTCAACAATTTTAGCTTCGGTCGCAATAGAAGCATGGTCTGTGCCTGGAATCCATAACGCTGCATAGCCTTGTAATCTGCGATAACGAATTAGGATATCTTGCAGGGTTTCATCAAGGGCGTGACCCATGTGAAGTTGCCCTGTGATGTTTGGCGGTGGAATCACAATGGTATATGGCTTTTTATTTACATCTTTCTTGGCAGTAAAATATCCCCCATCAAGCCAAAATTTATAAATTCTGTCTTCAAATTGACTGGGATCGTAATTTTTTTCTAGTTCTTTTCTCATATCTAACTCTCCTTTTTATTGATACTCTCGGCAAATATAAAAAGTCCGCCGAAAGCTTAACGCTTAGGGCGAACTGTTGTCCGTGTTACCACCTAAATTCAGAGAAAATCTCTGCACTCTACCGACACAGTATCAATTAAAAATGAAACGATGTCGTGTTCCTTATAACGGTGGAAAATCCGTTGAAGCCTACTTAAATCATACTGATTGTTCGGTTCAAAGCTCAAAGGCTACTTCTATATCTCCCGCATGAAGATTTGCACCAACCATCTTCTCTCTTTGCATTGGGTGGATATATACTCCTCCTTGTCAACGCCTATATGATATTCATTGGATATTATTATAACATATATTTTAATTTTGTCAATATATGTTATGTTTATGCAAGGTAGTGCTGATTGGTGACAAATGGTTATTTTTATAGATTATGTTCATTCNNATTCGATGAGGATAATTTTTCTAAAATTGTCGATTCTTTCTGGATTTTCGGAAGCTGCCCATTCCTTCAACTTATCACAGGGAAAGACTGAACATTCTCCGCAGTTTTCCAATTGTTTTTCTTTGCAACAGATATATAAATCACATTTACCCCAAAAAACGTTTCCCTGAATAATTTTGCATCCTTTACAATTTCGCTCCGTTTTGAACTTACAATCATCGCAATCAATTCCGCATACACTATAATTTGCCATTATCATCACCCCCGTACAAAATATAATTTTCACTCTATGAAAAAACAAGCCTCTTTCCAGCTTCATGGGTGTGAGTAGGGCAAGGGCTTTGCTCTTGCCCTACTTCACTAACAACCCTGCCACAACCTCTGCGTCTGGTGTTACATAAGCAGTAGAAAAATCTGTAAATATTACCATTCCAGGTTTTGCACCTGCTGGCTTTTTAACATATCGAATTAGGGTATAATCAACGGCAACCTGCGCAGAATTTCTGCCCTTAGAGTTAAATGCAGCAATCATTGCACCCTCTGTAATTGCGTTGTCAGAAATCTGCTTACCCTCACTCTCAATGATAACGTGAGAGCCTGCTATTCCCTGTGTGTGCAACCACATATCCTGATTTTTAGCAGTTTTTAAAGTAAGCTTATCATTTTGCTTGTTATTTCTTCCGCAAAGGATAGAAAACCCATCGGTTGAACGATACTTTATTGGTGGCTGTGCCTTGAGCATTTTATTTTTTTGCTTTGTTGTCCTAATATATCCTTGCTCGGCAAGCTCCTCACGAATTTCAAGCAGTTCACTTTCGCCATGTGTTCTTGACACTGCATCAAACACACTATCAAGATAGATAAGTTCCTGCTCACTCTTAGCCATAAGACCATTCAGCATATCCTCTGCGGTCGCCGCCTTACGATATTCCGCATAATAGCGCTGTGCGTTTTGTGAAGGAGTCAATCTCTTATCAAGTTTAATCTCTACTTCTGGGCAACCTTCCTCATAGAAGTTTTGAAGCTTTGCGACACCTTGTCCTTTTTCAATCGCATATAGGTTTGAATTAATCAAATCTCCATATATTTTTAATGTATCACGATTTGCACACTGCGCAAGCTCGGTCGCTTGCAATGCAAGTTTTTTAGTGATACGTTCAGTTGCATTTAATAAAAGCTTTAGCAAGTCATGACTTCTTTGTTTCATTCTTGAAACTTGGTCACGGTCGGCATAAAACTCGTCTAATAGAGAACTAGCTGTTTCAAAGCTAGTTTTCGATACACTACTTCCGTACTGCCCCACATCAATAAATGTAAAGTCTCTTAGCTTTTTCTTTTCATCGACAACCACAGTGTAGTTTTTTATATTAGAGGTAAGGACTTCCTTTAATCTCAAAATTTCTTTGGCAACACGCTCTTTATAAAAATCAGATAAATTTTCCTTTGGAATATCAAGCCCCTTAGTAGCCAAACTCGCAATCTCTCGTGCAAGTAGAGGTGAAACTCCCTCGAGAGTTGACATAATCGCCTTTGCAACGTCTGTTTCATTGCAGGAATGAAAGCGAGCCATGATTTCTTCAATGTTACATTCCAGCAAATTCAACTTGTCCTGTGCAGGTGGTAGCTGATAGGTTATCCCCGGAAGTACCATTCTTACACTTGATACATCATGGGGTATACGCTTAATTGAATCTATCACCTTGTTATCAGAATTCACCATAATAATATTTGAATGCCTACCCATAATCTCAATGATAAGGGTTACGATGCATAGGTCACCTAGCTCATTTACCGCCTCAAAATCAAGCATTAAAACTCTATCAAGAGAGCTTTGACGAACAGCCACAAGCCTGCCCGTGCTTAAATGTTTTCTTAGTAACATACAAAACATCGGTGGAGATTTTGGGTTTTCAAGTGGAATGTTTGTAAAATGAATTCGTGGGCTGTTTGCATTTGCTGAAAGCAAAAGCTTACGGCTACCACCCTTAAATCGAAGTGAAATAATTATCTCTTCTTTTGAGGGTTGGGAAATTTTTTCAACCCTAGAGTTTAAAACATCTTCGTTAATTTCATTGGCAATCATTTGCAAAAACGCACCATCTAATGCCATTATTTCACCTACTTTATAGTATTTAGTGTTTCTTAGTTTACACTAAAACCCACTAGATTACAAGTAAATTCAGTGGGTTGATACTTTATCTGGTAAATAATAGATACTAAAAAGCCTCAGATTTTCATCTGAGGCTTTAATTACAATATTAAATTTTTAAATCTAATGAAAATTTGTGTTCTTAACCTAAACTAAATGTTTTGGTGGACTCACTCCATTCAAATTATCTATTTAAATTACGCCTAATTTTCATTGTGATATATAATTTAGCACATTGGATTCACCTTTTCATTTTTACTAAAATTGTGAATTAACTATACCATTGGACTCACCTTTATCAATTATTTTTTTTAATCATACTCAATGGCAATTTATCTATTGCATTGGATTCACCTTTTCTAAGTATTTTACAATGAAACGGTCACGCTATATATAAACGCTGCACATTATAACGTATAACCCCTTCTTCCCTGCTTTATTAAAATTTAACAAGATATCTTAACCCTCAAGCAGCAAACTGGCAATTGTACTTTCGTAGCCATTTCAACTAATCATTTTAATTAATATCCCTTGCCAAACTTGTTGGCTATCCGCTAGATATCCTAATTAAGGCTACTTGGCACTCCCGCGTGACAGTTTCATATTTGGTTTTAAAAACGGGACCGCGTCTTCATTGTTCATCGGGAACACCTCCTAAATATTATTGGGTTATCATCTTGGTTATAATATACCATATATTTTATGCTATGTCAATAGTATTATTGTTTACACATGTTAATATTTTGTGTATATTATATAAAATAACTATTATGATTGACATTTTTAAAAAAAATGGTTAAAATCATAATATGCCTTTATGCTTTATGAGAAAGGAGACTATAGTTATGTCTGAAGAAATGGATTTAAACCCTGATATTTATACCCTCATTGATGAGGAAGGTGTTGAGCAGACATTTGAACTTTTAGATATTATGGAGCTTGATGACGAGAGATATTTCGCATTAATCCCTTATTTTGATGATCCTGAAGCTGTTGTCGAGGATGACGGCGATTTGATTATACTAAAAAGTCAAATGGATGACAATAACGAGGAACTTATGATTTCTATCGATGACGAGGAAGAATATCAAAGAGTTGGTAATATATTCTTAGAGAAGCTTTCACAAATGTTTGAAGAAGAAATTTACGGCGAATAACATCATTTGCCACTTGATATTAAATTATTTTGTGGTAGAATAACAGTTGTAAGATCTTTCTACCTTGTTTAGTTAGTGTAGCTGTAAAAATTCAACACTCTACTATTAGGAAACTGTACTCTTGTGATTGGTATGCAGACCTCCTGTTTTTTCAGATGTTGGGAGCTCAATATCACGAGGAGGTTATCCGCCGCTTGTTTAAGAGCGGGTTTCTCTCAGTTATGCGACTTCAGGGTGGATTATTTTAAAAACTCAAGCTCGGACATCTGTCCGAGCTTTCTGTTATCTTAAAGAATAAATAATAGTAAATTTACAACGAGAGGTGGTTTTTGATTATATTTGATTTTACAACTCGTACTTCCCTGCTTTTAGGGGAAGCTTCCATGAATAAACTCTGTCATTCCACTGTTGCAGTGCTGGGTGTCGGAGGAGTCGGCGGTGCTTGTGCCGAGGCTATTGTTCGTAGTGGCATTGGAAGGATTATCATTATGGACCATGACACAATTGACATTACAAATATAAATCGTCAACTTTTTGCCACACACGATACAATCGGACAAAGTAAAATATTAATTGCTAAAAAACGTCTTTTATCAATTAACCCTGATTTGCAAATCGAAGTACTTTCAGAGTTCTATAATGACCAAACAAAAGAATTACTCTTTGAACTAAAACCTGACTTTATTGTAGATGCAATTGATACTGTTTCTTCAAAACTTAATCTTGCAGTTGAATGCAAAAATAGGAATATCCCAATTATTTCGAGTATGGGAACTGGAAACAGACTTGACCCTACTAAGTTTACATTGGGTACGATTGAAGATACTGCCGGCTGTGGTTGTGGATTGGCTAGGGTAATGCGTCATGAGCTCAAAGCAAGGGGCATATCTGGTCTTCCAGTGCTTTATTCCACGGAATATCCTATGTCTGTAATCAGCAGTAGCGCAAATGGACGACACAGCCCTGCAAGCATCAGCTTTTGCCCACCTGTTGCAGGTTACATCATTGCCTCATATGTTATAAAACGTATAATCGAATAAATTAGTGCCATACTTTTAGTATGGCACTTTGATTTTTATCAGACTACAAACGAGGTGATAGTATGAAGTCTTTGCGATTTTACCTGCTCGGCTTTTTTGCTGGAATATTAAATGGTTTTTTCGGTTCAGGCGGGGCANNTTGTTCCTATGCTCGAATCCACCGAACTTGAGCCGAGAAATTCCCACGCAACCTCCATTGCAATCATACTTCCGATCAGTGTTATGAGTACGGTAATGTACATCATAAATGGTGTTAAGGTAGACATTTTCACCCTCTCAATTACAGTTCCATTAGGGCTATTAGGAGCGATTGTTGGTGCATATCTACTAGTGAGAATTAAAAACGAGTGGCTTAAAAAGATTTTTGGAGTTATTATGATAATTTCGGCTATAAGGATTTTATTGAGATGATATATATAATCTTATCTATTGTTGGCCTACTTGCTGGAATAACTGCCTCCCTCGGAATTGGCGGGGGCTTTGTGCTTTTGCTTTATTTGACCATTATTGCTGATATTCCCCAACGTGAAGCACAGCTTTTAAACTTAATTTTTTTCTTGCCCATAGCAACGCTTTCAATTGTACTTCATATACGAAATAAGCTAATTATGAAAGAGGTTGTTGTAAAATCAGTGCTTGGTGGAATACTCGGTGTTTTTGTCGGGGTTTATATTGCGACTATATTACCAAACGAAGTGATTTCAAAGGCATTTGCAACATTTGTCCTAATCGTCGGAGCGAGAGAGTTGCTACCTAAAAGGAAAACACATAAACCTATATAGGTTTATGTGTTTTTTATATTATTTTGATTTTATGTATCCTGCATTAGGTCTGAAATCTTAATTTCTTCTAGCATTTCGCAAACCTTCTTTGTAACTTTTGCGAATGCTTTTTGAGTTTTACAAACAGAGCTGCCTGGTTTTGTACACTCAACGTCACTGTTAAGACAGCGACTAAAAACGTATTTTCCCTCAACCGCCTCTAAAATATCCTTAACTGTTATTTCACTAGGTGGTCTGTTCAGTTCATAACCGCCTTGTGTTCCCTTAAATGATTTCGTTATTCCACTACCAACAAGGTTTCTAAGTATTTTTAATGCAAAACGCAAAGAAACACCAGTATTTATAGAAATAGAATTTGCGTCTATACGTCTATTTTGTTCTGCAAGATATACGATTATTCTTACAGCGTAATCAGATTCAAGTGTAATATACATATTAGGAGCAAGATGCTTGCCCGAGCAAGTTGATAAATATCCTCGGGGTACACCCCATATCGCACTAAATGCAACATGGATAAACAGCACCTACACTCACAGCCCCCTTTCATTGTTATATTTCAATTGCATCATTTTAAATACAATACTATTATAGTCTATATTATACAAACTTTTTTAAACAAAGTCAAATAGTTTTAATCTAAGAAGTCTTTTAGTTTTTTGCTTCTGCTTGGGTGACGAAGTTTTCTTAACGCTTTTGCCTCAATCTGTCTGATACGCTCTCTGGTTACGTTAAACTCTTTGCCAACCTCTTCTAGTGTGCGTGAGCGCCCATCCTGAAGTCCAAATCGAAGTCTTAGCACTTTTTCTTCCCTATCTGTGAGTGTTGATAACACACCGCTTAACTGCTCTTTTAGGAGGATATGCGATGCGGCATCATCTGGAGCAAGTGCATCATCGTCAGGGATAAAGTCGCCAAGATGGCTATCCTCTTCCTCACCAATTGGAGTTTCAAGAGAAACAGGCTCTTGTGCCACACGAATAATCTCTCGAACCTTCTCAACATGCATATCAAGCTCAGCTGCAACCTCTTCCGCACTAGGCTCATGTCCATTTTTGTGAAGAAGTTGGCTTGATACCTTTTTAACCTTGTTAATGGTTTCAACCATATGAACAGGAATTCTAATTGTTCTTGCTTGGTCAGCAATTGCTCTTGTTATCGCCTGCCTAATCCACCATGTAGCATAGGTTGAAAATTTAAAGCCCTTTGTATGGTCAAATTTTTCTACTGCTTTAATTAATCCTAGATTACCCTCTTGAATTAAATCCAAAAATTGCATTCCGCGACCTACATATCTTTTGGCAATACTAACTACAAGACGAAGGTTTGCTTCTGACAGACGTTTTCTAGCCTCGATATCACCCTCTGCCATTCTTTCCGCAAGAATTCTTTCCTCATCGCCCGAAAGGAGTGGAACTCGACCAATCTCTTTGAGATAAACCTTAACTGGGTCATCAATATTTACGCCCTCTGCTTGAAGTTGTACTTCTACCACTCCTGTTGGAGCGTCCAACTCAATGTCAAGGTCTGGAGTGAAGTCCTCGACAACCTCAATGCTAAGACTCTCAAGTGACTCATAGAGTTTATCCATTTGTTCCATATCAAAATCTAGTTCCTCCAACGCATCTGTTATCTCTTGCGTTGTAAGTTTACCATTCGTTTTGCCTAATTCAAGCAACTCTGCTACCGCAGATTTTTTCTCGGTTGTACCCATAAATGCTCTCCCTCTGGCTTGCGCCTTCATCTTTTTTCTAACCATCAATCATCATATCTATTTTTGTAACTTTAATTTTTGGCGATATTTTTCAATCTCGCTTGGATCTGTCAGTTTTACCTCATGGGGTTTTATTTTATCTTTATGCTCAATAAGGATGTCTATATAATCATCTAACATATCTTTTGTGTTAGGTTTATCATTATTTTTTGCAACTATAGCACAAATACTATTAATTTGCTCCTGTGAAAAAAGTGGTACAAGTGATGAAATGGTAACATCACCATTTTCTTTGTTAATTTCAATCATCGATTCCAAAACACGCTTGTTGAAGTCAGTCACAAAATCTTCTATCGAAAGCTTGGACTGCAAATACTCATAAAAATCAGGATTTTTAAATAAAAACGCAATAATCCCTTCCTCTGCAACCGCTTCTTTTATGTTTTGTATCTTTTGCGGATTTATGCGGTCTTTAGCCATTTCCTTATTAAGTTCTATGTCTCGCCATGCCCTTTTTTCCTTTGCAGCATACTTTTTCTTAATTAATGCCTCAGTTTGTGCTTTGACGGTGTCATTTGTCGTTCCACTTATGTCTGCAACAATCGAACCATACACCTCACGCTCTAGCGGATTTTTAACCTCAGCTAAAATATTGATAGCACGTTTAATATAGTCTATCTTACCCCCAACCGTATCCATATCACATTTTAGTTTTAATGCGTTTAGCTCGTGCTCAATTGCATTAGAAGCACCATCAATGAGAATTTCAAAACGCTTTACACCAAATTTTTTGATATATTCATCTGGGTCTTTTGCGCCTTCCATATGTAAAACCTTAGTCGCCATTCCTGCATCAGACAAAAGGTTAATTGCCCTCATCGTTGCAGCCTGTCCCGGACCGTCAGAGTCGTAGGCAATGACAATTTCTTTTGCATACTTTGACATAAGTCTCGCTTGTTCCTCTGTGAGTGCAGTTCCAAGAGTAGCCACCACATTCTTAAAACCTGCGGCATAGATAGCAATTACATCCATATAACCTTCTGCAAGGATAAGCTTGTCCGTGGTTGCACTCTTTGCAAAGTTAAGTGAGAACAAATTTCTACTCTTTTTGAAAACGGGGGTGTCTGCTGAGTTTAGATATTTGGGCTTGCTATCATCAAGTACTCGTCCACCAAATGCAATTACATTTCCCCTTAAATCAATAATCGGAAATATAACCCTATTACGAAACTGGTCATAATAATGATTACTTTTTCCCTTAGCTACAACAGCTGCGGAATACATTTCATAATCAGAGAAACCCTTAGCTTTTAAATGCTTATAAAGACTATCCCACGAATTTGGAGCAAACCCCAAGCCGTAGCTGGTTATTATTTGGTCGGAAAGTCCTCTATCTTTAAAATAGTTGTAAGCGTCTTTTCCAAAGGGCTGTTTTAAACATTGGTGAAAAAACTTTGCGGTTTCTTTGTTAATCTGCAAAATCTTAGATTTTATCAGAGATGCTTCATCGTCACCATCATCTGGGACTTGTACACCCACTCGTTTGGCTAAAAATCGAACAGCCTCAACATACTCGAGGTTTTCTGCCCTCATGACAAAGCTTATAATATCTCCACCCGCTCCACAACCAAAGCAATAAAACGATTGGCTGTCTGGATAAACGACAAAGGACGGTGTTTTTTCAGAATGAAATGGGCAAACAGCTTTGGAATTTCGCCCTACCTTCTTTATAACGATATAGGACGACATAATATCTTCAATATCACATTGTGACACAAGCTGACTTATAAAGCTTTTTGAAATCATAATACCGCCTCCTTCGTTATTGGATTTCGATATGTGAAATGAACAAAGCTTAAAATTTCTATTTTGACCAAAACTTTGGAATATAAATATCCTTAAAAAGCTCAACCGCATATTGGTCTGTCATGCCAGCGATATAGTCACATACCGCACGTTCTTTTCCAAACTTTTCAATTATCTTTGAATAAAAGCTTGGTAGCTTATCTATGTTTTCTTGATAATACTCATACAGTTTCTTTACAATTTCCATAGCTTTTGATTCCTCTGATTTCGCAATAGGATTTGTGTAAACTGCTTCAAACATAAAGGATTTTAGCCTATTATGTGCCTTCAAAACCTCACTGTCCATTTGGATATCGTCAGTAGAGTTTTTCACAATGGACATAATTATTGTTGAAATCCTATCGCTTTTTGTTCTGCCCAGTACATAAATACAATCGTATGGCAAATCATTTTCTCGCAAAACTTTTGCCCTAATTGCATCCTCAATATCGTGATTTATGTAAGCAATCTTGTCTGAAATTCTAACCACTCTACCCTCAAGGGTGGATGCTTCTTGTATATTGTCAGAATGACAGGCAATTCCGTTTTTAACCTCATAGGTTAAATTCATTCCATTGCCGTAGTTTTCGATATGGTCAACCACACGCACACTTTGATAGTTGTGCTTAAACCCACCAGGGCGAATTTCATCGATTGCACGCTCACCAGCGTGTCCAAATGGAGTGTGACCTAAATCATGCCCCAATGCAATTGCTTCAGCCAAATCCTCATTAAGCCTTAACGCACGAGTGATTGTCCTTGCAATCTGTGATACTTCTAGGGTATGGGTTAATCTTGTTCTATAATGGTCACCCTGCGGTGACAAGAAAACCTGCGTTTTGTCCTTTAACCTGCGAAAAGAGTTGCAATGGAGAATTCTATCCCTATCACGTTGAAACTCTGTACGAATGTCACACTTTTCACTGTGTGAAATCCTGCCCTTGGTATTTTTAGAAAGGGTTGCATATTTAGACAAGGTTTGCTCTTCAATGTTTTCTATATCTGCCCTAATCATATAAGTTCACTCCTTGTCATAAAATCTGCTCACTATATATATACAGCAAAAAACTAAAAAGTCCTCTTTTTCGACTGCAAAAACATGAAATTTATTTCTTAATCTATATCCTGGTAGCTTTCTCCTATGATATTTGGTATTACTTGCCCATTTGAAAGCTCAGTGAGTTCTTTTAAAAAAGCGTCATATCTATCAGCTCTTATGATAATTGAAAGTTCGACTTCACTCGCAAAATCGCTAGACTTTACCACGATATTGTAGCTTGGCAAAATATAAGTAAGCTTGCCGTAAAATGAGTATTCACACTTGATGTTAACTTCCTTACAAACCACCATATTAACAAGTTCAGCCTCATCTACTGCAATTTTTGCAGAGNNTGCTCGAACTAGGCCACCGCCACCAAGCATAATACCACCAAAATAACGTGTGACAACAACACAAACATCAGTCAATCCTTCTTTTTGCAACACGTCTAAAGTAGGAATACCAGCTGTGCCTTGTGGCTCACCATTGTCTGAATAACGTCTAATCTGCCCTTCTCTTAAAATGTAGGCATAAACATTATGAGTGGCATCAAAGTGTTTTTTACTGATGGTTTGGATAAACTCTTGGGCTTGCTCCTCTGTTTGAACAGGGGTAATGTATCCTATAAACCTAGATTTTTTCTCGACAAAAGATGCTTGTGCATAAGCCTTTACCGTTTTATAATCCTGCAACATGATACTCCCTTTCAACACTTTTGCAATATTTGTTTGAAAATGAAAACTAAAGCGATGCAGAAAACTGCATCGCTTATTAACAATTCGATGTAACCAATTAAATTACTTAGTCATAGCGAAACGCTTGTTGAATCTGTCAACACGTCCACCAGTATCATTTAGCTTTTGACGGCCAGTGAAAAATGGATGGCATTTTGAACAAATCTCGACTTTTATATCTCCTCTTGTAGAACCAGTCTCAATAACCTCTCCACAAGCACATTTAATTGTAGTTTGTTTGTAATCAGGATGAATACCTTGTTTCATTTAAATTTCACTTCTTTCATAAATTATAATCTTACAAGATAGTATTGTACCATATAACACTAAACATTGCAAGTCTTTTTTCTAAAACCCGAGCACTTTTGTGAAATCAACCTTGAGTGTATCAATTATTTTTTGTGCAGCATCGGAGGTTTTAGCAATCGCATTATAGTAAGCCTTAATCTTCGGTTCAGTACCAGAAGGACGTAGCAATACTGTCGCTCCATTTTCCAGTTCATAAGACAAAACATCAGCTTTGGGCAGATTGATTACTTCTTGTGTAGAGTTTATATCATCATAGCAAATGCTTGTCTGATAGTCACAGTGTTTTATCACATTAATACCTGCCAAAGTCTTTGGTGAGTTTTCCTTTAATGACAGCATAATTTCGTTCATGCGTTGCATACCCGCTGAACCCTCACAGGTAAAGCTTTGTTGCTCGTGAACAAATATTCCATGCTTATCGTAAAGACACTTTATAGCATCTAAAATGGACACTCCTTGAAGCTTATAGTGTGCAGCCATTTCACAAATCAACATTGATGCCACAACGCCATCTTTATCACGCACGTATGTTCCTGCAAGATAACCATAACTCTCTTCAAAGCCAAAAACATATCGGTCTTCTTGATTTTTCTCCTCAAGATAATGAATTTGCTCACCAATAAATTTAAAGCCAGTTAAAACATCTATAATCTCAACATCATAATCTGCGGCAATTTTATCTGCAAGTCGAGATGTAACAATAGTTTTTACTGCAACTGGGTTTTTAGGCATAGTCCCTTTTTGAGTTCTAAGCTTGCAAATATATTCAAGTAACAAACAGCCAACCTCGTTGCCTGAAACTAGTACATACTTCCCATTTTCATCTGGCACTGCGATACCAACACGATCACAATCGGGATCAGTAGCAAGTAGCAGGTCTGGTTTTTCTTGTTCGCAAAGCTTTAACCCTAATGCCAATGTTTCAGGAATTTCTGGGTTTGGAAAAGGACAGGTGGAAAATGTTCCATCCGGCTCTTCCTGCTCTTTCACGATAAATACATCTTTAATTCCAACCATATCAAGAATTTTTCTTACAGGTATATTTCCAGTTCCGTTTAGGGGAGTATATACCACTTTTAACCCTGCATTTTTGGTAGCTTCAGTGTCAATAGATTGTGCTTTCACATTCTCTAGATATTTTTCTTCAACGCAAGCTTTGATATATTCAATAGCGCCATCTGCCAAAGCCTTGTCAAAGTCCTCAAGCCTAACACCTCTAAAAATATCAACTTTGCCGATTAAGCTTAAAACCTTATCCGCAGTTTCTATTGTTATTTGACACCCATCATCGCCATAAACTTTATATCCGTTATATTTTGCTGGGTTATGAGATGCAGTAACCATAATGCCTGCTTGGCAATGGAGCTCCCTAACTGCAAAAGATAGGCAAGGTGTTGGCATTAGCTTGTCATAGATGTATACCTTTATTCCGTTGGCAGCAAGAACCCTTGCTGCTTCTTTGGCAAAAATATCAGATTTAATCCTTGAGTCATAGCTTATTGCTACGCTTGGGGAATCGTACTCTTCATTCAAATAATTGGCAAGACCTTGTGTTGCCTTTCTTATTGTGTAAATATTCATACGATTCGTTCCGGCACCAATGACACCTCGTAACCCACCTGTGCCAAACTCCAAGTCGCGATAAAATCTATCCTTAATTTCATCAACGTTACCGCTAATTGAGCCTAGTTCATTTGATAAATCCATATCATCGAGTTCATCTCTGCACCATTGTTTGTACAAATCCATTTCTAACATTGTAATACTCCTTTAAATAACTATATAATCACTAATTTTCTTGTCTTTAAACACTTGCTCTAGCTGTGCAAAATCTTTTGCACTTACGATCGGAATAATGTTACCATCTACATTTGACTTTGCTTGCTCCATTAAATGTCCTACCACTTCAGCGACGGTGATATTTTTATTATAACCGTTTTGGTCTACTATTGCAGATTTTTCACAAATCTGTTTCTTTTGAGCCTCAATTGCATCAAGATTAATATGAATTCCTACATCTTTCGAGGCAATTGTATTTACTACAGTGTGAAATCCATTTTCACTGTTAAGTGTGGTAGAAACTACATCTATACTTCTAATTACACTTGAATTAGGCACAGCAGCCTGTACCTCTGTCACTAGCTGATTTAAAATTACAGGTTTTTCGGGTGTTGTCTTTATGGTATTCATTTGGAACGTATTTTTATCTGGGAACATTACGTTTTCTAAAATGATTGTCTTAAAACCAGCATCGCTGATTTCTTTTGTAATGTCACTAATATATTTTCTTGTGTTATCCATATATGGGTTAAGCCAAGGCTTTCCACCCTTTGCAACAGAGTTATCAAGCCAGTTGGTTTCTAAATTTGTGCTGTATGCATAGGAATTTTCGTTTGATACATGAGGTGCTTTGGGGTCTTTTAGGGTTGAAATTCGAGCAATTGGTATTAACCCTGCATCGGTTATCGCTTTTAGCGTTGCTTTTAAGTCCACAGCATTTTCGCTAATCGTGCCATATTTTACAGCCATTTCATTTGCAGACTTATAAGCAATCATTCCATTTTCAGCCTTTAGTTCTATTGCTACAGTTGTATATCCCTCAGATTTTAGTCTAGTTAACTCCCCACTAATATTACCATTGCTATCAAGTAGCGTTTTGGCTGAAATATTTGCTGTTTTACCAATGGCAGAAGGGTTTACCGCCTCAGGCTTTGAGGAAGAAGTATCTGAATTTTCCGGAGCAGATGGGCTTTGAACACTGGAGGGAGGGTTAGAGCTTGGAATGTTCTTATTTGCATCTTTACCAAAGCGAGCCGACCATTCACGCATCACAATATAACCAATACCCATTAGTATTAGTATTAAAGCTACAAAAAGAAACTTACTTAATACGCTTTTTGGAATCCTTCTCTTTTTATATAGTGTCTTAGTACGGATTACCTTCCTTTGTCGTGCCATATTACTCCACTCCTCCTGCAGGCTAAACCTGCATTAATTTCGCACATGAAACTTTCGTGCATAAAATTCATTTATACCATCATAATTTACAAAAAATTCTTTTATATTTAAAACGGCAACTCATGACCGATAATCCCATAAATCGCAAGTGAAACAATTCCAATATAAATAAGCGTTATCGGAAAACCTCTAAACGCATATGGTACTTCTTCGGCTGATAGCTTCTCATAAGCCAATCCCACAAAGTATGTAGCAAGGGTAAATCCAATACCTGTACCAATTCCAAAGCCTAAAAACCCACCAAGTGTCATTTCACTTTTATTTGATGAAAGTAACAATGCACCAAGCACAGAACAGTTGAATGCACTCACGTGTATCATTGCTAAAATCTCATCTTTGCGTTTTTTTACAAATTTTGATGTTCCAAGCAAAAAGAGTATATAAACCATACCGATTACCCCAACATAGATTGCTGGTGCAATGTAATATTTGTTATCCATATTTTGAAGCAATGGGTTTATTATAAATGCTATCAATGATGCCGTGGTTATAATCAAGGTCATAACCAATCCAAACAAGAATACGTTAAAATTCTTTCTCACAACAAAAAGTGAGGTTGATGTGCCTAGTGCTCTTGAAAATATAGTATTTTCTAAAAATATTGCTATCATTGAATATGTCAGCATATCTTTAAAAAAGTTCATTGTAATATCCAAAAATCCATTCATGGTTTTATGCCTCCTTATCTTTATAACGTTTATTAAGCTTCATTGTCCTCAAACCGCTTCCTTTTTTGGCGAGGATTATCAAGCCTGTATTGCAAACGTTTCACAAAAGCAGCCATGAAACCAACAATGATAAACCCACTGAACGGCAACAATATAGCCGGTGCTTTAACGATGCCTTTTATCTGTGTGCCCATAAATATGCCACTTCCAATCACTTCACGTAGCACACCAACGATTACGATTACAACGAAAAAACCAATTGTGTGGCAAATCAAATCAATTATCATATGACTGATTTTACGTTTATGAAAACGCGACTCACTCTTTACAACAATTAACGAGTTTGCCACCAATAGAGGTAAAAATACACCAAGTCTAAACACTGTTTCTGGAAACAAGAAGTCCATATACATTGCTGTTGGAACAAAAATTGCACAAGCTAGCAGAGTATACATAATGGTTCTTATTGTGTAAGGAATTTGCTTGGGTACAAAGGAAGATATGAGTACAGTAAAAAAGGTTATTATCATAAATGAAAGCCCTAAAATCACTGAGTTTTCATAGTTATAACTTGCTACAATTACAGGTGCCAATACCAATCCACGTTCTAATACAGTATTTCCAAGGAGCAAACCGTTGAAAAGTCCAAACGCTTTTTTGTGCTTTTGATAGAATGTTTTAGCCATCAATTCCACCTGCTTTCGCTGATTTTGACGACAGGGTCAACTTCTTTTTTTTCACTTTCAATTGTGAAAATTTACGGCTAAGGTAATCTGCATATCTGTCGCACGAACTTGCAAATACATTTGCAAGCAAAATAGCAAAAACAAACTCTAGCTCTGTCTGTCCAAAATATCGAAACATCATAACAAAAAATCCAATTAAAGTGCCATAGAAAATCCGCCCGTTCTTTGTCTTTGGAGTTGTTGTTGGATCATTGGACATAAATACAATACCAAATATAAATGCACCTGAAGACAGCTCGTATAATATCGAGGTTGTTTGCCCCGTGATAACACGAGGGAACAACAGTGAAAATACACAAACTACAAATAGCGCAGAAAATACAATGCGTTTTGAAATAACCTTTCTAAGTATCAGATAGAACATACAAGTAAAAAGCACTATCATACAGGTTACACCCAAAGGCCCCGAAAATTTACCTAGTAAAACATCAACAAAGTCAATTTTGGGTGTACCGCCAACCCTTAATACGCTTGCAGGGGATAGTGCATATTGAACCCCATTTGTGTTCGGAAAGTTATATGTAGTATATGGTACTGGATAGCGAAGCACCAGCTCTGGCCAGCATAACGCACAAAACGCTACACCTACTGCCGCTGGGTTGAAAATATTATGTCCCGTACCGCCATATGGATACTTTGCAACACAAATTCCAATTGCGATGCTAACGCTTACAACCCACGCAGGTACTGTAGCAGGCATTAGCATAACCGTAACCAGAGCAGTTACTACCCCTGAGTAATCATATTTTTGAAACTTTTTTCCACCTATCAGCTTGATACAAGTAAAATCGATTAAGAGCGCTGTCACAACACCCGTAAATAAAAGATATATTACATGCACACCATAAAGATATACAGGCATTACCATTACTGCAAGCAACGTAATAATAATATTATGATATTTGGCTTTATGCAGGCTTGGCTTGTCTTGCTTTGCATAATCAAACAGCTCTTTATCCTTAATTTCTGTTTGGGGTATTTCTAACTGGATAAAATTGTCCATATATGCCTCATTTCTTTTTTATTGAGTAAAAATTTATATACTTCGTATTGCCTTAAATAAAAATGTCTTTACAGACTTTTTAACTAAGATTTAGTATTATTAGTTCCTTTTTTAAATAAGATTAATATACTATAGTATAACCAATCTAAATTATCCGAAAACAGACGGAGTGTGATACATTTGAAAATTGAGCTTCTCGATGATAAAACCGTCAAGGTTCTGTTGTCTAAAATTGATATGACAGCATATAACCTTTGCTATGACGAGATGGATTATAAAAATCCACAAACCAAACGCGTAATACTAAAGTTAATTGACGAAATCAAAAAAGAAGTTAAAATAAATCTAACGACTGGCAAGCTTTTTATTGAAGCTTTTCCTTATGCAGATGGTGGCTGTATTTTATATGTAAATGTACTTGACCCCGGTAAAACTGAAACACAATCACAAAAAAAACTAAACTCAGGGTTTGACACCCCTCTTATTTTTGTCATAGAGGATATTAACCTACTTGGGGTTTTGTCAAACAGGTTAATGACTCGTTATAGCCATATTATTTTAAAGAGTGCACTCTATCTTTGGGATGAAAAGTATTATCTTTTGCTCTACACATACTTTAAAATGGATAGCGAAATCATGAAACTCATTGGTGAGTATGGCAAGTTTTACGGCAAAGGTACGATACAATCAGCAATCGTAAAAGAGCACGCAAAAGAACTGATTAAAAATGATGCAATTGCAATGCTTGACGGTTGTTTATATTAGTTTTAGTGCCTCAACCATATCGTATGGGTTTTCGCTATTAAATAAAAATGACCCTGCAACAAGGATGTTTGCCCCTGCATTCACACATAGTTTTCCAGTTTCCAAATTAACCCCGCCATCAACTTGAATATCGAGTTGATGGCCCGATTTGTTTGCGTAACCTCTAATCTCTGTAATTTTGCTCATCATATCGGACATAAAGGATTGTCCACCAAAACCTGGCTCAACAGTCATAACAAGTGCCATGTCAATATCATTTATATAAGGAAAAATTGCTTGGGCAGGAGTGTTGGGCTTTAAGCTAATTCCAACTTTTTTCCCACAATCCCTTATTTTCTTGATTGTGTCGCATACATTTGAAGATGATTCAAGATGAAAACAAATTAAATCTGCCCCCGCATCTGCAAAGTCTTTAACATAATCAATTGGATTGCTTATCATTAANNATCAGCGCCTAAAATAGATGGTGATACTATAATCATATATTTTCTCCCATTAAATGTAAATAGTTATTTGTAGAATATATTATATTTTACTTAAATTGCATACTATACCAAGTTTATTTTACTAAACTTTATCACTAACGTCAATAAAATTTTAATTTTTGTTTGAATATTCCAAATGATAGGCTATAATAGTAAATGCATTTGTTTTAAAACAAGTAGTTTAAAACTTCAACCCGAACAGTTTTTCTATGCTTTACAGCCAATTGTTTGTAAGTTGAATGGGGTAATGTACTCCAAAGGAGAACAAAAATGGAATTATCTTTAACAGTACTCAATCAAGTGCTAGTAATGTTTGTCCTTATTATTATTGGATATATTGGGTTTAAAACAAAACTGGTTGATGTAACAGGCAATCGTCAAATGACCAATGTCTTGCTTTATATTGTCGCTCCATTGGTTATCATTGACGCCTATCAGATGGAATACAACGATACTCTTGCCTCAAACCTGCTCATTGCCTTTGCATTGGGAGTTGCAAGCCACATTATCGCAATCGCTGTTTCCTACATTCTTATTAAGAAAAAAGGCAACGAGGAAAAAGCCCCGATAGAACGATTTGCAGTCATCTATTCAAACTGTGGTTTTATGGCACTCCCACTAGTCAGCGCTCTATTTGGCGCAGAAGGTGTTTTTTACGCCAGCGCATATATGACAATATTTAATCTTCTATCATGGACACATGGTTACATATTGATGTCTGGAAAAGCCGATAAAAAGACAATCAAAAGCGCCCTTTTATCCCCTGTTATTTTGTCTGTAGGAGTTGGGATGCTCATATTTTTTCTAAAAATACCAATTCCATCTGTGCTTAAAACAAGTGCTTCCTATATTGCAGCTGTCAATACCCCGCTTGCAATGATAGTAACTGGGGTTAGCCTTGCCCAAACTAATATTTTTTCAGCATTTAAACAAATTCGCTGTTATTATATCGTGTTTTTGTCTTGCATATTGGTTCCACTGATTGCAATGAGTATTTATCTATTTTTACCATTACCTACTAACCTAATCCTTGTGAACTTAGTTTCAACGGCCTGTCCTTGTGCAGTTACTACGATTCTTTTTTCTACAAAGTTTGGGCTTGACTCGTCATATGCATCAAAGATACTTACCCTTAGCAATATCACCTCAATTATTACCATTCCAGCCATAGTATTTATCTATCAATTTTTGTCTACCCTAGTATAATTATTTTTTAAACGATTTTTAAACTATATAATATACTGTTCTTAATTTAAAATTAAATTCGTCGTTTTTTAAAAAAGCTATAACTTTATGTGTTAATAAGGTTGTAGCTTTTGCTATTGTTTAACATAGTATGTAAAGATGTAACCCTATAGCAGCCCTACAATTCGCAGGCAAATGGCATAGGGTGGCATTGATGCCTTTAAAAAAGCCCTGCCACACTGCACATTTTCTTTATTTGCCTGCTTCATATAGAAAATCTCCTGTGCTCATATTTGATCACAGGAGATTTTAGTTTTATGCTTACTGCATTGGCTGTGGAGTCATTTCTCCTAATGTTACTGTAATATCAATTGTTGAAGATTTTCCGCTTTCATTAACACGATAAATTGTAAGTACAATTTTATCACCTGGCTTTTTATCTTTAAGCACTTCGCTAATTGTTGTAGAGTCATAAACCTCTTTACCATCCATTTTAAAGATAATATCGCCCTTTAAAACACCCTGTTTTAAAGCATCGGAATTTGCTTCAAGCTCATAAATTCTCAACCCTTTTGGAACACCGTTAAGCTCAGCTAGTGTTTCGGGAATTGCCTTGTATTGAATTCCAATTTTAGGTCTTCCAGAAACATATCCGTTTTTAATTAGTGAGTCGATTACATCCTTTGCATTATTGATAGGAATCGCAAAACCCATTCCCTCAAAGCCTTCAGCTGAGAGCTTCGCAGAACTGATACCAACAATCTGACCATACTCATTGATGAATGCGCCACCGGAGTTTCCAGGGTTGATAGCTGCATCAGTTTGGATATATTCTACTTCAGAATCAAGCTGTGACATATAAATGTTACGGCTCAATGAAGAAACAACACCTTGTGTAAAGCTTCCTGCATATTCAAGTCCACTTGGATTTCCTATTACGATAACTCTATCCCCAACGCTTAATTTGTCAGAGTCACCAAACTCAGCAGGAACAAGATTCTCTGCATTTATTTTAAGCACTGCAATGTCGGTTTTCAAATCTCCCCCAACAAGCTGTGCATCGTGGGTTGTGCCATCATTCAGTATAACTTCAATTTTTGCAATCTGTACATTTGCAGTCTTACTCGAAACAACGTGAGCATTTGTAATGATATAGCCGTCTTTTGTCATAACAATTCCAGAGCCCTGACCTTGAAGTTGAAAGCCTGTTGTCTTTGAATAAACAGCAACACCA
>DBGA01000074.1:0-37632 GCA_002295325.1 Ruminococcaceae bacterium UBA866 | reverse complement strand
TGTTTTCATTATTATTTACATCATCTTTACCCGTTTGAGACGAATTATCAAATTTGTATAAATCATATACAATGTATCCACCAAAACCAGCTGTAGACAATACAAACAACACAGTCATAATAACCGCGAAAACCTTTATTCCAAAATTAGCCGAACGAGGTTTTTTCTCTTTTTTAACCTTCTTAGACTTCTTAGGTGGTTTTGGTGGAGTTGACATTGGCCCGTAATCGTTAAATGTCCATTGAGTTTGCTGAGGAGGTTGGGGTGCTTGGGGTGGTGTTTGCCATGCTGAATGCTGATAATTTTGTGGTATTTGCCCTGCTACAGAGTTAAACTCCGTAATATCTTCAGTCTTTGGAATTTTAGCATTAAACTTCTCATTTAAAATTTGCTCTGCGGTGTTTTTTTCTTCTGGCTTATACTCGTAACTATGAGTTTCAGCTTTTGAAACATCTGCAGTATCATTATTTGGGGTTTCGTTCCCGAGAATATTTTTATCATCGTACATAAATCAAATTCCCTCCAATTTTTGCTGTAATATTCATTAAGATAAGATTATTCTTAACCTATGATAACAGTATATCCTATCTTTGTTTTAGACAAATTAATTAATTTTGAAAAGCTATGGTAGAATTATTAACTTTTTTTGAACTTTAATGGTAATTTGGGATTTGGAATTGAGAACACAAACTCACTATATTCTCCCTCAACGCTGCGAACCATAACGTCTCCACCGTGTAAATTAACCACAGAACGAACAATATACAGTCCTAAGCCTACCCCATTTTTGTCTAACCCACGAGATTTATCCGTTTTATAAAACCGTTCAAATATCTTAGGGATTTCTTCTTTAGAAAGACCTGCACCACTATTTTTAATACCTATGAATGTACTTTGATTTTCAGACCATAAGCTGAACTCGATATATCCACCCTCGTCAACAAATTTAACTGCATTTTCAGTCAAATTATAAACTACTTGATGAATTAAATCGGCATCAGCCTCAACCATAACCTTATCGTGGTCAAGCCCTTTTATGGTTAGTCTTTTTTTATCAATTTGCTGTTCAAAGCTAAACACCGTTTGACAAATGATATCAACTATATTTATTTTGCTGGTATTTATCTTCATTTCGCCAGCCTCAATACGAGAAAGATTAAGCATTGTTCGTACTAGACGGGACAGACGTTTGGTTTCGTCTGATACAATATTTAAGTAATGTCTTTCCTTTTCAGGAGGAATGGTGCCATCTAATATACCATCAATGAAGCCAGAGATTGAAGTCATAGGAGTTTTTAGCTCGTNNGTTTCGGAAACAGAAAGAGATTGCGCCATGTTGTTTAGTGCCATAGCAAGTTGTCCAGTTTCGTCATAGCTTGTAACCTCTATTCTAGTGTTAAACTCACCTTTGCCAAACCTTTGAGCCGCAATTGACATCTGACGCAGTGGCTTAACCATTTGAATAGAAACAAAATACACTGCAATAAAAGTGACAATTAATACACCAGTTGATGAGATTAAAAACATTTTTAGCATCTCATTAATAAAATTATTTTGTTGCTTGGTAACTTGAGCGGAGGTGAAAACGTAGCCAAGTGTCGAGCCATCTGAAAGCTTGACAGGAACCGCCACGGTATAGGAATTCTCATTATACATTCCACCTAGCTTGCCAACCTCTGCATAATTTTCCTTACTTCCAATCGAGTCTAGGATTGTCTGAGGTATTAAATATGATGTGTGAACACAGGGTGGCAGATCAGTACAATAGACAGTTTTCCCCGTTGTATCTACTAAAAAGAAAGTAGTTTCTATACTTTGCGCCATTGGTTCAAAGAAATTAGACAGCATTCCCTTATCAATTTGATTGCCGTTTTCTTCATAATATTCAGCTACCGTGACCGCCGCTCGCTGGGCATTGGAATTTAAAAGTTTATATTTATCATTCTTAAAATATTGTGATATAAATAACAAAAATACAAGCCCAAGCACAACAATGCTCGAAATGACCATTGTTGCGCAGACTGTAAAATATTTTGTAAAAATACTTCTTTGCACAGGCTATCTTGCCCCCTTAGTAACTTTTGGTCTATTCGTTAACTTCAAATTTATAGCCTACGCCCCAAACTGTTTTTAAAGCCCACTTATCTGAAACGTTCTCAAGCTTTTCACGAAGGCGCTTTACATGGACGTCAATTGTACGGGAGTCACCATAATACTCAAACCCCCAAACCTCATCTAAAAGCTGGTCACGAGTATAAACTCTATTTGGATTTGATGCAAGATGGAACAATAGTTCAAGCTCTTTGGGTGGTGTATCTACAACTTTGCCGTTAACCTTTAGCTCATATCGAGTCATGTTTACAATTAATTTATCATAAACGACTTCCTTTGCTTCTTCAGTGTGCGAAGTTTGAGAGATACGGCGAAGCACTGCTTTTATTCTTGCAACAATTTCCTTTGTATCAAATGGTTTTACAACATAATCATCAGCACCAAGCTCTAGCCCTAAAACCTTGTCGAAAGTCTCACCCTTTGCGGTAAGCATAATAATTGGAACGTTAGACTTTTTGCGAATTTCACGACATACCTGCCAACCATCAAGTGAAGGCAACATAATATCAAGCAAAATCATATCTGGATTTAATGCGTTGAATTTCACTACAGCCTCTTGACCATCGTGACACAAGATTACTGAGTATCCCTCTTTTTCAAGATATAGCCTCAAAAGCTCGCATATGTTCTTGTCGTCATCGACAACCAAAATCTTTTCTAGTGACATAATATCGTCCTCCGTTTTTCTATTTTTGAATAAAGTACTAAAAAGTAACTAATTTATAATTCTAATTATACCCCTTATAAATATAAATTAGTGAACAAATTTTAAAGTTTTATATCGTTATATTTGAAATTAATATAAAAGATTTTCATACAATCTAGCATTCCCCTGAAACGCTTGCGTATATTCTGCAAATGATGTATAATAATTTCTGCACGAATACAGTAATTTAATTTTTTCGAAAGAGGTAATATATATATGAAGCTTGGTATGGTTGGACTGCCAAACGTAGGCAAAAGCACGCTTTTTAATGCGATAACCAACGCAGGAGCAGAGNNACGTTGGAGTTGTGTCTGTTCCAGACGAAAGACTAGATAGACTATCAGCGATATATGACCCTAAAAAATTCTCGCCAGCAATCTTGGAATTCGTTGATATTGCAGGTCTTGTAAAGGGTGCATCAAAGGGCGAGGGCTTGGGCAATAAATTTTTGGCTAACATTCGTGAGGTTGATGCTCTTGTTCATGTTGTTCGATGCTTTGAGGATGATAACATTGTCCATGTTGACGGTCAAATTGGACCTCGTCGTGACGTTGAAACGATAAANNAATCTTTTCTGACTTAGAAATACTTAGCAGACGTATAGACAAATGCAACAAGCTAATTAAGTCAGATAAAAAATATCAAGCAGAGCTTGAGCTTTGCCTAAGAATTAAGGAATGCCTTGAAGACGGAAAGCCAGCTCGCTCCCTCGATTTTAGTGAAGATGAGGATCAACTTGTAAAAACAATGCAGCTTCTCTCATTTAAGCCAGTAATTTACGCTGCGAATATGTCTGAAGATGATTTTATAAATAACATTGAAACAAATAAGTTCTACAATGAAATTTGTGAGATTGCAAAGGAGGAAAATGCTGGCGTACTTCCAATATGTGCAAAAATTGAAGAGGAAATTTCCGATATGTCGCCTGAAGACAAAACAATGTTTTTATCAGAACTAAATTTAAAAGAGTCAGGTCTTGACAGAATTATCAAAGAGAGTTATTCTTTACTTGGCTTAATCTCTTATCTAACTGCTGGTGAACAAGAAGTCCGTGCATGGACAATTACCAAAGGCACAAAAGCCCCTCAAGCTGCGGGCAAAATTCATACCGACTTTGAGCGTGGATTTATCAGGGCTGAAATTGTTTCCTATACCGACCTGATTGCTTGTGGTACAATGGCTGTTGCAAAGGAAAAGGGACTTGTTGGACTTCAAGGTAAAGATTATGTTATGCAAGACGGCGATATTGTTTTATTTAGATTTAACGTGTAGGCGTGGCTTTTTATAAGCCAAATTAATTAAAAAAAAGAGGTAATAGCGTGAATATTATTGTTGTTGGCTGTGGTAAGGTCGGCGCAAGATTGGCATCCTCACTTGACCACGAGGGACATGACGTTTCAATTGTTGACAAACACGAGGAAAGTTTCGAAATGCTTTCTGATACATTTGGAGGTTTTAAAACCTGTGGAATTCCTATCGATCAAGACGTTCTAAAAAGAGCTGGAATTGAAAGATGTGACGCCCTTGCGGCAGTTAGCCAAGATGACAACTTAAACATTATGGTAAGCCAACTCGCAAGAGAAATATTTAATGTTCCTACAGTGCTTGCAAGAATTTTCGACCCTAAGCGTGAAGACGTATTTTCGCACTTTGGGCTTTACACAGTTTGTCCTACAAACATAACTGTTGCTGCTATTCGTTCGGCTCTTACTGAAAGGGACAAGCCCCAAACGATTAACTTCGACTCACACACGATAACTTTTACAACCCAAACCCTGCCTAAATCGCTAATTGGCAATTTGGCAAGTGATATTGAACTAGAAGAAAATCAATCATTATATGGTGTAATTCACGCAGATTTTTCAATTACACTATATCAAGGGCAAAAACTTCGTTTTGTTTCAGGTGATAAGGTTATCATCTCAAACATCGTAGATTAGGGGGAGATTTTATGGATATCGTTGT
The DNA here is from genome assembly GCA_002295325.1 of Ruminococcaceae bacterium UBA866. Lineage (GTDB taxonomy): Bacteria > Bacillota > Clostridia > Oscillospirales > Ruminococcaceae > Paludihabitans. The sequence goes on along the minus strand of DBGA01000074.1, from coordinate 32,849 downwards.
TATTGGTGGTGGCAAGGTTGGCTACTATCTAACTAAGACACTGATTGAACATGGACATCGTCCAACCCTGATTGAAATTTCAAAGTCTACCTGTTCTTTTCTTGCAAATGATTTAGATGTGCCAATCATATGTGGTGACGGTACATCAATTGATATACTTGAACGCTCAAATGTCGCTAGCTGTGATGCATTGATAAGCGTTACTGGTAAAGATGAAAATAATTTAATAAGCTGTCAACTTGCTAAGAAACTTTTTAATGTTCCAAAAACAGTTGCTAAGGTTAATAACCCAAAGAACGCTGCAATTATGCGTCAACTTGGCATTGATATCGCTATCAGCAGCACAGACAATATCGCAAGGCTTTTGGAGCACGAGGTTGATGCTGGAAGTATGCGTCACATTGTAAGCATTAACCATGGTGAGGCATCAATATGTGAAATTACTTTGCCAGCCTCCTATCGCCTACATGGTAAAAAGCTGAGTGAAATCAAGATGCCTAACATGGCAGTTATCATCTCAATTAACCGTAAAGGTGCTACAATTATTCCTCGTGGTGATACCGAGCTTTTAAGTGGCGATACGGTTATGTTCTTATCTCAAAACGATGCAATTCACGATTTGAAAATTCTACTAAAGCTTGACACAAAATAAAAAAAAGCCACCCAAATGGGTGGCTTTTTACTATTCACTATTCTTTTTCTCTAAACTGCATTGATCTTTCATGCTGCAGCCTTTACATCCCTCACAACTTTTTCCTTTTAATGACTTAATGATTGTGCGAGTTACAATATAAACTGAGAGCAAAACTAAAAGCAAGCAAATTACTATTACAAGTTCTCTCATATAGATGAGCATTGAGATGCCCGTCTCGCCACCTTTCCTTTTTAAACTATATAATTAATTATGAAACTTCCGATTTGGAATACAAGCAACGATACAAAATAAGCAATTCCGGTTTGCAATAGCGCTGTGCCCACTGCCCATTTTCCACTGTTCATTTCCTTTTTTAGTACGACAAAAGCTGAAATACAAGGCATATACAAAAGCGTAAATGTCATAAATGCAAGTGCAGAAACTGGAGTGAATGAAACTGCTAATGCAGTTGAAAGCGCAGTTGTTTGCCCTGCTGCATACAAAATTGTCAATGTACTAACTACACTTTCCTTTGCAATTAAACCCGTAAGTAGTGCTACAGTTGCTTGCCATGTCCCAAAGCCTAATGGTGTAAATATTGGTGCAATCAGCGAACCAAACTGACCTAATATACTGTTGCTTGAATCAGTTACCATTTGAAGACTTGGAGAAAAGTTTTGTAATATCCAGACTAAGATGCTCATTGAAAAAATAACTGTACCTGCTTTTACAATAAACCCCTTACATTTTTCCCATACGTGCATTGTGATTGATTTTAACAAAGGCAATCGATAAGGTGGAAGCTCCATTACAAAGGGTGCAACAGTGCCTTTAAAGAGAGTTTTCTTTAGAATAACACCTGTTACGATTGCTACTATTATTCCTAATATATACATACTAAATACAATTACACCTTGATTTTTCGTAAAGAAAATACCTGCAAACAAAGCATAAATTGGTAACCTTGCACCACATGACATAAAGGGCGTAAGCATCATGGTGAGCTTTCTGTCCTTTTCATTTTCAAGGGTTCGAGCCGCCATAATTGCCGGTGTAGTACATCCAAACCCCATAAGCATAGGAATGAATGATTTTCCGGAAAGCCCAAGTTTTCTAAGCAATCTATCCATGATAAAGGCTGCCCTCGCCATATAACCGCTGTCTTCAAGCAAGGAAAGGCATAGGAACAATATTGTGATTTGTGGTAAAAATGTTAGTATTCCAGCAACACCACCAATTGCAGCGTCAATGAGAAGCCCATATGCCCACTGAGGAGCCTCTGCAATATCCAGCCCAGATTCTACTACAGGCACTAGCAACCCATTAAAGAGATAATCTACAAATTCACTTAAAAACGTTCCGATTGGCCCAAACGTTAGTGTGAACATTAAAAACATCATAAGCAGAAATATTGGAATTGCAAGATATCTGTTGGTAACAAACTTATCTATCTTGTCTGAGGTGGTCAGCTTACTGGCATCCTTGCCTTTTTTGATGCATTGACTTGCTATCTTTTCAATGTACTTATATCTAGCATCAGCAAGCATGCTCTCCCTATCCCCGTACTCGCTTGTAGCCTCATATTTTTTCACGATTTGCTCTATACGGTTATTTTGATCCTTGGTAAGGTGAAGCTTTTTTTGTGCATCATTGTCGCCCTCTAAAAGCTTACCAGCAAAAAACTGCAACGGGAAAGTCTTGTCATATTTTTGCTCTGTAAGTATCATTAATATGTCATTTAACGCATTTTGCGTTACGTTATCGTATGTAATTTGAGGAGAATAATATTCCTTACCATGTGCAAGTTTTTCTGCTTTTTTAAGGACAGCATCCACGTTTTCGCCACGTCTAGCCGTAATGGCAACTACAGGCACACCAAGCAGAACACTAAGCTTCTCACTATCAAGTTTCCAACCCTTTGCCAAAACGTCATCCATCATATTTACAGCCACCACCATAGGTCGGTTCAGTTCGATTAGCTGTATAGTTAGGTATAAGTTTCTCTCTAAATTTGTACCATCAATGATATTAATAATAACCTCTGGGGTTTCATTGATAATATAATCTCTGGTCACAATCTCTTCCATCGTGTAGGGAGAAAGTGAGTAAATTCCAGGCAAATCAACAAGTTCACTGTGTCCAATTTTAGTTTTTCCAACTTTCTTTTGAACAGTAACCCCAGGCCAATTTCCAACATATTGGTTTGAACCTGTAAGTACATTAAACAATGTTGTTTTTCCGCAGTTTGGATTTCCCGCAAGCGCCATTTTATGAGCCATTTATAGTTCCTCCGAAGATTTAATTTTTATACTTTGGGCTTCTGACTTTCTGATTGTCAGCTCATAACCTCTAAGGTTAATTTCGATTGGATCTCCGAGCGGTGCGACTTTTCTTATCATTATGACAACCCCAGGAGTAATGCCCATATCAACCAAACGGCGTTTTAATGCACCCATCGTATCAATTGAAACTACAACGCCCTTTTGACCAGGTTTTAAATCATTAAGTGACTTCATATTTCCTCCACATTTACATTTTTGAGTTTATATTTTTCGAGTTACCCTACGCTAACTCATATTATGCACTTTTAATATTTATATGTCAAGGGTTTGGCAAAAATTAACCCCTGCCAAAATTGACAGGGGTTTTTCATTGAATTTTGTATATATTTACTTTTTTATATTATCCTTCATACTCTGCTGTTTAACAAAATCAGCCATTTTGTCATCACTAAAGCCCTCTGTGCTATCCGACTTAAAAAATACGCTTACAGTTTGGAACATCAACATAATATCCATCCAAATACTATATTTCTCGATATACATCAAGTCTAAAATCAGCTTATCCTTAGGGCTAGTGTTATATTTTCCTGCAATTTGGGCAAGACCTGTAAGCCCCGCTTTTGCACGCAAACGATATTTGAATTCAGGTAAGTCATGGGTGTACATCTCAACGTGCTCAATACGCTCTGGACGAGGACCGACAATGCTCATATCACCAACCAAAATATTAAATAACTGTGGCAATTCATCTATTCTAAGTTTCCTTAGAACTTTGCCAACAGGCGTGATACGGTCATCTTGATCCGTTGCAGGATGATATCCTTGAATTTTATCTGCATCGACCACCATTGTTCTAAATTTAAGAACATCAAAAAGTTTTCCATTCAGAGTGGCACGCTGTTGCTTAAAGAAAACAGGCCCTTTGTCATATGCCTTTATACAAATTGCCTCAATGAGCATAAATGGGCTAAAAATAATAAGTGCTAATCCCGAAATAACAATATCAAGCACACGTTTAATAAACTTTTGTTCAAAGGACAAATCCTTTATATTTGAGCATAGCATCGATAAATCGTCTATAACAATAGGCTTTGCATAGTTTATTACAACATCTGAAAGCTCAGTGGTAAGATAAATATTGGTGAAATGCTTATAAGCATAATCTATAATATCACTGCGGAATTCAGCCGGCACATCATAGATAAAAACAGAATCACTATTGCGTATTAACTTTTTCATATCCTCATTTTGATATGTGATGATATCCGTAATCTTATACTGTTTTTTATAGCGACCAATTTTCGGAAGAATTTCTGAAGCCTTCTTAATTTCAGTACAAATAATGATACAATTCTCGGGAGGGTTAATTTTAAAATAAACAAAATTTCCAAAGTAAACAAAAAGAGTGATTGCAGCAATCTGCAATAAGAAAACCAAAAAGAACATTCCGATATTTTGAAATGTCAATGTTGCTTCATTATATCTATTTACATTCATTATACTAAGCTGGAAATATGTCACAAAGTCAGTGATAAAAGTAGCAATAGAAAGAGGCGGAATAATTTCCTTGCTCTTTTTCTTACCAATAGCAAAGCCGCCATAAACGGCGGTCATGCTTATCCCTAAAATAACGAAGGTTGTCATCGTAATTGCGGCAGTCCTGTTTTGACCTATAATTTGGGGATTATCAATTGCAAACAACCCAAAGAACAATAAAAATAAACTTATGAAAAGGGCAAGCTTTATAACAAAAATTGTGCTTCTCTCAATTTTTTTGACATACTTCCTAACTGCCATTTATATATCTCCATTCTGATATTGTTTTTATGTATCAAATAGTATAGTGTTTGTACATTATATCAAAATACAATTAATAAATCAACAAATTAACTTTTTCGACTTTTCTTCTTCTCTCTGATTCCAAAAATAGCCAAAAGTGCTAAAACAATTATAACTGAAATTACCACAAATACCAATATCCTAAGGGGTTGTTCTTTTGCAATCTCAACCATTGTTTCAGTCTTGGTTTGAGGCGGTTTTATAACTTCTCTTATCATCTTATAAGGATTATCATTTTGCTTTATTGATGAAAGAGCCATCATTGCCTGTTCTGTGGACATTGCTGTACTTGGTTCACCCTTTGTGTGGGAAAATCCACCATCATTATTCTTGTATGCTAAAAGCTGGTCTAGCAAATTTTTATTTTTATTCATGAAACGTGCATCATCAATTTCAATTCCAATTGAAGAAAGCGCGATTATGACTTGTGACAAGCTTTCAGAGGACTCCACTCCCATAAAACCAAAGCCGCCTGTTTTGGTTTGATTTTCGACTAGAAATTCTACAGCCATGTCAATAACAGCCTTTATTTCGGCATGATTATTATATGGTGACAAAGCAGTTATTGCCATGGCAGTAGTATCCAAATCATCTTTTGCATTTTGATTGATACCAAAACCACCTGTTTCTCGTTGGCTTGACACAATCGTTTCTATAAGTTTTTCCCTAGAATTTAGTTCAGTGGGAGAAACTGCATATTGCTTGCTATCATATGCAACCAGAGAGTTAATTGCTCCAAATATGCCCTGCTTTGTGATGTCGGGAAAACCCACCAGTTGTGCTACAAGCTCTGACGCATCATAGCCGCAAAATGTCAGTGATAATATATTTTTTGCAATCGCTGTTGGAAATTCGTAAACTTGAGTTTGACGAATTTCACTCAATAAGCTGTTCACCTTTTTTACATCAGCAGTTTTGCCTACACTACCCAATGCCACAATGTAAAAATCACTAATCTCTTGATTTGGNNTCCATTGCTCTTTGTGCGGCATCAGTCCAATGTGTAGTTTGTGGCCTTTTGTGCGCTTGTATGCTTTGTGCTACGACTTCGGGAACATACAATTTGCTCACTGGGTAACCATATATCCATTCAATGATATCGCCATTTTCAACCACCTCATTGAGTAAGGCGACAGTTTGCTTTTTACTTGTAGTTTTTTTTGTATAAAAAAGCGGGCTTTCAGGTGACCATGGCTCTATCTCAATTTTACTATTCTTAAGCTCAATACCTGTAATTGTGTCGTTATTTAAGAAGTAACCCATAATTATTTTCTTCTCTATTAATAAATCAAGTGTTTGAAGGACAGTGGTTGTCCCCTTGGTAGTAATTTTGGTGTTTTTAACTGGGTTAGTATGATCTATATCGTTGTAGATACTAATGAAAAAACTATACTCATTAGATTGATTTTCTGCGCCAAAAACGGTAGGCATAACTGCCAGCAGCACAAAAACAACTACTAGCATCATACTTATTATTTTTCTCATCAATATCCCCCCTACAATTTATCTATAATTATATATTATTATACATTATTTTATATTCACTGTCCATGAAGTTACCGAAATGTAAACATATTTGTTGCATTTGCCAAATTTCTTTGATAGAATAACAACACAATAACGAAAGGAGATGTAATATGTCTTCAAATAAAATTAAAATAATGGTTACAGCTGCCTTTTTTGTCGCACTTGATATCATTGTCGCCAGATATTTAGGTTTTGAATTCCCGTCGCCTATGGGACCAATTAAGTTTGATTTCCAAATGGTTGTTGCAGCATTATGTGGCTATGCGCTGGGTCCAATTTGGGGGAGTCTTACTCTTGTAACCTCGGATTTGCTTGGAGTAATGCTAAACTCTGGAACGCTCGGAATGTTCTTCGGGTTCACCCTATCTGCTATGATGAGAGGACTTTTATTTGGATTTTTGCTCCACAATAAACAAATAAAGCCTTTAAGAATTATTCTATCAATCACCTTGGTTTTCATCCCTGTTGACCTATTCCTTAACACAGTATGGTTGTCAATCCTAATAGGAACACCATATTTCCCACTTCTAATCTCACGCATTATACCAAAAATGATTTTAATGATTATCGAGATTGCAGTTGTTTTATGTTTGCCTAAGCTATTTTCAATTGTAAAGCTACGCAAACAGTAAAGCCAATGAATTAAAAATGCCTCTCTAAGGTTAAACCTTAGAGAGGCATTTTTTAATTAAAACTTCGAAAGTTTAAATGTATATACTTTTCCATCCTCAAGCTTTATCTCTGCAATTCCGACTTGTGATGATACATCATCAACTAAAACCTCGAAAAATTCATTTTTTGAAGCATCCGCTTTATAGCCGTTCATACCCTCAACAAATTTACCGTAATCTGAGTCAGTTAATGTAGCTCCCAAATCCTCTGCTTTTTCAACCAAAAGCTTTTCGAGAGTTTGTTCTTCGGTTTTATACGTCTTTTCAAGGGTTACCTTGCCATCTTGTAAAACGTTCACTGTAACGTCTAATTTGTTACCGCAACCAACAAGCATTGTAACCATTAACATGACTGCAAGCAATAGTGATATAATTTTTTTCATTTTAATGCACCTCGTCCTCTTAAATTTTTGTCACGTTTAAGTATACCAATGAAATTAAAAGTATGCAATGTAATAATCGGTTGCAAATCCATACAAATATCTACTTTTTGGTAATTTTTTATGAATATCTTTTAGGTTCAAAAATAATATACTAAATTGATGTAGATATGAAAAAAGGTCGCTGAATTAACAGCGACCTCAATCAGGTTTGTATCTTAATAATTTTTAGCTTCGATTTCAAAATATGCTTGGGAATGGTCGCAAACAGGACACACTTTTAATGCTTCAGTTCCAACGTGGATATGTCCACAGTTAGAACATTTCCATGTTTGGGGTTCATCCTTTTTGAATACTTCCTCATTTTCTACGTTAGCAAGAAGTGCAAGGTATCTTTCTTCATGTTCTTTTTCAATTTTTGCTACCTCAGAAAATAAAAATGCAATTTTGTCAAAGCCTTCTTCTTTTGCCTCTTTAGCAAATGTTGCATACATATCAGTCCACTCATAGTTTTCACCAGCAGCAGCATCTTTTAGGTTTGTCATAGTATCAGCTACGCCATCATGAAGCAGTTTAAACCAAATCTCAGCATGCTCTTTTTCGTTTGCAGCAGTCTCTAAAAAGAGGTTTGCAATCTGCACAAAACCTTCTTTTTTTGCTTTTGAGGCATAAAAAGTATATTTATTCCTCGCTTGTGATTCTCCTGCAAACGCAGCAGCCAAATTAGCCTCTGTTTTTGTTCCTTTTAAATTTGACATAATTAATTCCCTCTTTCTTTAGATAATCTGTAGTAATCTTTTTATGTAAATTGTAACCACTACCTCAAATATACATTAAAAATTACCATATATCAAGTATCTCGACACAAATTTTAATTTATTCTAGAGATTTATTTGACATAATATGATATACTAAAACTATGTTTAATTATATTTTAATATGCCTTTTGCTCTATCGGCAAAATGGCAATAGGAGAGTTACATTATGAGTAAAGTTATCATTATCGGAAATGGACCTGCAGGAATTTCTGCTGCATTATACACACAGCGTGCTAATATAGATACTACAATAATCGGAAAAGACAACGGTGCATTAGAAAAGGCTCATGCAATTGAAAATTACTATGGAGTATCAGCTGGACTAACTGGAAACGAGTTGGCGGACGTGGGCGTTGAGCAGGCAAGAGAACTAGGCTGCACCATAGTTGATGACGAGGTTATGGCAATCTCATTTGATGGCAAACTATCGGTGAGAACCAAGCTTGCGACATACAGCGGTGATGTTGTCATCATTGCTACCGGCGCTGCACGCAACACACCAAACATCAAGGGACTAAAACAGTTTGAAGGAAAAGGCGTAAGTTATTGTGCTGTATGTGATGCCTTCTTCTATCGTCAAAAAGATGTTTGCGTATTAGGTAACGGAGAATATGCACTGCATGAGGCTATGGAGCTCTTGCCTATAGTAGGCTCGGTTACAATGCTCACAAACGGGCTAGAGCCAAGCGTTGAGTTGCCAAGCGAAATAAAATGTGACAAACGCAAAATCACTTCATTTAATGGACAAGATACCATAGACAGTGTTTCCTTTGAAGGTGGCGAAACCATTGAAATCGATGGAGTTTTTGTTGCAGTGGGGGTGGCATCTTCCAGTGACCTAGCTAAAAAACTTGGTGCGGAAGTAAAAGGAAATAACATTGTTGTAAACGAAAACATGGAAACAAACATTCCTGGTCTTTTTGCGGCAGGTGACTGCACCGGAGGATTGCTACAGATTGCAAAAGCTGTTTACGAGGGTGCAAAAGCAGGTACAATGGCTATCAAATATGTGCGAGGCTTACAAAGAAACTGACTTTGTCCGACAAGTTATCTATACAATTCGTATATTTTCGACTTTATTATACCAAATTATACACAAAAAGACTTAGAGATGATACCTCTAAGTCTTTTTGTTATTATCGAAACTATAATGGGATTACAGTTCCTTCATATTTCTCTGTGATAAAATCTTTTACAGCTTTACTTTGTAACACTTCTACTAACGCTTTGATTGCAGCATCATTTTCTCTGCCCTCTTTTACCGCGATAATATTTGCATAAGTTTGTGCTGATACAGAGTCGGAAGCCTCAAGTGCAAATGCATCAGTTTTTGCATTTAGCCCTGCTTGAAGTGCATAGTTTCCATTGATTGCAGCAAAATCAACATCCTTAAGAGAACGAGCAAGCTGTGCTGACTCAATCTCTTTTATCTTTAGGTTTTTTTGGTTTTCAACAATATCCTTTACGGTGGCTTGGATGCCAGCATTGGCTTTTAGTTTGATTAATCCACTCTGCTCTAATAAAAGCAGTGCTCTTGCCTCATTTGATGCATCGTTTGGAACAGCAACGGTTGCGTCATCCTTAATATCTGCCAATGCTTTGGTTTTTCCTGGGTAAACTCCAAATGGCTCATAGTGAATTGGTGCTACCGATACAAGGTTCGCCTCTTTCTCTACGTTAAATTTATCAAGGTATGGTTTGTGTTGGAAGTAGTTTGCATCCAAATCTCCACTTTTAACAGCAAGGTTTGGTTGAACATAGTCTGTGTACTCTTTGACTACAAGCTCAACTCCTTTTTCTAATAGAAGGTCCTTTGCAAAGTTTAAAATCTCTGCATGGGGAACAATTGATGCTCCAACAATAAGCTTTGTCGTTTTAGCTACCCCGGAAGTGTTTGAACTTGCATTGCTTTGGGGATTTGTATTTTCCTTTGGTTTACAGCCTGTGAATATTGCAAGGGATAATGCTGTAACTAAAATAAGTGAAATTACTTTTTTCATGATATATCTATCTCCTTCAAAGTGAGTTATTATTTTCGTTTGTCGCCAATTTTCGCAAGTCGCATACCAACTTCTTGTAATACTTGGACAATGATGACAAGAAACACTACAGTAACCAACATAATCTCGTCTTCATAGCGATAATAGCCATAGTTAATTGCAATTGCGCCAAGTCCTCCGCCACCCACAATACCAGCCATTGCAGAGTAACTCAAGATTGTGGTAACAGCGATTGCACTGCCGACAACTAATGATGGTTTTGATTCTGGAAGCATAACTTTAAAAATAATGTGTAATGGGGAGCCCCCCATACTCTGAGCCGCCTCAATAACGCCATTATCGATTTCTTTAATGGAACTCTCAACAAGCCTTGCAATAAATGGAGCTGCCGCAATGACAAGGGGTACAATTGTTGCGTTAGAGCCGATTGTAGTGCCAGTCAATACCTCTGTAATAGGCATGACAGCGATTAACAAAATCAGAAATGGTACCGAACGCGCAATGTTAATGATGATGTTTAGTATTGCATTTGTTATCTTCATTGGCTTTATTCCATTTTTGTCGGTGGTGGTGAGCAGTATGCCCAACGGAAGTCCTATAACATAAGCGAGTACAGTTGAAAAAAGTGTCATATATAGAGTTTCACCAAATCCAATCACTATCATATCAAGTGTTGCTTTATCAAACATCTGCACTCACCTCCTCACAGGTCAAACCTTTTTCTCGAACATATAAAAGCATAGCATCAGCTATTGCTTTATTGTCTGGAAGTTGGATAATCATTTGTCCATAAGCCTTGCCTTCAATGTCCTTTGTTTCAGCAAACATAATATTCACTGGTGCATTGAACTTCATAATCATATTGGCAATCACAGGCTCAAATGATGAGCCACCGTCAAACACCACCCTGCACATTCGCTCACCCACAAAATGGTGCTCTTTGGTTTGCCCATCTGGGTAAACCAGTCTTTGTGCCGCTAGTGACTGTGGTTTGGTGAAGATATCCTTCACCTTGCCAACCTCTGCAATCTGTTTATCGTCAATAATAGCAACGCTTGAACAGATTTCTTCTATGACTTTCATCTCGTGGGTAATTATTATTATTGTAATCCCAAGTCGCTGGTTAATATCTTTTAACAACGCAAGGATTGAACTGGTTGTAGTTGGATCAAGTGCACTTGTCGCCTCATCACAAAGTAGCACTTTAGGGTTTGTTGCGAGTGCCCTTGCAATTGCAACACGCTGTTTTTGTCCTCCTGAAAGCTGTGCAGGATACGCTTTTGCTTTGTCTGACAAGCCAACAAGTTCGAGCAACTCGATTGCACGTTTTTTCGCTGTTTTGCTGTCTATCCCTGAAATTTCAAGCGGAAAGCAAATATTCTTTAAAGCAGTTCTCTGCATCAAAAGGTTGAATTGCTGAAAAATCATTCCCATTGATTGACGAGCTTTATTAAGCTGTTTTGGAGAGAGTGAAAAAAGGTCTTGCCCATCAAAAATGACACTGCCACTTGTAGGCTTTTCAAGGAAATTTATACAGCGAACAAGGGTGCTTTTGCCCGCACCACTCATACCAATGATACCAAATATTTCGCCTTTTTGTATATCAAGATTAACTTCCTTTAACACTTCAACGCTAGAGTTTTTGGTTTTAAATGTCTTTGAAAGGCCTACAATTTTAATGATTGCATCATTTTTATCCAATGTGTTTCCACTCCTTATTCAGGTTTTACAACTATTAATGTGTGTAATTTAAGATTTATTATAATAAAGTTATTAAGACCTGTCAAACAAAATAACTAAATAATATCCTAATTCCTAGAATTTCAATATGATTACTAATATATTAACTTTTTTAATTCTATTTCTTGGTAAAAATACTATCTTTTCATACTTTTCAAAAGAGCTTTTGTGTCATTATTGACACGAAAAGATTCGATTGCCTTTTGAATTGCCTTGTTATAAGTAAATTTATCAAGCTGATTTTTTGATTGCAAATATTTTATTGTAGGCTCAGGGCATTTCACAACACAAACCGAAATCCCCCATGCCACCGCCATTTTGACATAGTATCCATCGTGGTCAATCCTATCGTAAATCTTCAATACCCTGTCGATATACTCATCATTTATGTAAAAATCAAGCAACATTACCGATGCAAAACGGAGGTCATATTCCTTGTCTGACGAAAGAAAACCGCTGATAAACTCAAACATTTTGACTTGGTTTTTCTTAGTCATTTTAAGTCCCGCACAAAAGCTGTCACAAACTGCCCAGTTATCAATTTTAGGAATAAAATCAGTCGCAAGGCTCAATACTTCATCAATATCAGCCTTAGAAAAGCCTATTACCAAGCCTTGTAACATAACCTCTTCATATAGGTTGTCTTTTGCAATTGCCAAAAATTCATGCCAGTTCCCCTTTGTTATTTCCTTGGCGGTGGATTGGATTAGAGGAAGTCTTACTCCTAAAATATTTTCTTTATTTGGCACTAGTCCTGAGTGAAAATCACGATATTTTTCATCTGAAATCTCTTTTAAATGGGAGAGAAGCCTATCATAATTATCTTCGTTCCAGTATTCAATCGTAAAACTCATTATAAAATCTCCAATCTTACTCCGATTTTTTTCATATCCTCGTAAAAATTAGGATAAGATTTTTCCACACACTCAGCACCGTCAATTGTCACAGGGTATTCACCACAAGTTGCAAAAACCGCAAGACTCATTGCAATTCTGTGGTCATTGTGGGCAAAAACTGTAACCTCACCGCTCATTTTGCTTCTTCCACAAACCGTTATGCTATCTTGAGTTGAGGATATGTTTACCCCAAGTTTTTTAAGTTCAGTTTCCATTGCATCAATTCTGTCTGACTCCTTAATGCGAAGCCTTGAGGCGTTATATATGGTGGACTTTCCTCTTGAATACGCACATAGTACCGTCAAAATTGGTCCTAAATCAGGACAATTTGAGAGGTCAATGTCACTCGCATTGAGTTCACTTTGTTTTATATTATAACTGTCCTTAAGTACATTAATATCTCCGTTAAAATTCGTTAGTATATCTATAATTTCCTTGTCACCCTGCTTTGAATCGATTCGCATATCTTCAATAGTGAGCTCGCCTTTAATCGCTGCCATAACAGCAAAAAACGCCATTTGTGAATAGTCACCCTCAAATTTATAGTTGGTCGCTTTATATTGTTGATTGCCTGCGACAGCGATTGTGTAGTCATCAATAAAATAGGCATCAACACCAAAATCAGCCATAGTTTGCAGGGTCAAATCTACATAAGAACGTGACTCAAATGGAGGCTTTATTTTAATGACAGAATCCCCACTGAGCAGCGGGAGTGCAAGTAGCAACCCAGTAATAAATTGGGAGCTGATATCTCCACAAAGCTCGTATTTGCAAGCTTTTAGCGTACCATCTATGGTTATTCTATCGTCCGATTGTTCAAAAAAAAGTCCCTGTTTTGCAAACATTTCTTCATAGACAGATTGTGGGCGAGAAAGCAATCTTCCCTGCCCCAAAAAAGTTATCTTTTGATTGCAAAGCGAGAAAATTGGTATGAAAAATCTAAGCGTTGAGCCAGACTCATTGCAATCAATAGCAAGAGGGGTATTGGCTTTTATCTTGCCAATACCCTCAATGTCTACATAGTTATCATGTTCAATTATCTTTGCTCCAAGTGCCCTCATCCCACCAATTGTAGCAACAATATCCTTTGAGTAGGAAATGTTGTGAAGCCGACTAAAACCCTCCGATAAGCAAGCACAGATGATTGCCCTGTGGCAAATGCTTTTGGAGGGTGGGACAGTGATGTAGGAAGAAATGCCAGAAGGGTAAACTTTAACTCTCATGATATATAATCTCCTTTAAAAATGTAGAATTCGCCCGTTACATACCCCTTCCGATTACCTTTGCAATTGCTTTTCCCTTTTCAATCAATGACTTGAATTTTTCTGGCAGTAGTGATTGTGCCCCATCAGACCACGCAGATTCAGGGTTGTTGTGTACTTCCAAAATAAGACCATCACAGCCAGCCGCAATCGCAGCTAAACTCATTGATTCAACCAATCTCCAGTCACCTGTTGCATGAGATGGGTCAATGATGATTGGCAAATGGCTCTTTTGTTTGATAATTGGAATAACGCTCAAATCAAGGGTATTTCTTGTGTATTTTTCAAAGGTTCTTATTCCACGCTCGCAAAGAATTACATTTTCATTTCCGCCAGCCATAATATATTCAGCAGACATAATCCACTCTTCAATTGTGTTTGCAAGTCCTCGTTTTAACAAAACTGGCTTTGTAGCTTTTCCTAATGCCTTTAGCAAATCAAAATTTTGCATATTTCTTGCACCAACTTGGATAAGGTCAACATGTTCTTCAAATTCATCAAGTTTATCGACGCTCATAAGCTCACTCACGATAGGAAGCCCATATGTCTCTCTTGCTTCAACCATCCAATCAATGCCGGTAGTGCCCATACCTTGGAACGCATATGGTGAAGTTCTTGGCTTGTATGCGCCACCACGGAACATGATACCCCCAGCATCCTTTACATCTTTTGCAATCTCAAATGTGATTTCCTTGCTCTCAATAGAGCAAGGGCCGCCAATGACAACGATATTTTCGTTGCCACCAACTTTTATGCCCGCAACATCAATAATTGAATCAGTCGGATGAAATGTACGGTTCGCCATTTTGTAAGGAGCTGCAATTCTTTGTACACTCTCTACCACTGGACTTGATGCAATATATTTGTCATCTAAAACAGAGGTATCTCCAACTACACCAAAAACGTTGTAGTTTGTACCCTCAATCATAATTACGCTTAATCCCTTTTTCTCAATGCTTGAAATAATTTTATCAACCTCAGCTTGTGGGGTGTTTTTTCTCATTGTAATAATCATATATTAGAGCATAATACCTACCCATGTCGCTTACTAACACAACATAAATAGGTGCATATTATGCTCGTTCACCTACTTTCTCGTTTTAAACTCTATTATAAAAATCTATTGTATCTGCATTTTTGCAGATTAATTTGTCTGATAAAATAATTGTTCCAATTTACGCAATGCATCTTCTATAGAAGTGTCGTTACAAATTGTAAAATCACTTGAATTGATATAGATTGGATAGCGTTCTTGATACAATTTTGCTATTTGGTCGCTGCTGTTTGATAATGGTCGCCCGTTGCCGATAAGCAGCTTTTCAATCGGTCGGTCGATAAACGCAATCACACCATTTTGCTGTAAGTTTTCTATATTTTCGCTATTTTTAATTACACCACCGCCTGTTGATATGACAAGTGAATTTTTCTTGGCAAATTGCTGAGTGACTTCTTTTTCAAGTTGTCTAAAATAGTCTTCACCTTTTTGCTTGAAAATCTCTTCAATTGTCATATTGCTACGGTCTGATATAACAGCATCTATATCAATAAATTCTCTATTTAAGATTAAAGCTATTTTCTCACCTAGTATAGTTTTACCACAACTAGGCATACCAATTAGCACTAAATTGCTAAGGCTTGCTTTCATCTCATCATAAATTTTATTAATTTCATCGTCATTCATTTTTGTGTCCAAGAAATACTCTGCTGCAAATTTTGCTTGTGCAACCAACATAAGCAATCCATTGGCATATTTTACTCCGAGTGATTTTGCTTGTTGCAACAGCTTTGTATTTAGGGGATTATAGATGACATCAACCACCGCCTCTAGGCTTGAAAACACCTTCAAGTCAATTGGCTGTTCATCATTATTTGGATACATTCCCTTTGGGCTTGCATTTATTATAACCTCAATATCATTGCGATTTAGCGCTTCTTGGTAGGATATCGTTTCTTTTGACTTTGTACGACTTGCAACGATAATTTCTTTTGCATTTTGACTTTTAGCAACTGCTAAAACCGTCTTGCAAGTACCACCGCTCCCCATAATCAGAACTATTTGNNTATCGGTTAAGGTTATGTCACAGTGATTAAGGGTATACAAAAAGCCTGTAAAATCAGTGTTGTAACCAAAAAGCTTGGAATTTTTATTTACAATCGTATTGACTGCGCCAATTTGTTTGGCACTTTCATCAATGAAATCAAGGTATGGCATTACCGTTTGCTTGTAGGGAATGGTAACGTTGATTGCACTAAACTCACGCTTTTGCATAAAGCTATCAATCTCATCTTTTGGAATTTCCATCAAGTTATAATTGTAGTCGGCAAGCTTTTCATGAATTATTTTTGAAAAGCTGTGAGAGAGTTTTTCACCAATTAATCCATATGGATATGAATTTGCTGTATTTACATCCATAAGTAACCATACCTCTCACAAAATAAATCAAGTAAGCCGATTGCAACCATTGAGTCAACAACTACCCTTGCCCTGTGGATAATCGCAGGGTCGTGCCTACCCTTTATCTTTAAAATTTCATTTTGTCTGCTCTCAATATTTACAGTTTCCTGCTCCTTATAAATCGACGGAGTAGGCTTAATCGCAGTTTTAAACAGGATTGGCATAGAATTTGAGATGCCACCATTGATACCACCATTGTTGTTGGTTTTCGTTTTTATCTCGCCGTTTTGCATATAAAAGCTATCGTTTGCTTGACTACCTTTCAGTTTAGTAATATCAAAACCAAGTCCAAACTCAACACCCTTAACCGCTGGCACGCTGAACAAAAGCTGTGACAGCTTGCTTTCAATGGAATTGAAAAATGGCTCACCAATTCCCGTTGGCATATTTAATATAACCGTTTCTAATATGCCACCAACTGAGTCGCCCTCAGTGGCAGCATTTTTAATTGCAATCGTCATATTTTCTCCGGCAATCTTATCGATGACTGGAAAATAGCTATCATTTAGTAGGTCAACTTGACGCTGAAGCAAATCTGCATTACTAGATAACCCACCATCTACGATACCACTTAACTCCTTGATATGCGTTCCGATTGAGATGTTGTGTGATAGCAGGATTTGAATTGCAATTGCACCTGCAATTACAATTGGCGCAGTTAATCTGCCTGAAAAATGCCCACCGCCACGATAATCTTGACTGCCAAGATATTTCTCATTTGCAGTAAAATCAGCATGTGACGGACGCAAAAGCGACTTTGTTGCCTCATAATCAGCGCTTTTTTGCGAATTATTTTCAATCATAATGCAAAGAGGTGTGCCTGTAGTGCGTCCGTTAAAAAAGCCACTTACAATTTTAAACTCGTCAGCCTCAACACGACTGGTAGAAATTCTTCCTTTTGGCTTTCTTTTATCAAGCTGTTTTGCAATAAAATCTAAATCAAGCTCAATCCCCGGTGCAATTCCGTTAATCACAACCCCGATTACAGCTGAATGTGATTCGCCAAACAGGCAAATTTGAAAGCTATCTCCAAATATACTTTTCACAGACAAACAAGTCCCCTTTCTCACTCGATAATAATCCAATATATGTTACTATATATAATTTTTTAATTCTTCCTTGTCGATTTCACAAAGCACAGCTTTGCCAATTTCTTTGACTTTAACAATTGTAATCTTAGATCCATTTGACTTTTTATCCCTTGTCATAACGTCATACAATTTTTCTTTGTCATAGTCTGTGTTGCTCTTAATCAAAAGTCTATTATATATCTTCATTAAGCTTTTTCTTATCGTTTTATCCTCTATCATTGGCAGCATTCCAATTGCCACCGCTTCTCCGTGAAGAAGTCCAGACAGCCCATACAAGCTTTCAACACCATGCCCGATTGTATGTCCAAAATTTNNTTTTTCGTCCTGCTCTACAACATCTTTTTTGACTAGCAACGAACGGTAGATTATATTATCAATATCAAGTTCATTGTCTGTGAAAAACAGCTCAAACAAAGCTTTATCGTAAATAAGTCCTGCCTTAATAGCCTCAACCAACCCATTGTTAAAGTGACGTTTTGGAAGTGTGTTTAGGGTATCGTGGTCAATGATAACAACGCTTGGCTGATAAAATGCACCGATGATATTTTTTACCCCGTTTAAGTTGATTGCAACCTTGCCACCGATGCTACTGTCAATTTGAGAAAGGGTAGTCGTGGGAATGTTGCAAAACTCAATTCCTCGCATATAGGATGAGGCAACAAAACCAGCCAAGTCACCCATTACGCCGCCACCAAGTGCGATAACCAAATCTTTTCTTGAAAAGCTGAACTCCAATAGTTTTGAACAAAGAAATTCAAAAGTGTTGAAACTTTTAGCCCCCTCACCCTGTTTTACAGTTTGGGCAAAGCCATATTTACATTGAGCAAGCAATCTGTCAACATATTGTGTCGGAACACCGTCATCAGTTATAATAAGCACTTTTCTATCCAAATTGATATAATCACTAACATGGTCTAACGCACCACGTTCAAGGATAATATCGTAGCTTTTATCTTTCAACGAAACGTGAAGTTTCAAGGAAATCCCTCCTATTTTGAATAAACTCCGAGCAGTTTTAGTTCCTTGCAATTTTCTTTGAGCTCACAAAGCATCTCTTTTGCCTCGTCACTTTGGCAATCACCAACAAGTTCAACGTAGAAATAATATTGCCACGGAATATCACGAAGTGACTTTGACTTTATGCTCTCCATGTTAAATCCATATTTTCCGATAATCTGCATGACATTTGCAAGTTTTCCTGTGCTGTGTTCCACCGTAAACAGCAGATTAAATCGGTTGCCCGTTGTTTTTAGCTTTTTTGAGATTACTATAAATCTTGTAGTATTCTCGGCACTTGTATTGATGTCCTTTGCTAACACATCAAGAGAGTAAATTTGGGCAGTTTCACTTGATGCTACAGCCGCTTTTGATTTGTCGTTGCATTCAAAAACATATTTTGCGGCAAGCGCAGTATTTGGGTATGGAACAAGCTCAAAGCTATGTTTGTCAAAGAAATCGCCACATTGGCTAAGTGCTTGATGATGAGAGTAAACCTGTTTGATATCCGACAGTTTTGCGCCCTTTACCCCAAGTAGATTGTGGCTTATCTTCAAATCGTAAATTTCATTGATGTGACAATCGTATTTATATAAAAGGTCGAACACTTCTCCCACTTCACCAGTAAATGAGTTTTCAAAAGGAATAATTCCACAAGCAATCTCGCCAGACTCTACCGCCTTGAAAACTTCTTCAAATGTTGCAAATGATTTAGTGCTTGCTCCTTTGAAGATACGTCCGAGTGCAATATGGGAAAAAGCACCCTCAGTGCCTTGAAAACCTACTGTTTGGTTGTTTGAAAGCTGTCGTTGATACTGCTTTGAAATTTCCATTGTATTTTTAATAAAATCCTCATAGTAGGGTTTATAGCTATCATTTTTTATGTAAGCAAGATTTTTAGCAATCACAATCTGCTCCCTTGATGAATCAAGTATAGGCAAATTATTTTGCAATTTATAGCCAATTACCTGCTCAACTGCTTTCATCCTTTTTTCAAAAAGCTCTGCCATTATTTCATCAATTTGATTTATTTCTTGTCTGACTTCTTCGAGCACCATATACATTCCCACCTTACATCTATTATAAATTAATTATGTTAATCATACCATAATTATAGACTTTGCACAATTATAAATGTCACCTATATACTTTTACAAAACATTGTCTTATATGGGAATAGTGCCTATTTCAACGTGAGTTTATAGCTCCTGTTAATGAGTTCAAAGAGTACCGCCTCGTCAAAACATTGTGATAGCTTTATGGTATTCCAGTGTTGCTTATTCATATGATATCCGGGAATAATAAAAGAAAAATTTTGTCTAAAAAAGTCCGACTCTTCAGGCTCACATTTGAGATTTACAAATGTTTCTTGCTCATGTCTGATAATAAAAACAAAAGCTTTTTTGTTTTTATTATGTCTTACAAGCACAGTTTCATCATGGAATGGGTTGTCCACATAAACATTCTCGTAGCTCTTGCAATATGAAATCAAATCTGCTCTATTCATTTTGCTCTCCTATATAAGTAAATCGAGAGACAATAACTCCGCTATGCTCAAGATTTTCATTCCACATTGATGCCGGTCTTACCCACACACCAAATTCTCCATAAAGCGCACGGTAAACCACCATATCTTCAAGGGTTTCACTATGTCTTGCCAAATATAAAACTTCATATTCATTGCCTTTAAAGTGCCTATACTTTCCCAGTCTAATTGTATCTTCCATTGCTGTACTCCTTTTTCATGTGGCATTATAGTTTTGCTTAGTTGTTCATATTATAACACTCTCAAATATAAATATAAACTACTTTTTACAATCAAAAATATACATATCAGTTACTATTATTAGCATGATAGTTAAAAACTATTGTACTGCGTCAAAACTTGACATATACTATGGTTGTAGCTACAAAACAGCAAGGCGGTGGGAAGTATGAAAATTACAATTAACGAAAACAGTAACCTATCGGACACAGAAATCATTATCAACTGTAAAAGTACTGACGAACATGTGTTGAAAATTATTGCAAGCCTAAGAGTGTATGAACACAAACTGACTGGAACAAAGGACAATAAAACCTTTATCATTGATTCAGACAATGTATTTTATTGCGATACGGTAGATAAAAAAACCTTTATCTATACCCAAAATGAAGTTTACGAAACGCAACTTAGGATCTATGAGCTCGAAGAAAAGCTGTCCTCTAACGACTTTTTCAGAGCATCAAAGTCAACGGTAATAAACCTTGCAAAAATTAAGTCACTTATGCCAGATTTTGGCGGACGACTTGAGGTTACGCTTGAAAATGGCGAAAAGTTAAACATATCAAGACAATATGTTCCATACATCAAACAAAAACTAAATTTATAAGAGAAGGTGATATCATGAGTAAATTTGGGCAATTATTAAAGTCTTTAGTCTATATTAAGATAGCCGCTTGTATTAATTTTACAGCGTATTTAATTGTAGCGTTAATATTAAGTTTCTTTTTTGAACACAAAACAATTGAAATGGCTATGCTTTGGCAAATGCTTATTGTTTCATTTATCTGTGCTATTCTACAATGGTTTGCGTTCAGCGAAGATTTGATAAAACGATTAAAATATGTTTACAGAAACGCTCTCTTCGTTGTACCGTTTTTTATCCTCCTAAGCACCGCTGCTTATCTTTTTCAATGGTTTGACACCACACAACTATCCTACTGGGTCGTATTTATGGGTATTTTCATCCTAGCTTATTTGGGAATTTCATTTGGACTTTTAATTTACTTCAAGTTGACAGGACAAAAATACAACGAGAAACTGGAAGAATACAAAGCAAGTAAATAGATGTTTCTTATACAAATAACAGCATTCACAGTTTAAATATGTGAACGCTGTTTTTCCTTTTTTGATTGTAATTGTTGACATTTATTTGATACTGTTAGACCAATCAATTAGTAATTAAACCGTAATTGATGTGAAATCAGGCAAAACTGTCACCTTTGGCTATTTTTTGAGTAGAATGAGATAAATAGTTAAGGCGGTGTGTCTTTTGAATTTTAACTTAATTTCATTATTTCACGCATTCATTTTGGTTATTGCACTCTCAATAGATGCCTTTGTCGCAAGCTTTGCCTATGGAACAGATAAAATAAAAATTCCATTTTCTTCACTACTCGTTATCACTTTAATCTGTTCAACCACACTTGGAATTTCCCTTTTTATTGGTGGTTTAATATCGCCCTATCTCCCCCAAAGCGTAACAAGTATACTCTGTTTCTTAATTTTGCTCATATTGGGCATCGTAAAGCTTTTTGACAGCACACTAAAAGCATTTATAAAGCGTCATCAGAGTAAACATAAAAAGTTAAGTTTCACCCTGTTTGACATTAAATTTATCCTACAAATCTACATAGATAGCAGAGTTGCTGATAAAGACCAATCACGCAGACTCTCTCCTAGCGAAGCAACCTCACTTGCAATTGCATTGTCCCTAGATGGACTTGGGGTAGGTTTTGGAGCAGGGCTTGTTGACATCAATGTTATTGAAATTCTCATTCTATCGATTGTTTCCACCATGCTGGCGGTCATACTAGGGTCTGCAATTGGAAAGAAAATTGCTACCATCATAAAGCGTGATTTATCGTGGATTGGTGGAGTGCTACTCATTATTCTTGCGTTTATGAAGCTTTAACAGCTTTATAAACGCATATTTTGTGTTAAAACAGTAAATTTATATATAAAATTAGGAAAAATTTCCTAAACCTCTTTTACTACATTATAATATTTGATATAATGTTTTGGCAAGCTTAAAAACACATATCATTGTTCCACCCAAAACAAGAGAGGTAGTATATGAATACAGCAATTTGATTTAATGTCTTGACAAGCTAAACACACACACATCATTATCACCACCCAAACAAGAGAGGTAATATATGAATACAAAAAAACNNGAAAATGCTATTTTCCTTGTCTAAAGGTTACAGATGTCTCATTCTCACATCTGGAATCACCACTATACTAGCAATAATTTTTAACTACTTAATGCCACAGGTAATCAGGGTTACCGTTGACTCCGTTATAGGAGAAGACCCCTTTCAATTACCAACAATTATTTTAAATTGGATTGAATTGGTCGGTGGACGTGAGTATCTCCGCTCAAACCTATTTATATGTGCGTTTGTGGCAATGATTTTGCCTATTCTATCAGGTGTATTCAACTACATAAGCCGAATCACTATGGCAAAATCTTCCGAAAGTATGATTACAAAATTGCGTAATAATCTCTATCATCACATACAGCGCTTACCCTACAGCTGGCACGTTAAAAACCAAACCGGCGACACTATTCAACGTTGCACCGCGGACGTTGATGTTATCAGGGGCTTTGTAGCCAATCAGCTATTGGAAATGCTTAGAATTATATTTTTAATCGTACTTTCCCTTATTCTTATGTTTGCAATGAATATAAAACTTTCCCTCATTGCTCTTTGCTTTATCCCACTAATTATGGCATACTCTGGACTTTTCTACGCAAAAATCTCTAAACGATTTCAAGCTGCAGATGAGGCAGAGGGTGACCTTTCTTCCATGGTGCAAGAAAACTTTACCGGAGTACGTGTTGTCCGTGCCTTTGGCAGGCAAGCCTATGAAGTTGAACGCTTTGATACAAAAAACAACTTCTTCTCTTCGCTTTGGATAAAACTTGGTTATGTACTCGGAGCATATTGGGGTGTTGGCGACCTAGCTTCAAGCTTACAGGTTATGGCCATCATCATCTTTGGTATCTTCGAGTCTATAAACGGTTCAATTACCGTTGGTGAATATATGCTGTTTATAGCATATAACTCTATGCTTGTTTGGCCGGTTAGAGCATTTGGCAGAATTTTATCTGAAATGAGTAAAACAGGAGTTTCGCTTACTCGTGTGAGCGAAATTCTAAACGAAAAGGAAGAACATGACAGCGAGAGTGCAGTAGAACCTAGTATGGACGGTGACATTGTATTTGACAACGTTTCATTTGATTACAGCGGTATTAACCCTGTTTTAAAAGATATTAACTTTACAATAAAAGCAGGAACAACCTTTGGCATTCTAGGTGGCACAGGCTCTGGAAAATCAACACTAATGTATCTGATTGACAGACTTTATGACCTACCCCAAAACTCTGGTAAAATTACTATTAACGGAGTTGATGTCAAGAATATCAAGCTAGACCATTTAAGAAAAAATATTGGATTTGTGCTACAAGAGCCATTTTTATTTTCTAAGACAATCAAAGAAAATATAGGCATTGCTGACGAGCATCAAGATATGCACCAAATCAGATATTCTGCTTCGGTTGCGGCTGTTGACGATACAATTGTCGATTTTACAAAAGGCTATGACACAATTGTAGGCGAACGTGGTGTCACTTTATCTGGCGGACAAAAGCAAAGAGTTGCTATTGCTAGAATGCTAATGCAAAAATCGCCTATCATGATATTTGATGATTCCCTTTCTGCTGTAGACTCTGAAACCGATGCTAAAACCAGATCTGCATTAAAGACAAACACAGGAGACAGCACAGTAATTTTGATATCCCATAGAATTACAACGCTTATGCACGCAGATCAAATTATTGTTTTAGACGATGGAAAAGTTTCGCAAAAAGGTACACATGATGAGCTTGCTGTTCAAGAGGGCATCTACAAGCAAATTTATGAAATTCAAGGCACAATTGAAAGCGAACTCGCAGAAATTAATAAAATAGGAGGTGGCTTCTAATGGCTTATATCGACGAAGAGGATTACAACCACCCATTCTCTCTTTCTGTATGGAAAAAACTCATTCCATTTATAAAACCTTATAAGAAACAGATGACTTTAATTGTTGTCTTTATGCTATCGTGTGCATTGGTTGACGTTTCCTACCCACTTTTTCAACGCTATGCAATTGATAATTTCATAGTTAAAAACAGGACTGATGGGGTAGCGGGTTTTTCAATCATTTATCTTATCATACTACTCGCACAAGTGTTTTTCGTTATTATGTTTTCACGTGCTGCAATGTTTGTTGAAATGAGTGTCAGTAGAGATATCAAACGAAGTGCATTCGTTCATCTGCAACAGCTATCTTTTTCCTATTATAACACAACCCCTGTAGGTTATATGCTAGCTAGGGTTATGAGTGACACCTCACGCATTGGCGGTATGCTTGCTTGGGGGCTTGTTGATGTTTTCTGGGCAGCTTCCTATATCATAGGCGTTTTCATTGCTATGCTGATTATGAACTGGAAGATTGCACTACTTGTTATGACCGTTGTCCCATTCATTGCGATTGCAACGGTATATTTCCAAAAGAAAATACTAACCATAAACCGCAAAATCAGAAAAACCAACTCAATCATGACAGGTGGCTTCAATGAGGGTATTACAGGCGCACGTACCTCAAAAACACTTGTAATTGAAGACAAAAACGCTGATGATTTTGCAGTTATCACAAATGACCTTTACAAATCTACTTTTCACGCTACTAGGCTAAATGCACTATTTATTCCTATTGTGTTGTTTTTCAGCTCACTTGCAGTATCCTTTGTACTTGCACAGGGTGGCTATATGGTAATGGACGGAATTATTGAGCTTGGTGTACTATCTGCCTTTATTACCTATGCGGTCAGCATTTTCGAGCCGATACAACAGCTTGCACGAATTGTGGCTGATTTAGTTGCAACACAGGCAAACATTGAGCGTGTAACTGGACTTTTAGAGACAGAGCCAACAATTACAGACCGTGATGATGTAATAGAAAAGTATGGTGATACCTTCACACCTAAACGTCAAAACTGGGAGGAACTAAAGGGAGATATCGAATTTAGCGATGTCAGCTTTAAGTATCCAGACGGTGAAGAATATATATTAACCGACTTCAATCTTAAAATTCCAGCGGGAACGACTGTTGCTATCGTTGGTGAAACTGGTGCTGGTAAGTCTACCCTTGTAAACCTTGCTTGTCGTTTCTTTGAACCTACAAAAGGTAGCGTTTTAATTGACGGTGTTGATTATNNATTATCGTGAACGCTCCCAGTTATGGCTACACTCAAATATAGGCTATGTTTTGCAAAATCCACACCTTTTTTCAGGTTCAGTGAAGGAAAATGTTCGTTTTGGCAGGCTTGATGCTACCGATGAGGAAATCATTGAGGCTTGCAAAATTGTATCTGCACATGAAATTATTGAGGCTATGGAAAATGGTTATGACAGCAATGTTGGCGAGAGTGGCGACAGGCTTTCCACTGGTGAAAAACAACTTATTTCCTTTGCCCGTGCAGTGCTCGCTAACCCTAAAATATTCGTTTTAGACGAGGCTACCTCCTCAATTGATACTAAAACCGAGCAAAAAATACAGTATGCAATATCTCGCCTTTTAAACAACCGCACCTCATTCTTGATTGCACACAGACTTTCCACTATTCGCAAAGCAGATTTAATCTTGGTTGTGAAAAACGGTAAGATTATCGAGCAGGGTACACATGAGGAGCTGCTTAGAAAACAGGGATATTACTTTACTCTATATAAAAACCAATATGAGCAAGAGGCTGGCGAGAAAATTTTTGTAAGTGAAGATTAAGAGTGCCACAGACAATATTAACCCCTGCATACCATTTGGTATGCAGGGGTTTTATTTATGCTAACATCCTATTTGCTTTTAGTGTTTTAAAGATAACTGTTCCTGTGTCAAGGANNAAACTTAAAATGTTCGTGATAATTGTGGTCACCATAACGGTATTATCATACTTACCTATAACAAGTTTTATGATATTACGAATTAATCCAATTACACAGCAACCTACAAATAAAGGTAAAATGCTCCCCCAAATTTCCATATTAAAAAGAGGAATTATCCCGTTATAAGTCCATACACCCATAATTTTTGGTGCAAATACAAATAAAATGATTATCAAAATGTCAAATACAATTCCGACAATACTTTCAGTCTTTTTAATAACGACACTTTCATTAGGAATTTGTGGAAGGTTGTTTGGAGCCCATTCACCAGCCACATAGCCCCCGTAGAACATGACACGATATTTTCCTTTTTCAATGACAGCAAAAATAATAGTAACCCATGCAAACGCAATCGTCCAAGCAGAAAACAAATTTATCAATCCGTTAGAAATCAAACTTGCAATTTTTTTGGCTATCTCTTGCCACACAGAAGCAGCATTATTTATCTCGTTAGCAAAATTAATGTATGAGGAAACGAAACTTGCAATAATAATTCCAAGCGTTACGCAAGTCAATACAATCTTTAGCACGAAAATATAGCTCTCATAATATTCACCAGAGATTAGACAACGCTTTTCATCACGATATTTATTCGCCAAATCCATTGGGTCGCCAAGCTCCATTAACACAATGTCAATATCCTTGTTTGTTGGGGGATTATCCCCTATCCTCTCACAAAGCATATCCTCAATTAACGTGTGCAATTCCTTTTCAATATCAAGCCGTTGATTTTGTGGCAAACGCCTTACCACATCATAGACATACCGTTTGGTTATACTTTCAACATAATTGTTATCCATTGGCATTTCCTCCGTTCATCAATCTATCCATACTAGCCACCATTTCAAGCCATTGCCCACATAGCTTTTCATAAACCTCTTTGCCAAAATCGGTCAGAATATAGTACTTCCGTGGCTTTGTGCCAGTTGTTTCCCATTCACTTTTTAAAATTCCCTGTTTTTCTAGCCGCCTCAGCAATGGATAGAGGGTGCTCGGGTCGAGGATTACGTTTTTCTCCTCTAAGCTTTGCACCAGTGAATAGCCGTATTTAGGTTCATTTAGCTGGCTTAACACGCTCAAAATTATGGTTCCTCGCCTAAGCTCTAAGGTTAATCCTGCCATGACTTCATTCATTTTTTCCATTCAATCACCTCATACTCACATTATACTGTATGTCACACACTATTGTCAATAACACATTAAAATAAATTTCATTATAAAAACGTACAGTTTAATTTGAAGTGAAATGCTATAGAATGGCAAAAAAGCAGTTCAATATTGAACTGCTTTTTTGATTTTGCCTGTTGGCGTGGGAAAACTTCATTCCCGTATTTTATTAAATTATCTATCTAAAATTTTGCCGTCAGTTGAGATTGTAACTACCTGCCATTGAACCATCTTTCCACAATTTTTCAAAGCGGATATTACTGCATGTTCAAGACCACCACAGCAAGGCACTTCCATCCTTACAACTGTAACAGATTTTACGTTGTTGTGTTTTAAAATCTCGGTTAGCTTTTCGCTGTAATCACCCTCATCAAGCTTTGGGCAACCTATCAATGTAATTTTATTTTTCATAAACTCATTGTGGAAGTTACCGTACGCATATGCGCTACAATCCGCAGCAATCAGTAAATTTGCATTTTCAAAATAGGGCGCATTTACAGGAACAAGCTTAATTTGTACAGGCCATTGGTTAAGCTGTGAATTTATTTGCGCAAAGTTTTCACTTGTAACTTTTTCTTCTTTACGCTCTAGTGTTTTTGAATGTGTACCAGGACAGCCACAAGCAAGTTTTTCTGGATGTTTTGCGGCTAATCGTTTTGGTGCAACCTCTTTATTATATCCCTCTGCTTCTCTCTGCTCAAATGTAATCGCCTTTGTAGGACAAACCGGCAAACAATTGCCTAAGCCATCGCAGTAATCGTCACGCAACAACTTTGCTTTTCCATCTATAATTCCTATTGCACCCTCGTGGCAAGCACTTGCACAAAGTCCACATCCTACGCACTTATCTTCATCTATTTTAATTATATTTCTTAACATCTTTATTTCCTCCTAGTATTTATATTGTAATTGGATTATACTATACTTAAATTCACAAATCAGTTGCAAATGCAACAAAGAAAATTATTTTTAAATAGAGGGTAACTATAATGCAAAAATATTTAAATGTACTTAAATCTGTTTCTTTATTCAATCGAATTAATGATAATGAGCTTGAGCCAATACTAAAATGCCTTAGTGCCGAGATAAAAAAACATAAAAAAGACAGCATAATTTTTATAGCAGGTGATAAAATTTCATCTGTTGGGATTGTTTTATCAGGGCAAGTTCAAGTTATAAAAGAAGATATTATGGGTAACAGAACGATACTAACTGAGCTTTCTAGTGGAGAAATTTTTGGCGAAATATTTGCTTGTGCAGGTATTGAAAAAAGCCCTGTTACCGTTATAGCCATGGCTGACTGCGATGTGATGTTTATTGACTACAAAAAAATTGTGACCACCTGCTCCTCTGCGTGTGCTTTTCATACTATCCTGATTGAAAATATGTTAAAGCTTATCGCGAGTAAAAGTATCGTGTTAAATCAAAAGATAGATATCCTGTCAAAACGCTCTACAAGAGAAAAAATTATGTCTTTCCTCTTAACTCAAATGGAAAAGTCAAAGGACAATAGCTTTACCATTCCCTTTTCGAGGGAAGAACTTGCAGACTATCTTTGTGTAGATAGAAGTGCACTATCAAGAGAGCTTTGCAAGATGCGTGATGAGGGATTACTTAAATTTAATAAAAATGAATTTAAGTTGTCACAGTGATTGCTTTGTGACTTGCTCACAGATAAAGCTACAAAATAGGGTATAATAGAGACATAGCATAAAACAAAACATATACTAAATTATAGATAAGATTTAAAGGAGACAACAATTATGTCAACACTAACAATTACAAAAGAAAATTTTGAAACAGAAGTTACTAAATCTGATAAACCGGTTTTACTTGATTTTTGGGCAGATTGGTGTGGCCCTTGCAAAATGGTATCCCCTATCATAGACGAAGTCGCTGGCGAAGTTACTTATGCAAAGGTCGGCAAAGTCAACGTGGACGAACAGCCAGAACTTGCAGCTTCATTTAACGTAATGAGCATCCCAACTCTAGTAGTAATTAAAGATGGAAAAGTTGCAGAATCAAGTGTAGGTGCAAAATCTAAAGCTGCTATCTTACAAATGATAAAAGAATAAAATAATTTAGTGAGGAGATTTACTCTCCTCACTAAATTGGATTTTATACTAACTTTGTGTTAGCTTGTTATTACAAAAAACTTCTTAGTTTCTTTTTGTCGATAACCGTGACACCGCCTCTAAACATCTCAACAACACCTTCGTTTTCAAAATATTTTAGCATACGAGAAACAACTTCTCTCGCACTTCCCATATATTTTGCAATTTGGTCGTGGGTCAGATTTATGGTGTTCGAGTTATTTTTTGCACACTCATCTATTAGAAATATTGCCATACGGCGATCAAGGCTCATAAATAAAATTTGTTCCATTGCCCACATCACATCAGAAAATCTATCAGTGGTTGTTTTATAGGCAAAGTTTTCAACATATATATTTTGTTTAATGAGCTGTGCAAAAATAGCTGAATTAATGATTAAAACCTCGCTCGATTGCGCCGCATCAATATGTACATCAAAGGTAATGTTTTTGATCACACAGGAAGCAGCAAGCATACACACATCTCCTGCATAGAGGCGATACAATGTGATTTCCTTCCCCTCATCGGATAAGATATAGGTTCGCAATGTGCCACTTTTTATCAGTATTACACCGATACAATCGTTACTGCCCCTATGAATATTATCCCCATTACCGTATTTCATTATAGTAACGTTGTTTAATATCAGGTTTTTTTCATTGATAGCAAGTTGGTTCCAAAACGTCAGTGTTGAACTTAAAAGTTTTACATCATCATCTTTTAGCATTATTTCACCCCATTAAACTAAATTATTAATATTTATTTGCAAATATTATATCATAAGCGTAAGCGTAAGCGTTGATATAATCGGCAATCTGTGGTTTTGACGTAGTCAAATTTCGCAGTGCCATTAAAATTATAATGTTTGTTTGCAAACATTATAACATAAAAAAGGAGAGTATGTATGAACAAAAGTCAAAAAGTATTAATCGTCGGAGGTGTGGCTGGCGGTGCTTCTGCTGCTGCAAGGCTTCGCAGACTTGACGAAACTGCACAAATCATCATGTTTGAACGTGGAGAATATATCTCCTTTGCAAACTGTGGTCTACCCTACTACATCGGTGGAGAAATTACCGAAAAATCCTCGCTCACTCTGCAAACTCCACAAAGCTTTAACGCAAGGTTTAATGTAGATGTGCGAATTTTTAGCGAGGTCATTTCCATTGATAAAGAGGCAAAAACTGTTACCGTAAAAAATACAAATACTGGAGATAGCTATATTGAGAGTTACGATAAGCTAATTTTATCTATGGGAGCTGAGCCTATTAAACCAAATATAGAGGGTGTTAATTCTGATAAAGTTTTCACTCTGAGAAATATTCCTGATACTTATAAAATCACCGACTATATTAAAAACAACAAGCCAAAGAGTGCTGTTGTTGTAGGCGGTGGATATATCGGTGTTGAAATGGCGGAAAATTTGCATAGTGCTGGACTTGGCGTTACCATCGTTGAAATGTCAAACCAAGTAATTGCACCTCTTGACTATGATATGGCTTGTGATGTTCATAATCACATTCAAAGTAAGGGCGTAAACCTCATTTTAGGAAATGCTGTACAGTCTATTTCAGACAACGGTGACAGCCTAAATATTACACTAACTCAAGGTGAAACGCAAGCAGATATGTTGATTATGGCAATAGGAGTGCGCCCTGAAAGCTCTATAGCAAAAACTGCAGGGCTTTTGGTGAACGAGCGTGGCTCAATTATCGTTTTGGATAATATGCAAACCTCTGACGAAAACATATATGCAGTTGGTGACGTTATCGAAGTTACCGACTTTGTAACTGGACAAAAAGCCTTTATTCCACTTGCTTCTCCTGCCAATAAGCAAGGTAGAATTGCAGCCGATAACATTTGTGGAATTAACTCTAAATATACAGGAACACAAGGCTCTTCAATATTAAAAGTCTTTGATATGACCGTTGCAACAACTGGTGTAAATGAAAAAACTGCAAAGCGACTAGGCTTAAATTATGACAAGTCTTTCACCTATTCAGCAAGCCACGCAAGTTATTACCCAGGAGCTGTCAACATGGCAATCAAAACCATATTTGAAAAGGAAACTGGAAGAATACTTGGTGTTCAAATCGTAGGATATGACGGAGCAGACAAACGTTGCGATGTGTTTGCAACTGCAATTAGGGCAAAGATGACTGCCTTTGATTTAGCTCAACTGGAGCTATGCTACGCACCATCATTTTCCTCTGCAAAAGACCCTGTTAATATGGCTGGATTTGTCATTGAAAACCTGCTCACTGATAAGGTGAAAAATTTCCATTGGCATGATATCGCCGACCTTCCTCGTGACGGTAGCGTAATTTTGCTTGATACTCGCACTACAATGGAGTTTGAAAATGGAAACATTGAGGGGTTCATCAATATCCCTCTCGACTCGCTTAGAGATAGACTTGGCGAGCTTGATAAGAGCAAGAAAGTTTATGTAACCTGCCAAGTGGGATTGCGTGGATATGTTGCAGCAAGGATTTTATCTCAAAATGGCTTTGACACTTACAATTTAAGTGGCGGATACAGATTGTACCATACCATTTTTGGAGCANNACTCCACAGAAAAAGCCATTATTGGATTTAATTCTGAAACACAGCAGATTATTGATACAAACGTGGAAAACAGTCAAAACATTATAAAGATAAATGCCTGTGGGTTGCAATGCCCAGGGCCAATTGTAAAACTGTCTGCTGCTATTTGTGATGCAGACGTGGGCGACGTCATTGAAATCTCCACAACTGATCCTGCTTTTGCAAGCGACCTTGAAGGATTTTGTCGTAGAACCGGCAATGAATACGAGGGTATGACAAGTAGCAAAGGGGTATCGATTGCTAGGGTTAAAAAAGGTGAAAAACCTGATATTGCCTGCAATACAAAAGCAAATGACAGCAAAAACATCATTGTATTCTCTGGTGACTTAGATAAGGCAATCGCCTCATTTATCATTGCAAATGCGGCGGCTGCTATGGGCAGAAAAGTTAGTATGTTCTTCACATTTTGGGGGTTGAACGTTCTTCGNNCGAGAAAATTTCCGTGAAAAAGGACTTTATGTCCAAAATGTTTGGAATGATGATGCCTCGTGGCTCAACAAAACTTGGTTTATCTAACATGAACATGAGCGGAATGGGTGCAAAAATGATTAGAGGGGTCATGAAAAATAAAAATATCGACAGCCTTGAAGATTTAATCAAACTTGCACAATCTAACGGTGTCGAACTTATCGCTTGCTCCATGAG